>JBKHAH010000025.1:0-38901 GCA_046542995.1 Bacteroidales bacterium
AGTTCTATCTGAAAATGGAAAACCCAACGGTCGTTTGTGCCCTCCCGCTGCTGGTACATAAGGTTGCTTTGTAGCTTCACCCTATGTTTGTATAAGTACTTCGTAATGCCCAGGGTGTATTCGTTAATGGCCGATTCGTACATAGAGAAGATTCACTAGGGTTAACTTTAGTGTAGCGGGTTCCTATCTCAAAATTGTTCTTAAAATGGTAGCTAAGTTGCGTAAGGAATCCATTGCCGTTATAAACGTAAACAGGGCCAGTTGACAGGGGGAAGGGAGGCAGGGTAACGGGGTTATCTGTGTACCTGTTCATGTATTCTGAGTATAATGCCCATCCTCTGTACTTTATTAGTGCATCTATGTACCATGTTTCAATATCGCGCTGCTCGTTCAGAAAATCGCCTCGTTGTCCTCCTGCCCGCTGCGCTTTGTGGTTAAAACTGTATCCACCAGCAACTGATAGTTTTGGCGTTGGCTCATGGAACTGGTCTCCCTCTGAGAAATCGCCATTATTGGTAAATCTGCCGAAAGGCAGGAGTTCAATACGACCTGTGTACGCCAACCCATTGTCCGATGCACGTGCGTTACGTCCTTCACCTCCGGTAATTGCCCCCTTAAGATTATAGGCCATTTCGCCAATGCTGTTTGAGTAGTAGGCCATTACCCCAAAATCCCTATCAATATTGAAAGTTGAGTTCACCATTGACCTGTCTGTAAACTGCTGCTCACCCGATGAAATAATTCGCTGCCTGTTTCCGGGAAGTTTCCCCTGACCAAAACCAATGTAAAAGTTAGGATTGAAGTTATAGTAAACCATAGCATCGCGAATAATATTCGGTACGCCTGAATTATCCCAGTCCAAATCGCTTCTGGCAAACGATAGTTGTATGTAGTAGGTAAGCTTCTGGTTGGTTGTGTATCCGTCGAGCCTAAGGCGAAGCCTGCGTATGCGGGCATCAACCTCGTCTATACCAAGGTCGCTCTCAGAAAAGGTTGATAGGCCAATGCGGTTCTGCATACGGAATCTTAAGTTTAATCCAAAGCAGGTATCGGGTGCATGGAATCCCAGCCCTTCGTCGAATCTAATTACTGCTCTCTCATCAAGTTCGGTTTGAGCAAAGGAAATATTGTTTTGGGATGAAATTGCTAGGGATAAAACAAAATAAAGTAAAACTCTTTTCATAGTTCCATTAAAAAGTATTTAAGGTTTTACGTAGTAGTTGAAAGGTAGGATGCTTTTAGTTTTGTAACACAGCCAGTACCGATTGTGTGCCTGTAACCTTCTGATTTAACTCAACCTTAACTTTTGCTGATAGTGGTAGCAGAACATCAACTCTGGAGCCAAACTTAATAAATCCAACTTCATCAGCCTGCTTTACGTTGTTACCAACTTTTGCTGTGCAAATTATTCTGCGAGCAACAAAGCCAGCAATCTGTCTGAAAAGCACCTTCGCCCCGTTGTTACTTTCAACGGCAACGGTGGTACGTTCGTTTAGGGTGGATGATTTTGGTTCCCAGGCAACCAAAAATTTGCCGGGATGATACTTTGAATAAGCTACCTTGCCACCTACAGGGTACCAGTTAATATGTACATTCCAAACCGACATGAAGACCGATATCTGAATGCACTTGCTGTTAAGGTACTCCGATTCGTAAACCTCCTCAATGGCAACAACCTTCCCATCGCATGGCGATAGGATTTTGTCCTCATCAACGCTAATTGTTCTGGATGGAACCCTGAAGAAACGAAGCATAAAGATGTATAGTGGCAGCAGGATAGCAATTGATATGATTAGGGCAATTGGCCCCATTGCAAACCAGCTTAACGCAAAAATTACGGTAAAAAGCATTAATGAAATGGTTAGTATTTTATAACCCTCCTTATGAATTCGCATTTTTTTAAAGTTGATAAATTGATAATAAAGTATTACATTGCGATTTAAATTAGCATCATCATTTCTAGATAAACAAACACAACGGGTACAGATAGGAGCATGCAGTCAAACCTGTCGAGCATTCCTCCATGTCCGGGTAAAAACTTACCTGAGTCCTTAACGCCAACGCTGCGTTTGAACATGGATGCTACAAGATCACCAAATACGCTCATTATTGCAACAATTAATCCTATGGTTAGCCAGTGAAAGCGAGATACCTCAAAGTAAAATAGTGAAAGGATCCATGCAGCTAGCATTGTTGTGAAGATGCCACCAATTAGCCCTTCCCACGATTTTTTAGGTGAAACTTTTGGAAAAAGTTTATTTCGCCCAAGGCTAACGCCAAAGGCGTATGCCCCCGAATCGTTAGCCCATGTTAACACAAAAAAACCAATAAGTATGCTGGTTTTGTAGCCTATGCTATATGAAGCGTAGCTAAGGGCAAAGTAGTTGAGTAGTGCAAACGGGAACGCTATGTAAAAAATTCCTAAGAGTGTTGATGCGATATTGTGAATGGGTTTCTGGCGATTCCTGTAAAGTTCAATAATAAATATGCTTATTAGCAACGGCAGGAATCCTAGAAAAACGTAAGATCCTAGCTTGCCAATTGCATGCAAGTAGCAAATTGCAAAGAGCATAACTCCCAAAGTGATTCCATAAAAGTATTGTGGACGGAGCCTTGCCTTAAAGGAAATCCTATAAAACTCATGAAGAGTGGCAACCATAAGTAGCAGAAATAGCACAAAAAAACTAAAGCGCCCCAGGATTATAGAGCCTAAAATAGCAACAACAAATAGTGTTCCGCTAATGGTTCGTGTCAGAAAATTACTCAAAACTTAAGTCTTGAATTAGCTTTTTAGCTTTTTCTTCCCATTTTTTAGCCACATAAATTTCAGCCTCACCAATGGAAGGGTATGCAGAATCCTGCTTATCAACAATAATTGCTTCTATCCCATTATTTCCAAGCATCTGCTTTGCAATTTCTGCCTGGTAGGGCACGTTGGTTGTAAAAACCATTGACCAATCTTTCTTGTCCATGTCAGATTAATTAGTTGGATTTTGTTTTATCACCAGATCCCCTTTTTTTACTAGGGTCGTCTTCTTCTTGCTTTTTTTCAGATTCCTCTTTATTACCATTTGCTTCTATGGCGGCTACAAGCTCTTCTGACCGTGTATGGGATTTGCGAGGGCCAAAAATCTTCTCTAAATCCTCACTAAATATAATCTCACGTTCAAGTAACAACTCGGCAAGTTTGGTTAGACCCTCCTTGTTCTTTTTTAGAATATCTTTTGCTCTAAGGTAAGCATTATCGATTAAAGTGGCAACCTCTTTATCTATCAGCTCAGCAGTTCTCTCGCTGTAGGGTTTTGAGAATGAATACTCGCTTTGGCCAGTAGAATCGTAAAAACTGATATTCTTAATATCCTTACCCATACCAAAGTAGGCAATCATGGCATAAGCTTGCTTAGTAACTTTTTCCAGATCGTTTAGTGCGCCAGTTGATATTTTGTTAAAAATTAAATCCTCAGCCGCTCTTCCTCCTAGCGCGGAGCTCATTTCGTCAAGCAGCTGCTCGGTTGTGGTAAGTTGTCGCTCTTCCGGTAAATACCATGCTGCACCTAACGATCTTCCGCGAGGAATAATTGATACTTTTAACAGAGGGTTGGCATGTTCCAGCAACCAGCTAACGGTTGCATGGCCAGATTCGTGGTAAGCTATTGTTTGCCTCTCCTCCTTAGATATTATTTTACTTTTCTTCTCAAGGCCACCAATAATACGGTCTATGGCATCCAGAAAGTCTTGCTTCTCAACCAATGGCTTGCTTTTACGAGCCGCGATTAGGGCTGCCTCGTTACAAACATTGGCAATATCTGCGCCAGAGAAGCCAGGGGTTTGTTTAGCCAAAAAATCTATGCTGAAGTTCTCATCAATTTTAAGAGGGATAAGATGCACCTTAAATATTTCTTTACGCTCTTTGTAATCTGGCAACTCCACATGAATTTGGCGGTCGAATCTACCGGCACGCAGAAGTGCTCTGTCCAGAATATCGGCACGGTTTGTTGCTGCAAGTATTATTACACCTTGGTTTGATGCAAAACCATCCATTTCGGTCAGGAGCTGGTTAAGGGTATTCTCCCGCTCATCGTTCGATGAGAAGTTGGCATTTTTTCCCCGTGCTCTCCCAATCGCATCAATCTCGTCAATAAAAACGATACACGGGGCCTTATCTTTGGCCTGCTTAAACAGGTCGCGAACACGTGAAGCGCCTACCCCTACAAACATCTCAACAAAATCGGAGCCCGACATGCTAAAGAATGGAACATCGGCTTCACCAGCAACGGCTCTTGCAAGTAGTGTTTTTCCTGTGCCAGGAGGGCCAACCAGCAGAACACCCTTGGGGATTTTACCACCAAGGTCGGTGTATTTTTTTGGACTTTTAAGGAAGTCAACAATCTCCATTATCTCAACCTTGGCCTCCTCTAAACCGGCAACATCCTTAAAGTCGATTTTAATGTTCGATTCCTTGTCAAAGAGTTGAGCTTTCGATTTTCCAACGGAAAAAATGTTCCCTGGGCCACCTGCACCGCCACCTGCTCCCTTGCTAATTCTTCGGAAAATAAATAGCCATACACCAACAAGTATAAGAATGGGAAGTAGCCAGGTTATTATTTCTCCAAAATAATTTGGCCTATCCTCAAAATCGGGGTAAACCTTTTCGGGGAAGTTCTCTTGCGCCTCCTCAAGTTGTCTTGAGAATGAGTCCATTGACCCAATGGTAAAGAAGAAGTGAGGGCCTTCTCTGTTAACGTTTTGGGCATCCTCGCCCAGCTTGTCGGTGTAATTACTTAAACTCTTTTGTTTGAGGTAAACCTCAACTTTGCCAAGGTTGCGGACTACAACCAGTTTCTCTACATCGCCCTGCTGTAGCATTTCTGATTCAACCTCACGCCAGTTGCTTTCAACAGGCTCCTTGGCGCTGTAAAAAAACTGTAGTCCAAGTATTCCAAGAATAATGAAAAGGTAAACCCAATAAACATTAAACTTTTTACCACCAAAGTTTATGTTTCCACCACTTTTTTCGCCAGATGGTTGTTCGGTTTTTTTCCCCTTCTCCTGATTCTCCTTCTGCTTATCTTTATATTGCTCTTTCATGCTAATTTTGTGTGACTATTAAGTAACTTGCTTTAAACGTAACTAGCAGGTGTTTTGTTTTGCAAAACAGAAACTTGCTAGTTTTTATTTTCATTTGTGCTGTAGTTGGTTCGTTTAGCATCGGCCCACAATTCTTCAAGCCTGTAAAACTCTCGCCATTCGGTTTGGAAAACGTGTACAACTACATCAACATAATCTAAAACAACCCAAATGCTGTTTTCGTAACCACCTCTTTGCCAAACTTTTTCGCCAAGTTCACTCTCCACTTGCTCCTCAATATTCTCTGCTATGGCTGAAACCTGGTTGGAAGAATCGGCGTGACAAATAATGAAGTTTTGACAGACAGCGTTTGGTAATTTGGATAAATCTAGGCTAACAACTCCATTCCCTTTCTTATCAAGTATAGCATCGATTATACATTTATGTAATGATTCGGTTGCTTCTTTTTTTCTCTTTGCCATTAATAGTGTTTATGTGTTTAATAGTTAGATGGCAAAGTTAAAATAAATTGCATTAATAGCAAAGGTGTGAAACTTGCATTATTTTTATGTTTTGTTGTATTTTTGTGAGGTTTAAATGAAGGGTAAATATTATGAAATATCCAGAGATAGGTCGCAAAATAATTTGGCTTGATGAGGTTAGTTCAACCAATGACTACGCCAATGCTATAAGTAAGGATGTTGAGACTCATGGGGTGGTTGTTGTTGCTAATTTTCAGGATGAGGGTAGAGGGCAAAGGGGTAATTCATGGGAGAGTGAACAGGGGAAAAACTTGCTATGTAGCATACTTTTGTGGCCTACATTCCTAGAAGTTCAAAACCAATTTTTACTTTCTAAAGTGGCCTCATTGGCCGTTTGCGATGTGCTAAAATCCAAGGTGGCAAATGTTTCCATTAAGTGGCCCAACGATATTTATGTGAATAATTGCAAGATAGGCGGAATCCTTATTGAGAATAGTTTTAGTTCACCCTATTTGGACTCATCAATAGTAGGCCTAGGGGTTAATTTAAATCAAAAGGATTTTTTACAGGATTTGCCAAATCCTACTTCGTTACTGCTTGAAACGGGAAAAGAATATTCAGTTAAGAACTTTCTTGATGATTTGTGTGCTGCGTTTGATCAGCGTTTTAATAGTTTGATTGGAGGAAACCCTGAAAAACTCTCGGACGATTATTTCGATATTCTATTCAGAAAGGACAGCTACTACAATTACCGTGCAGAAGGGGAGGTGTTTAAAGCAAAAATTGTTGGGGTAAAGAACTCGGGTGAGCTAATACTTGAAACTGAAAAGGGGACTCAAAGAGTTTTTGCATTTAAAGAGGTTTCCTTTGTTGTTTGATGCATTATGATTTTTGGGTGTAAGATTTAGCCATCACCATTCAGCTCGAATAGAAGCTGGCTCCCAACCCATGCCTGATGCTCGTTGCTCGATTCTGCCATTTTTGTTGCCAGTTCAATAGCTTTTTGCTTGAAGATATCGTTTCGTTTGGCAATCTGACGCAAGGCGAAGGCAATGGTGCTCTTGTTTTTTGCTACCTGCTCATCATCGTACCCTTCAATTATGTTTATGTAAGGCTCAAATACAACGTCCTTCACTTCCTGGATATCGGCGCTGCGGGCAGCAATAATTAGGCCTGCCCTTTGGAGTAGCTCATCGTTACCAAGACACCATTCTATGCTTCGGGATAGGGCATAGGTAGATTTCCAGAATAGGTTACTACAGACCTGCTCTACCAGCTCAAGGTTAGTAAAGCTCTGCGCCCAATCATCAATTTGTTCGCCTGTTACCTTACTGGGGTCATCTATCATTGAAGCAAGAATTTTACACTCCCTTACGTCCTCTTTAAAAAGAGCAAGTGCTAGTTCGTGATTCCCCTTATGTGGTTTTGCAATCATCTCTAATTCGGGAATGGTAACGCCGTAGTTCATTTTATATTCGGCACCAAGGTTGTTTATGCTTGCAGAGATGATACCATTCTGGTATCCTGCCACCTCGTTTACTATTCTTTTTAGTAAATCTGCAGTACTCATAGTTTTTTTATGCAATTTAATAATTATTAAGCGTATATTCCATGTTTTTCTAACTTTGACATTACATTATGGATATACTATGCCGGGTTTTAAAAACAGAATTATAGGTAAACTTTTACCAAACAAAGAGTTACTTAAAAACTTTTTGACTCTGTTTACAGGGGCTACACTTGGGCAGCTTATACCTTTTTTGGCAGGGCCAATACTGGCAAGGTTATATTCGCCTGAGGATTTTGGTCTTTATGCCCTCTTGTCGTCAACTGCCGGTTTGGCTTCAATTATAGCAACAGGTTCCTACGAGTTTGCCATCCTCACCAGCGATGACGATGATGAGGCAAACTCATTATCGCTGTTATCCAGCTTACTTTCGTTAATATTCTCCATATTTTCTGCAATTATTATTATAGTTGTTCTACTATTGGTTAGACCATGGAGTGAGAATGTTTTTGGTTGGATTTGGCTTTTAGCACCGGTTTTTATTTTTTTACAGGGCGTTGTTAACTCCACTAACTATAGATTAAACAGAGAGAAGCGGTATGGCGTAATGGCAAGGGGCAGGCTTGCAAGGGCTTTTATAATGACAGGGGCCCAGTTGCTATTGGGTTTTATGAAATTACCGTGGGGGCTTTATCCGGGCATGGTTACTGGTCACCTTACTGCTGCAGGATACCAATTTTCAAAAGTAAAAAGTAGTTTTACAGAAGCGTTCAAAGCATTTTCATTTAAAAAGATTAAAAGCATTGCTCGTAAATACTACCGTTTCCCATCATTTCTTCTGCCAGCACAGCTTGTAAATGAGTTTTCCGTTCAGGTGCCTGTTTATTTGCTGAAATCCTTTTTTACAACGACAGCAGTAGGGTTATACGCTTTACCTCAAAAGTTTCTGAATGTACCTGTTATGCTAATTGGAAACTCTTTGGGACAGGTATTTTTTCAAAAAGCAGTAGAGCAGAAAGATGATAAGGATGCTTTGAGTGCAACAACCCTCTCGCTATTTAGGTTCTTGTTTAGAATTGGGGTGGTGCCATTCTCAATAATGCTGGTTTTTGGTGATATTCTGTTTGCCTTTGGTTTTGGGGTTGAATGGCAGCAGTCTGGAATTTTCGCCCAGATGCTGAGCCCATGGCTTCTTTTTGTGCTGGCCGGTTCGCCAATATCAAAATTATTTACAGTACTTGATAGGCAAAAGCAAAGCCTTTGGCTAAATATCATCCTTTTAACGCTTCGAACATCAGGATTAATAATTGGAGCACTATTATTTAGAACAGAAAATATGGCTGTGCTGCTTTTCTCGTTAACAGGATTCTTTTACTGGGCATTTCTTACCTTTTTTATTCTTAGAATGGCAAAGGTAAGGCTGATGCCAGTAATTTTTGAAACTATTGTTACTTGGGGTTTGGTTGTTTTACCAATGCTACTGGTGCGCTGGTATTTTCTTTAAACTTGACAGTAATATTTTTGGGTAAGTCTCATGAGGTGTGGTTGTTAAAAATGCGTTGCAGGTACCATTGGGCAATGTATGCATTATAATAGTTAGGTTGCTTTGGCGGAATCATTTTTTCTTTATCGAGCTCGTTACGCAAGAGTTTGGTTATTTCTTCGTAGTAGAACGGGCTTTTGTTGCTAGTTAGGGCATTTACAAGTAATGAAGGCAAAAGCGTTTTAACATTATCCTTAAAACTTTGAAACTTTCTATAGTATATTGATGGTTGTAGCTCCTTTTCAAAAAGCAAATTATCATCTTTAAATATTTGCTCAACCACATCGTTGTAAAGCTTTTTGAATGCTTTTAGTTCATAAGGCAGGCTTAAGAAAAAGAATAAGAATTCGTTATCCCAAAAAGGGAGGTAGTAGTTATAGCCAAAAAAAGAGTAAACCCTGGCCGAGTTAGCTACAAACTTGGCCTGCCTATGAAATATATTCCATTTGTAGGGTGCTTCCCAACCATAAGTTTCAACAGTGTTACAACTTTCGTTTATCTCCTGTGCTATTGATGCTTTTTGGCTTCTTGAAGAGTTGATAAGGTTGAAATTGTCGATAAATATATGATTTGCAGTATCATTCAACGGAACTTTCTTTTTGCTTAAGCTGACCCCTGCTATAGCATCGCCTGATAACCCTGGGATGAAAATGCTGTTTTCGGGAATCATCCCTTCATGCTTCAACTCTTTTACTGCAAAGTAGTCTTGTAGCCAAAACAAGGACGAATAGTTTGAAGCGTAACGATAGTATGATTTAAAAGTTTTGCTGCTGGTAAAGTCCTCTATAAGTTCCTTGTTATATTCAATAAAAAGCCAATCTAGCCCCAATATTTCGGCAGTTCTTTTTGCGTTGGCTACTTCGCAATTGTTTTTAACACCGTAGGTGTAAGTTTGAATGCTGCCTTTATGGTATTTTTTAGCCATGTAGGTAATAAGCCTTGAATCGTACCCGCCAGATAACGGAATTACAACTGGGCGTGAACCCAAGGCATTAAAAAGGCGACTGAAGATTTGGTGTAAAATTTCTTCTAGTTGCCTCTCTTTCTTTTTGGCATCAACCTTGGCTAAAATATTGGGATTAAGGTGAGTGAGATAGTAAAACTTTTCCCACCCATCTTTTTTAAAAGTAATAATTTCAGCTGGCTCAGTGATGAATATATCTTTTATAAGCGAATAGTTATTTATCGTATAGCCTGTCCTTAAAAAAACATCTACAGCTTTTCTCTCGGGGTATGGGGGAATATTTTTGTTGAAAAGATTTTCAACATTGTCGCTTATCAGCGTTGTTCTCTCCTTTTTAGTGAAAAACAAAGGGATGCTTCTTAGCTTATCCGAAACCACCCATGTTTCATTGCCTTTCTTCATTATTACCGAAAATCTTCCGTTTAGAGTATTAACAAGATTAGCAAAATCACTAAAGTTAGCTGGAATATCGATTTGGTTTATAGCCTCGTTGCCACCAATGTAATTATCATTAATTATTATATAGCCAGAAAACCAGATGCTGTTTAGCTCTGTCCATTTAGTATTATCCAGAAGGAGTTTTACCATTGGTTTTTAACTTTTTTGAAATAAGCCTTACTTAGGGTTGTGAACTATTAGTTAAAGTCCATTGAATGTTCAAATCTAAAAAATAATTTGCCAGCGATTCGATTAATTCAGTAATTTTATCAATTATTCTATAAAAGGATTTAAAGGAGATGGCAGAACTTTTCAGCGATTTTTCAAAATGCAGGCAGGGTTTATTGACGGAAAAATCTCTTAAAAAGGCTTTTGGAGCGAAGGGAGCCAAATTCATTGTAGGATATTTAAAACGCATTCGCTTATTGTTCCGAGGCGATGCACCAAGACTGGAGGTGATAAATTTTGAGTCGTATATGGTAGTTCGTTGTCTCTTAACATCAGGGACTTTTGGGCCATTTATTGGAAGCAGTTGGAAGGTTCCCTTTAGGCAGGCGGTTGATAGCGCACTATTAAAATTTATGGTTTTTGTGCCCAGTAATTTCGATTTTGTAAAAGGTGGCAAGCTTCCCGGCTTAGCAGGTGGTACTGGTAACTCCGGTGGAAAGATTCCAACTGGATACGATGGTTGGAGCGTAAGATTCATGTTTAAGGAGCACGGGAATTTGTGTACCTATTTATACTATCCTGATATGAAGGAGCGTTTTGGAGAGAAGAGGTTTCTTGAAAGCGATGGGGATTTGCTGAGGCTTAAAAGAGGAGCATGGAATGAGATTCATCTTAAAGTAGAAATGAATAGCCTTGGCAGAAACGATGGGAGAGTAAATTGTGCATTAAATGGCGCTGTTGGACTAGAGCTAAATACCTTGGAATTTCGAAAGGATAAACACTTAATGATAGATCATTTCTTGTTCTCATGTTTTATGGGCGGGGGCGATTCATCCTATGCTCCTAATGGAGATCAGTATTTGCTATTTAAAGATTTTTTAATCACATATTAAAATGAAGAAGTTGGTTTTCTTTATCGACCAAACAATTTTTAGGTGGCTGGTAAAATTGTTTTACCCCCAATATAAGCGTCCAAGGGTTGGGTACATGAAGCACTACCGCCTGTTGTACCAGTATTTTTTTATGCAAAAAATTATGGGATTTAACCGTTGTGTCCCTTGGCCCGTAGATTTTAGGAGCAAAGTGCGAGGGTGGAAGCATATTAAGAAAGGTATTATGTGCGACCCAGGTGATAATATGGGGGTTTACATAAATGCTTTTGGTGGCCTTAAGATGGGCGATAACGTTGGCATCTCCCCAAATACGATTGTAGTTACAACGAATCACGATAAGTATAATCATCAAAAGATTGGTCCCAAAAAAGGGGTTACCATTGGTAGCAACGTATGGATTGGTGCAAACTGTTCCATTCTTCCTGGTGCAAATATTGGCGATGAGGTAACCATTGGGGCTGGTTGTGTTATTTCTGGCGAGATCCCGTCTCGCTCCAAGGTAGTGAGAGCCGATAACTCAATTAAGGTTATTCCTAAAACAAGGGGGTATGAGTGGGATATTTATAAAGAAAAGTTAACTTAATTATTGAAGTGCTAAGGAGTTCTGGGGATTTTTTTTTCAAATTACCGACTTGTAATTTTTGCCAAAAAATATTTTGCATGTGTTGTATGTGAAATATTAATTACTTAAATTTGCATCCGCAAAATGGTGGATGTAGCTCAGTTGGTTAGAGCGCTGGATTGTGGTTCCAGAGGTCGCCGGTTCAAATCCGGTCTTCCACCCAATTACATTAAAGAGCCTGACTAATTATAGCCGGGCTCTTTTTAATTTACGGGGAATTCCCCTGTTGGCAAATCACAAAAATGATTCATATCACTAAAAAAACCTTGCTTAAGGTATTGCATGTGAGGATAAAAGGTTATATCTTGTATTATGTTTAGGTGATAATAAATAGTTGCCATGCACGACGCAAAAACCATTATAAATCTTATTGCTGAGATGTATTTGGAGAAGAATCCGAACTTCTTTTACAATGAGGTAATTTATTTCCCTGCCATAAAAAATGCTAAGAGCATTTTGCCCTACCTTTATCTTTCCGATATTTTTATTGATCAGATTGACGTTAAGCTTGTTCAGGAGCAATCTGCCGATTCTCCAAACGAATTTAAGGCTAATTTCTTTTTTAAAAGTTAAAAGGTCTATTGTATAATTGGTTGAGCAAAGGTGTTAACATCTTTGCCTGTAATCTCCTTATCGCAGAGAATTATTAGCCTTTCAATAACATTTCTAAACTCACGTATATTGCCAGTCCAGTTGTAGTTTTTCAATGCATCAATGGCATCTGGAGTAATTCTTTTGTATGGAATTCCGTGCTCCTCACATATTAGGTTAATAAAATGTTCGGCAAGTATTGGTATGTCCTCAACGCGCTCATTAAGTGAAGGTACCTTGATAATGATAACACTCAAGCGGTGAAAAAGGTCCTCCCTAAACCTATTGGACTCAATCTCTTCCTGAAGGTTCTTGTTTGTGGCGGCAACAATTCGTACATCAACGTTAATGTCCTTATCGCTACCAACCCGTGATACCTTATTCTCCTGCAAGGCTCTAAGTACCTTTGCCTGTGCACTTAGGCTCATGTCGCCAATTTCGTCAAGGAATAGCGTTCCGCCATTGGCCTGCTCAAACTTGCCCTTGCGCTGCTTTACAGCAGAGGTGAAGGCTCCTTTCTCGTGCCCAAAAAGTTCGCTTTCAATCAGTTCTGATGGAATGGCTGCGCAGTTTACCTCCACAAATGGCATATCAGCACGGTTACTTTTTTCATGTAACCATCGTGCAACCAGCTCTTTGCCTGTTCCATTTGACCCTGTAATCATAACCCGTGCATCGGTTGGTGCTACGCGGTCAATCATATCTTTTACTTTGCTGATTGATTCAGATTCGCCAACTATATCAAATGTTTTGCTAACTTTCTTCTTTAGTAATTTTGTTTCTTTTATGAGCGTGGTTTTATCCGTTGCATTACGTATGGTTATGAGTACGCGGTTAAGGTCAAGAGGTTTCTCAATAAAATCAAAAGCACCTTTTTTTATTGCTTCAACGGCTGTATCAATATTTCCATGCCCCGATATCATTATGACAGGCGTTTCGGATGAATGCTCTTGTAGTTTTTCAAGCACCTCTATACCATCCATTTTTGGCATTTTAATGTCGCAAAGAACAACATCGTAGTTGGTTTTCTGAAAAAGCTCCAATGCTTCGTTACCATCCTCAGCAACATCAACCTCATGCTTTTCGTACTCCAAAATTTCTTTTAGCGAGTTACGTATTGCTCGTTCATCGTCTATAACCAGTATTTTTGTCATGCCAATCTTTTTTACCTAATGAAATATGGCCACAAATATAGCAATATGTGATTATAATTGGCAGTTAACCAGCAATTATTGTTATCGGGTTAAATGTAAATTATCATAAAGCACAGTACCTTGCATTTTATTTATTTAAGGTTGCTGAATGTTACATTGCCATTGGGAGAGGTTAAAATGTATTTTAGGTTATCATCCTTGCTGTCTGGTTCGCCTTCGTAACCAATCAGGTTAAGTTCCTCACGCGAAACTATGAATACCCTGTTAATATGATAAGAGTTAGTGGATGGGAAAGAGTATGTGTCTCTTATTTTTCCATCATTAGAAAGGTTTATGATTTGTGCCGACCATTTTTCTGAGTCGCTATTATCATCGTTACCCTTGTTTTCTTTATAGTTCACGACCGCAAGGTAACTTTCTCCCGATTTTACGATATCTACAATCTCACCATTTATACTATAGACCATCTCCCATGTTGTATTCCCCAGCGAGTCTGCTTGATAGAAGGTTATGGCAGGAGCATGCTCCGCTGTGTCGGGTGGAGTTTCTTTGAATGCCAGCATGAATTGCTTTGTAATATCATCGTAGCTAAGGAAAATGGGTTGCCCGGGGTTCTCTAGTTTTTTTGAGAATACTTCCTTGCCCGTTTCATCGAGTTGTACCAGTATGTTCTCAAAGTGATTGTTGTTTTGACCTGAGACTACTGTTGCGCAGCCATCTGCATATCCGTGGTGAATTTTTGCCTGATCACCATTAGGCAGGGCCTGTCGGCCTTTGGCTCCAACCTCCCTTATCCAACCTATCGTATTCTCATCATCGGTCTGTTTAATTTTTGCAATAAAAGCTAGAGGTTTGCTACCCCTACGGTTTATATAACCTGAAGCATATAATGGCTCACCTTGTACGTAGGTTGTGTTCTGGGTAACGTAGGTTATATTACCAGCGCTAAGCATTACGCTATCTACCGGCGATAGTGGAACTTGAGCACCTCTTGATCCGCTGGCACTACCCAGCAACTCTCTATAAGCCTCCTCGTTATGAAAGTAGGTTTTGAGATTGCCGAAAGACTCTTCCAGTGTTTGGGAGAGGTATTGCTGCTGATCATCGTGAAATTTTATTAGCCCATTGTGACCTTGATACTGTTGTTGGAAAAAATCTGTAAACCTGATAATCCTCTCGGGGGAGATGGCGTTTTTAAACTCGGTGAGTTTTATTTCAGATTGCATTTTCTGTCCAACTAAACTATGATAGTAGCGAAGTTTCCTGTTCATCAGCTCTGAAGAGCTATCGCTAGGGAGCGCAACCGGCAACTTTCTTGCAACAAGGTAATTTTGGCGTGCGTTAAGGTAGATAAAGAGCTCTCTAACAAGCGAGTTGCTATCATATTTACCTAATCGATAAAGGAACAGATTGTCGAATGATTCAAATTCCTCCTCCTCGCTAACACTAGGAATCAAAGATAATCTTCGTTTATTATTATTGAATACCCTTTGAATGGAGTTAATTTCTTTACGGATAGATGTGATGTCAGTATTGTACGTTTCTTTAAAATCTTTTACCCATTGTCCGTAGTTCCATATTGTGAACTTATTGTCGAGGAAATTGCTATTGGTTAATCCATCTAACCTAAAGGTAAGTATTGGGGCTAATTCGAACTCCTGATTATAGTTCCCAAGAGGAAATTGTTCAATAAGTTTTTTATACTGATCAAATTGTTCCATTGTAGCATTGTACTCAGCATTTAGTTCATCTACTATTTCTAAAAACTCATCGTTAGTTTGCAGAAGGCTCTCGTTAAGGTTGTCGTACTTTTGGTTAATCTCATTGAATATTCTAACGCAATTGTTATAATGATCTTTAGATTTTTCTAGTGCCAGATATATTAGTTTTACAGAATCCCTATAGTTGTTGCAGTATTCAATTCTTTGTTTTGTATATCTAATTACATCCTCATCGTCAAATCTTCGGTTTTCGGTTTTAATATCAAAATTATTGTAATAATCCCTCTCTTTACGAACTTCTCTTGATTTTATGTAAACAGGGAATAGACCATAGTAGAGTATTGCATTTTTTGCCCAGAATTCAACCTGTTCGTATTCGCGTAGCGGATCTAAATTACGGAAAATTTTCTCGCAAGCATCACCAAGCTGAATGTACGTGTTGGCAAAGTGAGGGTCCTGATTTTGATATTGGAAGAACCGGGAGTAGCGTTGATTAGGATTCATATTATGCATATCCTCAATAATATCGTCATATTTTATATCCTGCGACTGCAATGTTTGAGGTGTAATTATTATTAAAAAGCAAGCAAGAACTATGCATAGTTTTTTTACTGTTGATATCATGGTCGTACTTTTAAATTTTCTAGTTACATTGGATTACTTATGAGCTAAGGTTTTCTTCATCCTGTTTGTCTTCAACATCAAGAATTTTGAATTCAACTCTTCTGTTTAGCGCCCTGTTCTCATCAGATGTATTAGGAACCATAGGTTGAGTTAGCCCGTAACCTTTGGCAACTATTTGGTCATGAGGCACTCCGTGTTCAAGCAGGTAGTTTACAACAGACTGGGCTCTGCGCTCCGAAAGAAGCATGTTAAAGCCAGCATTCCCCACATTGTCAGTATGGGCAGATATTTCAAGGGTTATGTCCGGATTGTCGAAAATTAGCTCAACTACCCTGTTAAGCTCAGGGAACGATTCAGATGACAGTTCGGCTGAATTGGTGTCAAAATTAATGTTATTAAGCCTGATAGATGTTTTTGCTTTTAGTGAGACCAGCTCTGCTTTAAGTTCACCGGATCCTTCCTCTTTTAAATCAACAACCTGGTTGTAAAAGGAGTAACCCTGAGCGCCGCGAACAGTAAACTCGTACTCGTCGCCTTCCCTAAGCATTGCCGATACTTTACCATCCTTTACATCTTCAGCGCTAAAAATAATAACTTCATCGCGGCTTAGGTTAGTTATAAGTACCTCAGCAGCCAGACCTTCCTCTGTTTCAGAATCCGAAACGGTAATTTCAAATGGTTTACGTACTGGCTTTAAATCCATGTTCCTTTCAAACCTTGAGAAGATTACATCGCCTTGTAATTCAAAATCGAATTGGTTGCTCTCAAATCCATTGGAACGACCTTCAACTATGTATTTGCTGCCAATTGGCAGGGATATTGAATACAGCCCTTCTGTAATCATTTCTCCTTTATAGGTAATGTTGCTATCGGAGGCATCCTGAACTTTCACCTCAGCCTCAAGCGGTCTAATGGTTTCACTATCGTAAACTGTAAGTTGTAGGTTGATTTCATCAAAGAGTTCAATTAGTTCAGGTCCAAGTTTCTTGTCATTTCCTCTCAAATCAACCATAAAACTTGCAAAAGAGTAGTTGCTGTTCCTTACATCAACAATGTAGTTTTTCCCGTCTAGCAAAGGGAGTTCATAAGCCCCGGTTTCTGCATTGCTTTCGTAGTACCCAAGCTCTTTTAGGGTGGTAGGATCAAATACGGTTAAACTGGCATTAATTGGCTTTTTGGTATCTTGAATAAAGATATTTCCCTTTGATGTGAAAGTTTTTAATGGAGTAGCCTGGTTTGGGAGTTCCACTTTGTATATTCTGCTGTAATCCTGTCGTCTTTCCGATGTTTTTCGGAGAAAGTATAAATTATTGCCTGCAATTTGTGGAGCAATGTTTGTACCATCTGATGCTGCACTTTCAAGTACTGTTGGCTGTAACCAGCTGTCCTCCATTATTTCGCGTGTAAAATAAATATTGTATCCTTCTTTGTGATTTTCTTCATCAACTGAAGAGAAAAGGATGGTTTTACCATCAATTGCCACACTAATTGATTTTTCACATCCTTTGTTGATCAAATCATGCATTGGAAGGGGGGCACCCCAGCTTCCATCAGGATTTTTGTAAGCACTGAATAATTTTTGGCACTCAGGGGTGCCTCTTGGCTTTTTAAAATCAGGATTTGGTGCGGAGCGAGCAAAGAAAATCCTTTCAAGTCCAGGGCTTATACTAGGGTGCATCTCATTCTCCGGGGTGTTTATAGTGGCGTCAAGGTGTATAGGAGCACTCCATCCGTCAGAACTACGTTTTGAGTAGTAAATATCATATCCACCCAGAGTGTTACTAAAATCGGCATGAAAGAAAAGTAGTTGACCATTATAGTTTAGTGCGGGTCCGCTCACATCAAAACCTTCGCCAAAATGTTTATTAATTGTATTAATGGGTTTGGGTTCCGACCAAAGACCATTTTCCAGCTTTGTCTCAAAAAGTTGTTTCTTACCCAGTACCATAAGTGAAATAACCATGTAGTTCTCATCCTGACTAATGCTAAAGCCAGAAACCAAGTCCCATGGTCCTACTTTTTGAGGAGGTTGCTCCTGAGCACATAGAATGCTAAACGAAAACGTTAGCATCAAAACAAGTAATCCCTTAAGCATAGTAGTATGGTTGTATTTTTTAAGGTGTAAAAGTCTGCTTATTATAGCGGTATGTAATTTACTATACCAAAAATATAGAATAAAAAGTTACTAAACAAAAGTTTTACTTTCATAAATCGATACTTGTAAAAATTTGTCTAAATTAGCTTTACACCTAAAAGCTAATCACAAATGGTTAAACGTTACTTGCTCCTTGTTTTTGTGTCCATACTTTTTGGAAACATGAGTTCTTTTTCTCAAAATTCAGCTGATAGTTTAAAAAACGTGCTTAAGTCCAGAGCCGATAAAGTGTCGAGAATGCATGTAATGCTTGAGCTGGGTGACGAGTTTCAAAAAACACAAATTCCAGACAGCGCGCTGTATTGGTATAATTTAATTATTCCTCAAAACATTTTAGATGATTCTGTTTCCTTAGATAGCTGGATGATTGATGCGCCAGATGGCGAGAAGTATTATGTAACAGTTGCTCTTGCCCGATCGGGTATTATTTTGGCTCAGCAATCAAGTATAGAGAACAGTGTTAGAAGATTGGAGGTAGCATTAAAACTTTCGGAAATGCAAGATCTGCCTCAACTGGCTGTTTACTGCTCCGACAATCTGGCTGTTATTTGCGCTAAAAATAACCAGTATGAAAGGGCCGTTGAGTTTTTCGAGAACTCTCTTGGACACTACCAAGAATTAAACGATACCAGAGGAATGGCATACTGCTTAAATAATCTGGGAGTAATAAATGCGAATCTTAATTCCCTTCATAAAGCAGCCCATTTTTTTGAGAAGCTTCTGGCTCTAAAAAGCAGTTCTGATAATTCATCTGAGAAGCTAGAGGAGATCCAAAATATTGCGATGCTATACACAAAGCTAGAGGAATTTGAGAGAGCCTACGAGTTTTGGCAGGATGCTCTAGATGTAGCAAAGAGTATTAATGATATAAATGCAAAACGGACAATCCTTGCCAACCTTGGGTTTATTGCATATAAGCAGAATGAGTTTGTTGAGGCAGAGAAGTATTATGGCCAACTTCTGGATATCTCCAAGAGAGATCCTAAGGACCCAGCAATGGAACTTACCGCACAAACGAACCTTTCAATTATTGCCGGGGCGCTTAGTAAGGTTAATGAGGCAATTTCTGGTTGGGAACGTACTTATGAACTAGCCAAATCGTTGAATAGTATTGATGAACAGTTGGATGCATTAATTAATCTTAGCTACCTTCATTCCTCAATTAATGAGAGTGAGAAGGCATCGGAGTATTACGAGCGATACTTGTTGGTGGGAAAAGAATTCGCTGATGTAAATTCCTTAATTAGTTCTTACATAAGCATTGCTGAAATACAGGTTGCTATTGGCAACTATGTTAAGGCTCGTGAATATTTTGCCAGCGCATTGGAACTTTGTGAGGAGCATAATAAGATAAGCGAGTGGGCAAGAGTTAATGTTTTGGTTGCTAAAACTTTTCAGGAGGAGCAGAGGTATAATCAGGCCTTGGATTTTATTCAGGCAAATATTAATCAGGCGGAATTTCTGGGGGCAAGTAGTATCGCTAAAACCCATCAGGCTAAGGCTGATATTTTGCGCCTGCAAATGCAGTACCCCGAAGCGCTTAAATTTTATGCCAAAGCGCTGGATGTTTGGAGCAATCAGAATAAAAAGAACGATGCCATAACTTGCTTAAATGCTATGGGAGCAATAAGCGAGGTGATGGGCAATATGCCTGAAGCAGTTAATCATTACGAACGAGCGTTTGAAATTGCTCAAAGCATTGGCAACAGGGAGGCCGTTGCTGCTGTATCAAATAACCTGGGGGTGGTTTATCGCCAGCTTGGCGATATTGAGAAGGCCAGCCAGTCGTATCAGGAGGCTCTTGCTATTTATTTGGATATTGATGATGCAGACCGCGCATCTTATTGCTATAACAATTTGGGTATAGTTTATGAAATATCAGGCGAGTATGGCAAGGCCAATGAGTACTATGAAAAGTCCATAGCAATTAAGCATGATACGAAAGATCAGAAGGGGATGGCGGCAAGTCTAATGAACATGGGGAACGTACATCGTTTTCTTGGTGACTTCACAAAAGCCGAATCATTTTATGATCAGGCCCTAAGTATTAGCACAGAAATTCATGATGAGCAGGGTATGGCGCTGGCATTAGGGAGTAAAGCGGCTCTTATGCTTGAGCAAAACTCCTACAGCGAGGCCATTGATTATGCTAAAAAAAGCTTAGAAATTGCGGAACGATTAGATTTGATGAACCTGATAAAAGAGGCCAACAGGCAGTTAGCGTGGGCATACAATGCTACGAATGTTCCCGAGTGGGCAGAGGGTGCATACATTAATATTATTGAAATGAACCATGACGACATTAGCCGGAACTTCTCTATACTCTCCGAAAGCGAAAAGGAACTCTATTTTAAAACCATTTCTGAGGATTTCGACCGGTTTCATTCCTTCGCACTTAACCGCATGCATTCAAACCCCCAGATTACCCGTGATGTTTATAACAACTTATTAAAGAATAAAGGATTATTGTTGAAATCGAGCACCGCAATGCGTAATGCAATTTTGTCTAGTAAAAACCAGGAGCTAATTAATGATTATGAGCAATGGATAAATGTTAATCAAGAAATTGCCAGCCTATATACAATGCCAATCGACCAGCGTACTGCTAATCCTGAGGAACTTGAGAGGGTGGCCAACGAGCTTGAGCGGAAGCTGGTGCGAACCTCTTCCGAATTTAGCAGCTTTGAGCAATCTATTAGGGTGAATTGGGAAGAAGTTCGCAGCAGCCTTAAGGATAATGAAGCTGCCATTGAGTTCACGCATTTTACCAATATGAATGACAGCACCTACTACGCGGCTTTGGTTACAACATCGCAATCTGAGAATCCGGTAATGATTAAACTTTTTAACGAAAGCGTTATTGAACCTATACTAGGTGAGTTTGAGGGGAATAGTCTCAACTATATTAACAGCGTGTATGGAATAAATACCGATTTAAACACGCAGCTTTACGACTTAATTTGGAAGCCAATTGAACCGCATCTGGAGGATATCAGCACTATTTATATTTCTCCATCTGGCTTGCTTCATAAGGTTTCCTTTGCTGCAATCAGCAGGAGCCAGAACAGGTACCTTATTGATGATTACTCAATGAACATGGTTAGTACTACAGCCCGTTTGATTGAAGAATCGGATTTCGAACTAACGCCAGAAACATCATTGGCTCTGTTTGGCGGCATACAATATTCTACTCATCCCGATGCCAATGAAACCTGGTCGTTCTTGCAGGGAACGCTGGAGGAAGCAACCTTGATTGAAAGTATAGCCAATCAGCATTTGACCAATGTTGCAATATATGCCGACACGCTAGCTACAGAAAATATGTTTAAAACAAACGCCCCGCAAAGCAACATGCTTCATATTGCTACCCATGGGTTTTTCTACCCCGATCCCCAGCTGGTAAAGCATACAATTGAGGAAGCAACCGAAGTGGGTGAGGTTGAGTTTAGAGGAGGCTCTCCCTCATTCGGAATGGATAATTTTGTAAACAATAAGAATCCACTAATGCGCTCGGGGCTTGTATTTGCAGGTGTTAATGATTACTGGAATGGTGCCAAAGTGAAGGTTAATGATGACGGCGTATTAACGGCCCTGGAGGTGATTAACATCGATCTGCGCCAAAATCAGCTCGTTGTTATGTCGGCATGTGAAACAGGCCTAGGTGATATTGCAGGAAGCGAGGGTGTTTACGGCTTACAAAGAGCCTTTAAAATGGCAGGTTCAAACCATTTAATTATGAGCTTGTGGCAAGTGCCCGATAATGAAACGGCTGAGTTTATGGAGGTTTTCTACACAAATTTAATACAACAGAAGGATTTAAATAAAGCATTCGAGAGTACACAGAATTCAATGCGCCAAAAGTACGATCCCTACTACTGGGCTGCATTCGTATTACTGAAGTAAGTGTAAGTACTAAATAATTAGAGAGGCTTTACATAATTTGTAAATTATAATAAATGGTACTATATTTGCTACTATATCCATTGATAATAAAATATTTACCTAAACCTTAAGCCATGAAAAACACAGTATTTTTATTACTTACTTTAGCCTTTTCTGTACTCTCCTATGCGCAGGTACCTTTTAAGGTGATTACTGTAAATGGTGAAATTATTGCAACAAAGGCCAATGTTACCCTCGAGAATGGGGTAGAGGTGCTAAGCGATGATAATTTTGATTTTCGCAGGCCTAATTCCCGTGCTGCCATGATTAACTCTGAGAGAGGAAGGGTGGTGCTTACCGAGAAGAATGCTACCGATGCCTTCTCCAGAGCAGCCTTTGCTCCAGCAATGAGTACAGTTAGCGCCCGGAGCGGTGCAGTTAGCTCATTGGCTGAGCTACAGAGCATATTCGCAGACAAATTGCTCGTAATTGATAAGATTGAAGTACAGGTTGGTTCTGATTACTTTCCCATGGAGGATGACCGCTTTTTCTTCATTAGATACGAGTACGATGATGAAACAATTAACAAGAAGTTGTCCTTTAATAATGATGTTCTAATTATTGATAGGGATGAGCTTTTTATTGTTGATGGTAAGCCTATAGAGAATCCAGACTTTAAGGAGGTTTCCTTGTATTATCATAAAAAAACCGATGATACCCCAGAGTCGATCCTTATTAACACTTTTGAACCTCTATTTGTTACCAGCAATGATCTTAAGCCCGAGGTGGAAATTATTGTTGACGAGTTAAAAGGGCAGCCAGCCGAGCAGGTTTTGGCAGAGGTTTACGACTATCTTACCTCTTTTTATGGTAAGGTTGATCGTACGCACCTTGAGGCATGGTTGACTAAAGAGTTTAACGTTAGTGTAGAGTAATCCCATTTACCTACAATAAAAACCATCAATAGTAAAACCACCTTAATATTGAGAAAAAGTTTACTTCTCCTTTTGCTTTTCGCTTGGGCATGTAGTTCTCAAGCACAGTTAATTCGCCAGCCAATATCTAACTTCACCCCGCGTGAGTTTGGTCATGACGTACCTGCTAATACCTACTCAATAGCAGAATGTGATAATGGCTTTATTTATGCAGGCACAGCTCTACGGGTGCTTCAGTATGATGGCGTTTCATGGAGGTATATTAATGTTCGGGTGGGAGCTGCTGTAACTTCAGTGAAAGCTCACAAGGGGGTTGTTTACCTTGGTAGCCATGGCGATTTTGGGTTTTTGCAATCCAATGAGAATGGCCGGTTAACCTATAAATCATTAGCGGAGCAACTTTCTGAGGAGGAGCGCAACTTTTCGGCTATACGAAAGGTGCTGGTCATTAACGATACCATAGTTTTTCAGGCCGAAGAGGGTATCTTTTTATACCATGATGATGCTTTAACCATTGTCAAGCCAGAAACATCCTTTCATCTGGCGTTTGTTGAGGATAATACCCTTTATGTAAGGGAGCGAGAACGTGGATTATTGGTTTTTGATGGCAATAAATTCAATAAAATTACAGGCAGCAATATGTTTAGCGAGTTTGGGGTGTTCGCTATACTGCCCTATTCCGATACTTCCAGATTAATTGTTACTTTTGAATTAGGTTTGTGGGAATGGAACGCCAAAGGGTTCAGTCAAATAGAATTAAACCAAGATTTACAAACCCTTATTGATGACGCAGAGCTCATTGGTGGAATTCGGTTAGATGATGGAAACTACGCATTAAATTCACTCAACGGAGGTGTTCTTATTCTCGATTCAAACCTAAATCTTGTTGTTAACTATACAGTTAACTCGGGCTTGCTATCTTCTGAAGTACTCAATATCGATCAGGATACCTACGGCAACATCTGGGCTGCAACCCAGAAAGGAGTTTCCCGAATTCAGTACACTTCCCCGTTTTCAATATTCAATCAGGCAGTTGGGCTATATGGTAGCGTTCAGTTAGCTGTAGAATTCAACGGTAAACTTTTTGTAGGAACCACCGAGGGGCTATACTACAGTGAGCCAAATGGACTAAAGATTTTTAATCAGCATCAAGATATATCTAATGGGGTTTGGGCAATAGAAAAAACACCTAACGGGATGTGGATTGCAACAAGTGTTGGACTATGGTATTACAACGGGTATTCCTACAAGCAAATTAACAGATTTAACACTTCAGGGTTGCTTTATATTCCGGAAAATGACTGGATGGTTGCTGCCGGATTGAATGGTTTTTACGTGATTGATGAGCAAACGCAGCAAACCATATTAAGTTTGAGCAACATTAGGACTGATGCTTACGGAATTGCCTATGTTTTTGATAGTAAAACGCGTGAGGCAGAAATTTGGATGGGCTCTAAAACCAGCGGTGTATGGCAAATTACAATATCTGAAAACTTAGAATACAACCATGAACCGTATAGCATAGAGGATGGTTTGCCTCCCGATTGGGTTTGTGCCTATCAGGCAGGCAGTAATGTTCTTTTTGCCACATCGCAAAATGGAATGCTGCGTTTTGTTAGCCCTAAGGAACTGCACGAATTGATGGATGATGGCACTGATGACTATTCGTATTTAAAAGGATATTTTGATATCGTTGACTTCCCAAAGAATTCTAACGATAAGGCTATTACAGCATTTCAATACGACTCTTTACTATCCTATTCTGTGCTTGATTATCATGTTCACGAAATTTCAATGAAGGATAGCATCCCCGATAGCTATAAATTTAAAACCCTTGAATTAGGACGCTTAAATGTGATTAACAAGGAGGATGGGACACTACTTGTTGGTGGCGACGATGGGTTGGCCATCGTAAATAATATCGACAAAAAGGATAGGGAGTATCCTATACCTGACCTCAATATCCGTTCAATTACAATAGGAAACGATTCAATAATCTGGTATGGAGATACTACTTTGCCAGAGAAGCAAATAGTAGTTCCGTATTCACTTAATAACGTGGAGGTGCAGCTTGCATCCAACTATTTTGATAATGGCTTTAAAGCAACATACTCGTGGCGAATTAAAGGTACCGATGAGGAGTATTCCCGGTGGTCGCCCCAAAGTACGGTGTCGCTTCCTAACCTTAGAGAGGGAGAGTATGAACTATTGATGGTAGCAAAGAACATTCATGGCGACCTCAGCAATGAGGTTTCGGTTGTATTTAAAGTTTTACCTCCTTGGTATAGAACCTGGTGGGCATATACATTTTTTGCAATTATTGCAGCATTTATTGTTTATGGGCTCATTCAGTATAATATCCGAAGGCTGAAAGAGCAAAACAAGAAGCTTGAGGAGATTGTAAAGGCAAGAACAAAAGAGGTTGTTGAGCAGAAGGAGCATATTGAGAGCATTCTGCAGGAGATTCAGTCAAGCATTAATTACGCCCAAAGAATACAACAGGCTCTTTTACCAAGTAATGAACTGTTAAAGCAGTTTTTCCCCAATCATTTTATAGTATTCCATCCGCGCGATGTGGTAAGTGGAGATTTTTACTGGGCAACACAAATCGATAAATGGTCAATTGTAACAGCAGCCGACTGTACGGGGCATGGTGTACCGGGTGCATTCATGAGCATGCTGGGTATATCATTTCTAAATGAGATTGTTAGGAAAAAGGAAGTGGTTAACTCCGCTCAAGTTATTGACAGGCTTCGCGATGCAGTTATCGAGGCGCTTAAACAAACAGGTAAGCAGAATGAGCAGAAAGACGGCATGGATATGAGCATCGCTGCAATTAACCCCGAAACAAGGGAGTGTTTATGGGCAGGAGCCAATAATCCCCTGCTAATTCTTAGGAAAAAGGGAGGCTTTGATGATATGGACACGGCTGATAGCAAAAAAGTAAGGTTTCACATCTATAGCAACTGTGTTATAAAAGAGATTAGGGCCGATAAAATGCCCGTTGCTATCCATACCATAATGAAAGACTATACAAACCATAGTGTTCAGCTGCTCCCAGGCGACAGGCTGTACCTTTTTACTGATGGTTTCCCCGATCAATTTGGTGGTCCAAACCACAGGAAGTTCATGGCAAAAAGATTCAAGGAGCTAATCGCTAGCACCTCAAATCTTCCTATTAATGAGCAGGGCGATGAGATTAACAGGGTGTTTGAGAGTTGGAAAAATTACGATGAGGAGCAGGGTGAGCAGATTGACGATGTAACCGTTCTGGGCATTGAGGTATAGCTGGCATGTGGGTAAATGCTTTCCAGAAATGTTAGTTTAGTACTTTAAGCTTCGCAAATTTTAGTAGCAGATTCTTTTTTCCCGTAGCTCTAAATTCTATGGTGGCTTTTAACCCATCGTTCTCACCCTCAATGCTAACCACCTTGCCAGGACCAAACCTGTCGTGAGCAACCAGCATGCCAGGCTTTATACTTTCTGCATCTGCAGGCTCTTTGCTAAATTTTTCAGAGTTTAAATCACCCCCATTGTTCTGGGGCAATTTGGTAAGCCTTCGTTTTGAGAAGGAGCTCTCTCTTGAGAACGTGGCAGTTCCCTTCGTGTGTTTAGGCTTAGGACTAAATCCAAAGGTCGCATCAGGCTGCTCCTGATTATCCTGTTCAAAATCTTCAATCCATTGTGGGTCAATCTCTCTAATAAAGCGGCTGGGGATACTAGATGTTAGCGTGCCCCATTTGTATCTAACCTGAGCATGTGATATTGTGGCCTTTTTAGCTGCACGGGTAAGCGCTACGTAAAAAAGTCGGCGTTCCTCTTCCAGCTCTTCAACCGTCCCGGTTGACATTCTTGATGGGAAAAGCTCTTCCTCTAATCCTGCAAGAAAAACGTAGTCAAACTCCAGCCCCTTGGCTGAGTGTATTGTCATTATTGAAACCCTGTTCTTATCCTCTGGTTTGTCAGTATCGGCATCTGTTAAAAGGGATACATTCTCAAGAAAATCGGCCAGGGTTGTAGCTTCTGCGCTGCCCTCTTCCTTTTGTGTCTCGCAGAATTCCTGAATGCTGTTAAGCAGCTCCTCAATATTCTGTAGCCGGGTTACTCCCTCAATAGAATTGTCTGATTTGAACTCTTTTATTATCCCGGAGGCAACAAGTATGTTCTTTGCTGTTTCGTATGCATCGCCGGTAAAAGCCTGAGTTGAAAACTGCTTTACAAGCAGGTAAAACTGCGTAACCTTTTTTATTGCTGCTGGTTTTAGCCCCGCAT
The DNA here is from genome assembly GCA_046542995.1 of Bacteroidales bacterium. Taxonomy (GTDB): domain Bacteria; phylum Bacteroidota; class Bacteroidia; order Bacteroidales; family Tenuifilaceae; genus Perlabentimonas. The sequence continues at coordinate 27,019 of JBKHAH010000025.1, forward strand.
TATTCTCAGGTAGTCGTTCTATCGTTGTCCAAATGCTTTGAACCTCATTATTTGCAGTACCCTCCAGCCTTTCTAGGGTTGTTTTGCCTATTCCCCTGGCGGGGAAATTTATTACACGTTTTAAGGCCTCATCATCGTTGGGATTAATAGTTAGTCTTAGGTAAGCAATGGTGTCCTTTATCTCCTTACGCTGATAAAACGATAAACTGCCATAAACCCTGTAGGGGATATTTTTTTTACGCAACGCTTCCTCAAAGATTCTTGATTGGGCATTGGTTCTGTATAAAATGGCAAAATCCTTATAGTTGGCATGCTCCCTCTGTATTAATTCAGCTATTGCACCAGCCACCATAAATCCTTCTTCCTGATCGGTATAGGCTTTTATTATTTTCACCTTGTCACCTTCGGCATTAGCTGAGAAGGATGCCTTCTGTATCTGCTTCTGGTTCTTGGCAATTACGCTATTTGCAGCATTCACAATGGTTTGAGTTGAGCGGTAGTTCTGCTCAAGTTTAAACAGTTTGTAATCGGGGTAATCATTCCTAAAGTTTAGGATGTTCTCAATTTTTGCCCCCCGAAACGAGTAGATACTCTGTGCATCATCGCCCACAACGCATACGTTGTTGTGTTCCGATGCGAGTTTCTTTACAATCAGGTACTGGCTGTAGTTGGTATCCTGATACTCATCAACCAGAATGTACTTAAACTTATCTTGATATTTTGCTAGCGCATCGGGGAAGTCCCGAAAAAGAACATTGGTGTTAAGAAGCAGGTCATCAAAATCCATAGCAGCCGCTTTGTAGCATCGCTGCACGTAAATTGCATAAATTTTAGCAATCTCTGGTTTGCGAGTTTGCCTATCGAAAGAAACAAGCTGCGTATTGGTAGCGTACGCCTGTGGCGTTATTAAATTATTTTTTGCTGATGATATTCGCCCAAAAACCTCGTTAGTCTTGTATGTTTGGGTGTCAAGTTTCAACTCTTTTATTATTGATGAAACTAGGCTTTTCGAGTCTGCCGTATCGTAAATCGTAAATGAGTTGGGATACCCTAGCTTCTCGGCTTCAGCGCGTAAAATACGCATAAACATGGAGTGAAATGTACCCATCCATAGGCGTTTGGCTGTTTCATAGCCAACAACAGATGCAATACGTTCCTTCATTTCCCGCGCAGCTTTATTTGTAAAAGTTAATGCCAGAATGTTCCATGGAGCCACTCCCTGCTTAAGTAAATGGGCTATTCGGTAGGTAAGCACCCTCGTTTTGCCAGAACCTGCTCCTGCAATAATAAGCGCAGGTCCTTTAATGGTGGTAACGGCTTCTCTTTGGGTTTCGCTTAGTTCGTTTAAGTACTGCACGGGTTTACAGGTGTTTGCTAGATTTTAAAAATTTTAGATAACTTTTGCAAAGTTACTCTCATATAATCGAAAGAAAAATATGGTTTGAAAGAATGTGGATAACTTTATGGTACAAATTGATATATTGATCACTAAAAGGCTGCCTATTGGGTAGGATTACAGCTGATAGTTTGGTTTAGGATAATTAACAATTTTTATAATTTGCTATAGATAGGTTTTTACTAATTTTGCCTCGAAAATTCTTGATCCATTGCTGTTATTAAAGTCTAACAAGAAAGGTTAAGGATTAATTGAAAATGTAATTGTATATTATTTAAAAAATCAGATTTCATGATTCGATCATCAAACCCTGCCTTAAGCGAAAAAGTTTTTGCCAAGCATAGAGCAGAAACGCAGTCGGATGTAATGACCTTTGCTGGAACCAAGTACAAAACCCTAATTATGCTGGCTCTTGTTGTGCTGGGAGCATCCTACACTTGGAGATTAGCGTCCATTGGTGCACCATCGACTAACGTATGGATGATAGCAGGAGGAATAGGAGGGTTTATTACCGCAATAATTACCGCATTCTCACCAAGGAGTGCCCACATTACAGCCCCTATTTACTCAGTTTTACAAGGACTTCTTCTTGGCGGATTGTCAGCATTCATGGCAGCACAGTTCGAAATGGCAATAATTATGCAGGCGGTTGGACTTACATTTGCCACCTTCTTTTTAATGCTTCTGCTTTACCAGTCAGGCACCATTAAGGTAACAGCAAAATTCCGAATGGGAGTTTTTGCTGCTACGGGTGCAATTGCACTTATGTATTTTATCTCATTCATAATGAGTTTTTTCAACGTGTCTATCCCTTTTATTCATCAGGGAGGCGCTATTGGCATTATTATTAGCCTGGTAGTTATTACTGTTGCTGCGTTAAATCTGGCCCTCGATTTTGATATGATAGAAAGAGGCGTGAGGCAAGGTGCTCCAAAATACATGGAATGGTACGGTGCTTTTGCCTTAATGGTAACCCTAATATGGCTTTACATAGAGTTCCTGAGGCTTTTGGCCAAGGTTAGTAGTAGACGATAACAAGCAAAAAACTTTTAAAAAACATGTGGCTTGTTTTGTTATTATCGTATTAGTTAATAACTTTGCAGGCCATAAATTTTTGTATAGGAGAGTTTTGTATAAAGATAAATTAAACAAACAATGAAAAAGGACATTCATCCAAAGAATTATCGACTGGTGGCGTTTAAGGACATGTCAAACGACCATGTTTTCATCACCAAATCGACTGTGAATACAAAAGAAACCCTAGAGGTGGATGGTGTTGAGTACCCGCTAGTAAAGGTTGAGATCTCAAACACATCGCATCCATTCTACACAGGTAAAGTTAAACTGGTTGACAGTACTGGTCGCGTTGACAAGTTCAGGACTAAGTACAAGAAGCATCTTGACAAGAAGTCAAACTAATTCTTTTTGTATTTAAATAGATCCTTACTATTAGTTAGTAGGATTTTTGATGCATACAAAAAAACTAAAGGAGCAGCTTTATGTTGTTCCTTTTTTATTTTTGTGCGTCTTTAACTGTCTTTTTGCTAGGTTTTCTTAATCGCTATGTAATATGCCCTTTTTATATTGCATAGTTTGGGTTAAATTTGTAATTCACTAATCCCTCTGTGCAAATGTTTACCCATGTTATTCTGTTTGACGATTCTCGAAGAGATGATTTGCTACCGTTAACTTTCACTCGACCCATAGCATTGATTAGGGTTGGGGTTTTATCTATAAAAGATAAGTGGGAGAGAATGATGAATGCTCCTTGCAGTTTCTTTACAGTAAATTATTTACGCAGGAAGTTTCCTCTCCCCCAAGAGCCCGGACCTTTCCTATTTATAAATGGTGGCGTTATACCTTCACCAAATCTTGTGGAGGTAATTAGGAGGTTAAAGCAAGGGGAGGCGATTGTTTTTAAGGATACGCTAATTGCTGCCATATTGCCAGACCTGCCCGCCGATGATTTTGCTTTTACCTCATTGTCTTTTCCAAACGCACAAAAATGGACCAACGATTTGTTTCAGATAAAGCACCCCTGGGATATCTTTAGCAAGAATGGAGATGCTTTACTTAAAGATTTTGATTTATTGACAAAAGGGAGATCATCTCAGGAGATCTCTTCATCAAACAGAGTGCTAGGTAATCATCCCATTTTTATTGAGGAGGGAGCAATTATTGAATGTTCCGTAATAAATGCAAGCAACGGTCCAATATATATCGGTAAGAACGCTGAAATAATGGAAGGTTCATTGGTACGTGGGCCTTTTGCCCTTTGTAATAACTCAACGCTAAAAATGGGGGCAAAAATATATGGGCCAACTACAATTGGACCACATTGTAAAGTGGGAGGTGAAGTGAATAACAGCGTATTTTTTGGTTACTCCAATAAGGCGCACGATGGTTTTTTAGGGAACTCCGTAATAGGAGAATGGTGCAATTTGGGCGCCGACACTAACACATCAAACCTGAAAAATAATTATGCAAATGTGAAGTTATGGAACTACCCAAAGGGAGGTTTCCTTGATACAGGCTTGCAGTTTTGCGGATTAATTATGGGTGATCATAGCAAGTGTGGTATAAATACCATGTTTAACACAGGTACTATTGTTGGTGTAAGCGCAAATATTTTTGGCGATGGATTCCCTCGTAATTTTATCTCTTCATTCTCATGGGGTGGAGCTCAGGGTTTTACTACATACAAAACAAACAAAGCATTTGAAACAGCCCAGAAAGTAATGGAGCGAAGAGGGATTAATCTTGATGAGATTGAGAGAGAAATTCTCGAACATGTTTTTAACATAACAGCCTGCTTTAGGCATTAGTGTTTTTTTTTGGCATATCGATTGCACATGTATTATGACGTTTACAAACATGAAGCCTTGTGACATATTGTCACAAAAAATTATTAATTTAGAACAATGAGTGAGAAATTTGATTTAAAGATAAGAACACAATTTAACGCTGATGCATTTGAGCAGGATTCTGAGTTTATTCCGCTTTTTACTGAGGATAATGGGGATTTTGACGCTAAGGATATGCCTTCAAGCTTACCAATACTTGCACTAAGGAACACCGTACTGTTCCCGGGTGTAGTATTGCCTATTACAGTAGGTAGGGAGAAATCGGTTAAGCTGGTAAAAAGTTTAACCCAGAAAACAAAATTTCTGGGTGCGGTATCGCAGATGGATGCCAAAATAGAGGATCCTGAGGTTAAGGATCTGTTTAAACTAGGAACAATTGCTCGTGTGCTTAAGGTGCTTGAAATGCCAGATGGCAGTACATCAGTTATTCTTCAGGGTTTGCACCGCTTTCAAATTAATGAGATTGTTTCGTCAGAGCCTTTCTTCATGGCATCAGTTGAGACGCTAACTGATGATCCGGTTGACGAGAAGGACAAAGAGTTTGAGGCGCTTATCAGCTCCATTAAGGATTATGCCTTGAAAATCATTAGCATGTCACCCAACATGCCTCAGGAGGCAAGCTTCGCCATAAAGAATATTGACAATTACTACTTCCTCATAAATTTTATCTGCTCAAATATTGAGCTGCCTGCCCCTGATAAGCAGAAGCTGCTTGAGCAGAATAATCTAATAAGCAGAAGTAATCTGCTGCTAGAGTTTTTAGGTCGCGAAATGCAGCTGCTCGAGATAAAGAATGATATTCAGGCTAAGGTTAAGCTTGACATGAACCAGCAGCAGCGTGAGTATTTCCTTCATCAACAGATGAAAACCATTCAGGATGAGTTGGGTGGTAGCCCTAACGAGAAGGAAGTTGAGAGCATGAAGAAGCAGGCAAAAACAAAGAAATGGGGGAAAGAGGTGGCTGCTGTTTTTGACCGTGAGGTAAAGAAACTTAGCAACATGAACCCCATGGCTCCTGATTACTCCATTCAACTTAACTATGTTCAGCTGCTTCTAGATTTGCCCTGGAACGAATACACAAAAGATAATTTCGACCTAAAACGCGCCCAAAAAATTCTCGATGAGGATCACTTTGGTCTTGATCAGGTAAAGGAAAGAATTCTTGAGCATCTGGCTGTACTTAAACTTAAAGGCGATATGAAGTCGCCAATAATTTGTCTGCACGGCCCCCCTGGTGTTGGGAAAACATCATTGGGAAAATCCATTGCTCGTGCTCTCGACCGCAAGTACGCCCGTATATCTTTGGGCGGTTTGCATGATGAGTCCGAAATTAGGGGGCATCGTAAAACCTACATCGGAGCAATGCCCGGTCGCATTATTCAGAATTTGAAAAAGGTGAAGTCATCCAACCCCGTATTTATTCTTGATGAGGTTGATAAGGTAGGCAAAGATTTTCATGGTGACCCCGCCTCAGCTCTTCTTGAGGTTCTTGATCCTGAGCAGAACAACACATTCCATGATAATTATCTTGATGTTGATTACGACCTGTCAAAAGTTCTGTTTATTACTACAGCAAATAATATTGCAACAATCAATCCTGCCCTTCGCGACAGGATGGAGCTTATTGAGATGAGCGGTTACATTGCCGAGGAGAAGATAGAAATTGCAAAAAGACATCTAATACCCGAGCAGCTCAAGAATCATGGTATTACAAATAAGCAAATAAACATTCCAAAAAATGTTCTTGAAGAGGTAATTCAGGGTTACACCCGTGAGAGTGGAGTAAGGGCACTAAACCAGCGAATTGCAAAAATAGTTCGGAATGCCGCTAAAAGCATCGCCTTTAACGAGGAGTATTCGCCCAAAATGAACATTAAGGACCTTCGTAAGGTTCTTGGAGTGCCAAAATATTTAAAGGATGTTTATCAAGGGAACGAGCTCGCTGGCGTTGCTACAGGATTGGCATGGACATACACCGGAGGAGAAATACTGTTTATTGAAACCAGCCTTAGTAAAGGCAAAGGGAAGCTAACCATTACCGGGAATTTGGGCGATGTAATGAAGGAGTCTGCCGTTATAGCACTTCAATACATTAAGTCCCACAGCAATGAGCTAGGTATAAGTTCCGAGGTTTTCGACAAGTGGGATGTTCACCTGCATGTTCCCGAGGGAGCCATCCCAAAGGATGGACCATCGGCAGGAGTTACCATGGCAACATCGCTTGCTTCAGCATTCACGCAGCGAAAAATAAGAAACAGCATTGCCATGACCGGCGAAATTACGCTAAGGGGTAAATTGCTGCCCGTTGGAGGGATTAAAGAAAAGATTCTTGCTGCCAAAAGGGCAAGCATCACTGAAATCATCCTATCTAAAGATAACGAGAAGGATGTTTCAGAAATTAAGGACATCTACATAAAAGGTTTAAAATTCACCTATTTCGATACCATTATTGATGTTCTCAACTATGTGCTGCTTAAGCAGAAGGTTAAAAATCCGCAAAAAATCAGCTAGGTCTAATAGTTGTTTAGGCTTAGCCATCTTTTTATTTAGAATAAACCATCATATAATGTTAATTAGCATATAACGGGGCTTGCTAACCTTGCAACTTGTATCAAGGTTGGCAACGCTCTATAGGTTGAGGGAGTTCAGAGAAAGAATCATAGGCAAGGGGATTCTTCATATCATTTTAATGATTTATTCGAATATTTCTTCTTTGTTGAGGCCATTAATCGAATTCTTTCGCTCAATCAAATAGAATATGAAATGAATCAATAATACGACCCCCCAGAAAAGAGCTGTGAGATAGACAATTCTAATGCTTTCATACTGCGAATTAAAGTCATATAGAAACCATAGCACCGATACCGTATTGAAAAGGAAGTATGTTACAAAATGGAATCGGAATCCGATATCATTAAGTGGCATTGATTGATAATCCCTTTTACCAAAGAACCAACCTATAAAAAAATTGAAGAAGAAGTAGGTTCCTGCGATAATCCATATTAGACTATATGAACGGTTTTCTATGGATTCACTCAAACTATAGCGAAAAACTATTGCTCCAATAAGAAATAAAACCGCAAAATACATGAGATTTCTAGTTAATGTCTTCATTTTTAATCCTCCTTATTAATTAAGTTTTTAATTCTTTTATTAAAAAACAGATTGATATTCCTATTAATGAAACTGTCGAGCAGATTTTGCCCTAATTCTGTTAAGAAGTAATATTTTCGTTCGGGGCCTTTATTGCCTGAACCTGCTTCATAATCCACAACTCCCACATGCTGGTATTTCCTAAGATTACGATATAGACTTTGGCTTTCACAAGTCATCGTATTTTTAGATTGTTCTTCCACAAAGGACTTGATTTCATCCACATATTTTTTACCATCCTTCAGGGAAAGAAAAATCCATAGGGTCAGCTGACCTTTTTTATATGTCTCCTCCCATGCCGACAGCAATTCAGATAATTGACTATTGTTACTCATGATTTAATCTTTTTGAATTAAACATCATGTATAGTACAAAGGTAATAACAAAAATTTCAAAAAAGCAAATGAATTTGCAAAAAAAATGGACTGTTATAAACTAACCGTTGCGAATAATCCCTATGAATGCTTGTTTTATAAGGATTATTTGCTGCATAAATTTCTTGTTCCTATTTGAATAGGGTCAGCGTGAGTTTACAATTTTGCCGAATGAGTTAAATCCCTTAAATAGGCAATGCATATAACTAATAGTCAGAGGTATAAAATTTGTGTGTTTTTGTTAAATCTAGTAATTTCTTCACATGGTTGTATGCTAAAAATTAGGTGTTATCTTTGTTCGTCTTAGTTTATAAATGCATAATAGTTTTTAAACTTTTTAGGATGAAAAAAATTGCAGTATTCCCAGGCACATTCGACCCGTTTACTGTTGGGCATGAGGCTATTGTAAAAAGGGCTCTTAATCTTTTTGATAAGGTGATTGTAGCCGTTGGTAAAAATCAATCGAAGAGTGCGCTTTTCTCAATTGCATCAAGGTTGGAGATGGTGAGCGAGCTTTTTAATGATGAGGCAAGGATAGATGTTGTCTCCTACGAGGGGCTAACTGTCGATTTTTGCCAAAAGGTGGGTGCCCGATTCCTGCTTCGTGGGCTTAGAACCGCTGCCGACTTTGAGTACGAAAGGGCAATTGGGCAGGTAAATAAGGCAATGAATTCGAATATCGAGACAGTATTTCTTCTCACAGCCCCTGAACATACTCCCGTTAATTCAACCATAGTTCGCGATATTTTGGTGAATAATGGCGATGCAACAAAATTTTTACCCAAGGGCATTAACATAAAAAAGTACCTTAACCGTTAGTATAGAGTAGCACATTTTTTTTAACAATAAGTGCTTAATTTAAATCGTAAGGTAATGCCATTATTCAGGAGATTCTTTTTTATTTTTATTGTTATAGGACTGCACGGCTACCAATCAATTGCACAGGTAAATCTCTCGGGCAACGCTCCTAGCTATAGCGGACAAGAGATCGTATTTTACCAGTATGCCGATTATATTTCACAAGCCGAAGATGCGATTGCAAGAACTATAGTTGACAAAGAGGGCAACTTTAGCTGCATGTTAGAAGTGGATGAGATTAGCTATGTTTATAGCTATTTGGGAATATACAAAATTTATCTTTTTGTTGAGCCTGGCAACAACTACAGGCTGGTGCTTCCCGAATACGAACCAAAAACCGAGGCGCAAAGGCTAAACCCTTTCTATAGGGAGGTTGATATACATGTTGGTATAGAGGATATGCAGAAGAATGACCTTAACCATCTTATTAGCGCTTTTGATTTAGCGTTTAATGAAAATTTTGACCAAATTGTTCAGGAAGCTTATGCCGGGGTACAAACAATCTCCTTAGATTCGTTAACCAAAGCGTTAGAAGAAAGGTTTCAAGAGTATGAACATCCTTTTTTTAATGCGTATAGAGAATACCGATACGGCTTTTTAAGCCAGCTTGCATTAATGCAAAAGTCTCGTAGCATTTCAAAAGAGTACTTTCAGAGTAAACCTATACTGTACAATAATCCTTCGTACATGGAGCTTTTCAACTTGCTGTATGATAAATATTTCCTGTTTTTTTCTCGCTCAGAGAGCGGAGGCTCTGTTTTTAGCAACATATCGCAGCAGAAGAGCTATACGAACCTTAAAGAAACATTAGCTCAGGACGAAGTCCTTGCAAACGATTCGCTGCTTGAGCTGGTTATCTTAAAAGGGCTGCACGATAGCTTTTTCGATGATAGGTTCTCTCGTAGTGCCCTGCTAACCATACTCGATTCGCTGTATTCAAATACCGAAATAGCAGAGCATATGATGATTGCACAGAACATTCGATCAAGAGTAACCAGACTTCTCCCAGGCTTTGTGCCAGCTCCGTTCGAACTGTATTCTGTTGATGGTGAGCTTACATCGCTTAAAGATTTTGAGGGGAACTATGTGTACCTGAACTTTTGTACTACTACAAGCTATACCTGTTTGCAAGAGTTCTCATTGTTGGAAGGGCTTCATGAGAAGCATGGCGATAGGCTCAAGATTGTAACCATATCGGTTGATAGGGAGGTTGATGATTTAAAATCGTTTGTAAACCAAACGGAGTACTCATGGACTTTCCTGCACTATGGTAACAAGCCAGATATCATAAAAGATTTTGATATTAGGGCATTCCCTACGTATTTTCTTATTGGTCCTGACCGAAAACTACTGATGTCTCCAGCACCATCGCCCAAAGAAAAATTTGAGGTTGAACTATTTAAGTTGCTTCGGTCAAGGGGTGAGATTTAATTCTTTTTTGCAACACTTTTCAACTGTGTAAGTTGTTCTTACCCCTTGTATAGCCCGCTTCGGTAGAAAACATCCTTTATGGAACTGTACGTGTTGTTTAAATAGTTGCTTAAATCATTGGGTTTAACCCAGCAAACTTCTGTAATCCCCTCTTCGGTTTGTGGTTTGGGATGTGTTTGCCTGTCAAATCTCATGCTGTACCATTTGGTTGGCTTTAGTACCAATTTATCCTTAAGAGCGTAGGTATGAAAAGTTGTTGTTAACGGATTGGTTATCTTAATATTTGTAATACCGCACTCTTCCATTACTTCTCTTACAGCTGCTTGCTCTGAATTCTCACCATCATCTACCTTGCCTTTTGGTAGGTCCCATTTTCCGTTTCTCTTAATTAGTAGAATCTTGTTATTGGAGTTGATTACCAGTCCTCCGGCTGCCTCAATAATCAGAAAGTTCTTCTTAAACTCTGTAAATAATGCCTCAATGTCGTTTCCAATTATGTATAGGTTATCAACATTTGAGGTGGATTGAAAAAAAGTGAGTAATTTTGGCAATTCGTCAGGATGATTATAACCCACAAAAAGACCAATGGATTTTTTGAAGTAGGTTGAGAATTTAGGTGATAATATAATTTTTCGTGAATTTAAATAAATCTTGTACTCTTTTACCATGACAAAGAATGAAATTATTTCAAAATTAGTAGAAATAAATGCAATTAAGCTATCTCCTTCTGAACCATTTACATGGGCATCGGGATGGTTGTCGCCAATATATTGCGATAATAGAAAAATTCTTTCGTATCCACTTGTACGCAAATTAATCTCCCAAGGTTTTCAAAATGTTATTAACACCCAATTTAGTAATGTGGATGCTATTGCCGGGGTGGCAACCGGAGCCATTGCTCATGGTGCTATAGTTGCTGAGGCTCTGAACTTACCATTTGTTTACGTTAGGTCATCGCCTAAAAAGCACGGGCTTGAAAACCTGGTTGAGGGCGATTTAAAGCCAGGTCAACGCATAGTTGTTGTTGAGGACCTGATATCAACTGGCAAGAGCAGCCTTAAGGCTGTTGATGCTATCCGCAGTGCAGGTGCCGAGGTGGTTGGCATGGTTGCAATTTTCACTTATGGATTTGATGTGGCTAAAAGGAATTTTGACGAGAAGGGGGTCCCCTTCTTTACTTTAGCTGATTATCCGCAGCTTATCGATTATGCCTTAAACATAGGCATGGTTAACCCTTCGCAAATGCACGTACTGGAAAAGTGGCGCGATAACCCTCAGGTTTGGGGTAGGTAGCTTAGTGAGAATATTAGTGGATTTTAAACAGGATAAATCGTTTTATTATATCTATGAAAACTGTAGAAAGCAAGGTTGTCTCTATTAAGAGGCTGGATGAGGACGTATATAAAGTTTTGTCAAACTTTAAGAATTTCACACCTTACGCAGAGGCTGCTAAGCTTGAGAACTGGCAAGCAGGCGATGACTGGTGCAGGTTTGATGCGCAGGGTATTCGCGATGCGGGTCTTCAGATAATTGAGAAGGAGCCTAATAAGACCATTAAGTTTACAGGTAATGACAAGATTCCCTTTGAGTTCTTTGTTTGGATACAGCTAAAGCAGGTGGCTCCCTATGATACCCGCATGAAAATAACCCTGAAAGCCAACCTTAACATGATGATGAAGATGGTGATTGGCTCCAAACTGCAAGCAGGTGTTGATGGTCTGGCCGACCAGATAGCTATGGCGTTTAATGGGCAAGGGTAGTAAAAATAAAAGAACCTGACAGGGTTCAAATTCTGCCAGGTTCCTTC
>JBKHAH010000026.1:0-38789 GCA_046542995.1 Bacteroidales bacterium
AAGTAAAACTCTCGTCCCGTAGGGACGACATATTTTTTCCCCGGACAATAGTGATTTAATAATAGATATACAGCAAGAAAATGTAATCATTAAAAACAAATCATCCTAAAAGATTACGAGATTCATGAGTGAAATCTGAAACTTTCAGCTCAGGACACATTTTCGGTTTTTGAGAAGTAAATACCCTTGGCAGGAATAGATATGGTTTTCAAATAACAAATATTTAGTAATGTAAACAAAGTAATAATAATTTAAAGCAAGATATTATCATAATCTATATTATTAGCCACTAAGAAATTACAAAATAAACATAGAATAGATTCGGAGTTGATTCTCAAAACCACTCAAGAAGTTGCTAATACACAAGCACTTTACTTCCAGCTCTCTATTGCTAAGTATTGAACCTGAAACTAATCGTTAATAGTGTTTGCAATGGCACAAGCCATTACCCCAGCCGTTTCGGTTCTTAGGCGCGATGAGCCAAGAATAGTCTGTGAAAATCCATTCTTAATTGCCAACTCGGCTTCTTCGGGGCTAAAATCTCCCTCGGGGCCAACCAAAAAAACTATGCTTTTCCTTTTATCCACCTGCTGTTTCATATGTAGCTGACTGTAATCGTTACAGTACCCAATTAGCTTAATATCCTCAGTCGCTTTATTAACAACTTCGTTAAACGGTGTAAGAGGATTCAGCTTGGGCTTATAGGCTTTAATTGATTGTTTAATGGCAGCAACCAGAACCCTTTCTAAGCGCTCAGGTTTTATAATTTTCCTTTCTGAGTGCTCACAAAGCATTGGGGTAATCTCATCAATGCCAATCTCTGTGGCTTTCTCCAGGAACCATTCAAACCTATCGATATTTTTTGTGGGAGCAATGGCAATGTGTAAATGAAAGTCGCGCTTGCCAAACTCTTTATGTGTTTCAACAACTTCAGCAATGCACCGCTTGGGGTTTGGATCTGCTATTTTACAAGTTGAGAAGTTACCCTTACCATCAACAACCTGTATGACGCTTCCCTGTGTTAACCTAAGCACCCTGATGCAATGCCTCGACTCATCCTGTGGAAGGGTTATAGTGCCATTATCAAAACTAGGAATATAGAATAGTTGCATGTATATTTGAGCTTATCTACGCAAAAGTAATAAAAAGGAGAATTTAATGAAACGAATTGGACTTATAAGCGACACTCACGGCCATTGGGATAAAAAAATTGCCGGTTTTTTAAAAAATTGTGATGAGGTTTGGCATGCCGGAGACATTGGTAATTTGGAAATTGCTGAGCAACTTGAAGATTTTAAACCGCTACGAGCAGTTTACGGAAATATTGATGATGCTAGGATTAGGAGTAAATATCCAAAAATGCTTAGATTTAACTGCGAAGATGTAGATATACTAATTACTCATATTGGAGGATATCCAGGGAGGTATGAGAAAGAAATTCTGGCAGAGATAAAACAGAATCCCCCAAAACTTTTTATTAGCGGTCATTCACACATCTTAAAAGTTATATACGATAAAAAGCACGACCTACTTCACATGAATCCGGGAGCAGCAGGACTCTCAGGATTTCACACCCTAAAAACAGCGCTACGTTTTACCATAAACAATAACAATATTGCAAATTTAGAGATTCTTGAAATACCCAGAAGGTAATCCTTTTAGCTATGGCTCATCCTCGTTACTCCTATCCTCTTTATCCTCAACGTTGGCATCACTCTCCTTGCTGGAATCAACATCCTCCTCAACGCTGTTGTCAATATCTTCTGAATTGTCATCCTCTTCTACAGACTCCACCTCTTTACCATCCTCCTTATCATCTCTGCTATCCTCCTTATCATCTCTGCTATCATCCTCCTCAACATTTCCGTCATCTACATTAGTTTCATTATCCTCCGCTTCGTCCACTTCATCAGATACCTCTCCCTCCTGCTCCTCTTCCTCCAGTTCATCCTTACCAATTAATTCATGGTAACGCTCACGGCTTCTTTCCAACTCTCTGCGAGTACCCACGGCAAAGTTAAATGGTATTTCGCCAGCCTTCACCCTAACTCTTCGCTCGCGTTTTCTCATATCGTTAATGGGCTCAGTGAATAGTGGATTGTGAGACGACACCTGCATAGATCCTCTAACATAGTAGAACACATAATACTTATCAGGTGCAAGCTCAATGTATATTGTCATCCTATCGCCGGTATTACGTTTGTATATCTCAATAAATCCATTTACCCTCTTATTCACCTGCGTATTACCTAAGTTTCCTATGCCAAGCCTTCCCTCCGAGACGAATGAGCTATTTTTGTGATCCCACTTCATTTTTAGATACGAAAAGGATATTGTACTCTCCAGCTCCTTAGGAACCTCCGTCATGGCACCAAAAAGTTTTATTTGGTTAATGGCTGTGCTTGCTTGGTCAGGATCGACCAACGTATTAATATGATCATGGTATAGCTTTCTATCAAGATCAACCGAAGCTAATCCTTCTTCCAGTAAAATTTCTGAAGCCATTGCCTCTAGCGAGGTTTTACTAAAGTGAAAATCTAGCGACATAACAACATTCATGTTAAGTGCACTATCTTCTAGCGTATGGGTTAGCAACCCTGTTGTTTGGTTCTTAATCTGCCCAAGGTTAACAGGGATGTCAACAACCCCTTCGCTAAAAAGCATGCAAAAATCATTGTTAAGGCTAATAAGGTTCCCAGTTGTATCCGGATCATTAATTTTGCTTCGTGACCCAATTTGAAATCTACTCCTTTTCTTATTATAATGCATGTACCCTTCTGCTGTTATCAGGGTTCGATCGCTATGCTCCTTCATATCTGTCAGGAAGGAAGGGTAAAGATGAATTGAATCAACAGTAACAACGCTACCCGATATAAGCTCAACCTCATTCATGTTGCGAGGTCGATGGGAAATTGGTATAAATATGTCATCGGGCTTTAACTGAGCCTGAAACTTAATATTGCTGGACTTTATATATTCACAATTATGGATTGGTTGTGCGCCTCCTTGATATGTCCAATATTCTTCGGTTGCTAGTATGTCCACGTTACCAATAAATCCAAAGTACGGACTTAGCTTAAAACTATCGGGCTGGGTTATAGAGGTTTTTGCAAAAGTATTGCCATCCTTATTCACACCAATTTCGTTTAGGTCCACTGGCTGAACAGTCTCCTCCTCATCAACATAATCAATAGTCCCTTTCGCGTAGTATTTTTTACGGCTGGGTATTGATACCTCTGCATTGTAAATATGATGGTATTTCTGCGTATAGTTTGCAGTTATATCTGATTTTTTAAAAGGGATAACTCTTTCCTTGGCATCAACCTCAATTTTCTGCTTATGGGGATTAATAATTGCATCGGCAACAACTAAATATTTTACAGAGTCGGCTTTTATATTGGGTTGGGCTAAGCTATATCTCGACGTTTTTGAGAAGAAATATAGCGAGTCCTCCTCGGTATGTTCTGAGAAGAATAATGAACCTTGGGGAATAGAGTCCTTATCAACCATTCCGGAAACGTAAAAATCTTCCACACCAAAGTTCTCTAGATGTGATGGTGTTGAGATGGTGAGTTCATTCTCATCCATAGCCCAATGAAAACCTTCAAGTTGAGACTGATACATCATTGGAGGCAGCTCTGCATATATTCTATCTTCAACACTTTGGAAAACTCCCTCCTGATTATCGAAGTTAACCCATGCCTTAACCATATTTGAAATGAAGGCTATATCGTCCGTGTTAACTACATCAAACTCAACGCTGGCTTCATCTGTATTAAAATCTATTGCATTAAAGGCGTACTCATCAGAACGCAGGCGAGCCTTATTCATATCAAGCAGCCCATCGCCTATAAGTCCAAGGGGTTCTAGTGTTAGGTTGCCCTTAAGTCGAGCTTGATCCTGGAACATTTTGAATGGCTTATCTCCTTTAAAGGCAAGTAGCTGTTCATCGTAGGGGAACCATTTAATAAGATGCTCCCCGCCCATAACTTTAGGGTACTGTATCCCAGCATCCTGCCGCGCTATATTGAAGTCTGAACTTTGTGTTCTCATTGAGTCAGGAAAAAAGTATATATTATCGGAAGCTGTTCTTGAAGTAATGTAAGTTACCTCGCCCAACCCTCTGAGCCCCTCGTTGCTTAAATCAACCCTATTGTAAAACCTACCACGACCCTGGTATAGGGCATAACCTTCATCAGCTGTTTCCCTTCTGAAACCAAGTGAATTATCTGGTCGTAGGACTAGGGTATCCTCAATTGGGGCAAATATATCGGCAGAGTATAGAGTGCCTATAAAATTCATGTCGCTATACTCAAAATTATTGATGTTTTTAAAGGTAAATGGGAACACCTCAAAGAAGAACTTCTCCCTGTTGTAAACACCGTTATGAATGGTTTCATCGTCGTAATAAACGAATGAACTCTTGGTACTGTTAAAAATCGGATAATCCTCATTCATAATTAACCCCGATTTATTGTCGGGCTCATCAATAAGGATCTCTCCTGTAATATTTTCCAGCGTGCTGGTAACGTTCTTTAAAATCCTCTCCCCATAGCTGTCGTAATCATCAGTCTGGTAATCAAGTTGGAGCGAATCGATGGATGCTAGTTCGAGACTAAAGTTTTCATAATCAAAATTAAATTCATTCCCATAAAAGGTAAATAAACCTGCTCTAACCCTACCATCGAAAGCGAAATTACGATCACCTTTTAGTGTTAGTTCTTGGTTGGCTGGATAGAGGAATACGTTTTGGGAATCGCTTACCGAGACGTTCTCCACTCCCCTAATAAACATTTCTAAAGAGTTTAGGTTGAGAGTTGCATTGGGTTCTCCTTCGGCAGTAGAACTAAACCGGAGAACATCATAATCGATAAACTGACCACGCGCTCTAATTGCATCGTAAAGTTTAGGGAGAGCCTGAACTTCACCTGTTTCAAACTCGTAAAAAACGTACCCCTCCATTGCAAGACGCATAACAGCAATACGAGTTTGGTCATCAGGCTTTCTGATAAACTTGGAGAAATCATCTACATTAAAAACCTTAGACTGAAGCCTTCGGGTAAAGTTTGCAACAGCAAAAAGTGGGTGTACCTCGTCTCTGCCCATGAGCCTGTCAAACTCCTCCTCATTAAAAAAGTTGTTCGATTCAAAGTGGGCTCTACCACGCGATGAACCTACAGGTGCGCCAAAAACCAACTCATCGCTATCGAGGTTCCACCGGATTTGCCCAAAATTTATTGAGAAGTTATGATAGCTACTTTGGATAGGGCTTTGAGTGGTTAAGAAATCGGTTGGAGCTACGGATAAGAGTCTAATTCGATCGTTATAGGTAAAATTTAAACCGGTATGGAACAGGGAATCTTCAGCCAGTTTAAATCTTACCCTAGCATAATCAGACATAACGGTTTGTCGTTTAAAGATATAGGTTTGCGACTCGACCCTTAGAAAATCCTCGTCATCTCGAAATATCTCAATAATTGCAGGGTTCTCGCGGGTACCGCTTCCAATAAACTGCGAACCTAGCATGTGGTAACCACCATCAAAATGAACATTCTCAAAAAGATTCCTGATTGAGTGCCTTTGGTCGTAGGTATAAAACTGTGGGTATTGTACCTTCTCTGGATCAGAAACGCGAGTAATTTTATCCTGAAGTTTCCCTAACGATGGCTGCCTGAAATAGTCCATATTGGTAAACAGTACCGAATCGGCATGGTACTCATTACGGGTAAGGTTTATGGAGTAATCCGATAGGGTTGCGTAAATCTCATCGGTTGGAAACTGACTCCTAATCCAGGTTACCTTACCTCCATTGCCAACCAGCGTATCATTTAAAGGATAAAATGTTCCTCGGGTAGAAAGTATTGTGATAGAATCGTTGCGGGTTGCACAAACAAAATCCGTATTGTCAAACTTAATGAGCAAGGTTTCATCTAAAGCAAACCTATAGTTATCATTGCTCAATTTCCAGCGGAATGCCGGATTAATAAAGAACGTTCTCTCTGTAAAAAGGGCATAGCTATTCTCAAGAAATTTATTAATAAAAGTTACCCTGATGGTTTCATCCTCGGCATATTCTTTTAGCCCTGCTAGCCAGGTATCAATCTCTGTCTGGAACTTCTCCTGCTCAGAATAAAGCATTAAGTTTTTTGCCAGCATAATAAGATGCCTTGTGGAAACGACCGTTTTTTTAAGCAACAGGTTTGATATGTAAACAACATCGCTTTTAATTTCTGATGAGAGCGTATCGGAAGCCCAGAACTCTTCAAATTGCTCAAAGGACTCCTCTTCACTCTTCTCAAAATGCCCCTCAACAACTTTAAGTAATTCAGAAGGATATAGAGTTTCATCCTCAGAGAATGAGGTAAGGCGCTGACCGTAACTTTGGAAAACAAGAAGTTGAATTACCAACCAGAACAGAGTTTTGATAATTACAGCAGGCTTAGGCGAAGGTAACTTCATGACAGTAGCTTTTCGGGATTACTTTTTTTGTATAGCAATTAATGCCCAATCGTTTTTGGCTTTTTTTGAAACCACATTACATGCAAATTTTCTAATATTAGAAGTAAGCGTGTCAATATCGGTCGTAAAAATTCCGCTCATAAGAATGATGCCTCCAGCGTTTAGACTATTGTAATATGTTCCAAAATCTGAAAGTAATATGTTTAAGTTTATATTTGCCAGAACAATATCAAACTTTAGCTGCTCAATAAGAGTTGAATCACCAAGTAGAACGGAAATTTTCGTACAATTATTCAGTGTAACATTCTCCTTCGCATTTTTGTATGCCCAATCGTCATTATCAATAGCAGTAATTTTCGATGCACCCAGCTTCTCGGCAATAATTGCCAGTATGCCGGTTCCACAACCCATATCTAGAACCTTCTTGTTTTTAAGATTTAAGCTAAAAAGTTCTCTGGCCATAAGCCACGTTGTTTGATGATGCCCAGTACCAAACGACATTTTTGGCTCAATGATTACCTCCAACTTATAACCTTCTTCTGATTTATGAAAAGGTGCCCTTATGTAACAAAGATTCTTAATGGGTATGGGTTTAAAATTCGATTCCCACTCCTTATTCCAGTTCTGCTCTTTTACTTGATTTACATTGTAATTAATTTCACAACCCAGTTTAAGGCTTGAAAACAATGTTTTTAAATCGGAGTGATTTAGCTGCTCACTTGGAATGTATGCCATCAACCCATTATCTGCGTCCGAAAAACTATCAAAACCTAACTCAGCCAGCAATGCAGTAATAATTTCGGCATTCTGCTGGCTGTATGGGTTAATGCTAATGATAACCTCAGCGTACTGCATGCTACTGAGGGAACGATTTTGCAATAGCAATAAAATCGGCTGCTTTTAATGATGCTCCGCCAATAAGGCCACCGTCAACATCAGGATTAGCAAAAATCTCCTGTGCATTGCTGGGCTTGCAGCTACCACCGTACAGTATGCTTAGGTCTTGGGAAATTTTCTCTCCAAAATGCTCTGCCACAAATCCTCTGATGTTGTGGTGCATCTCTTGCGCCTGCTCTGGCGATGCGGTACGTCCAGTACCAATTGCCCAAACAGGTTCGTAGGCAACGATAATACTCTCCATCTGCTCTGGAGTTAAGTTGAAAAGCACCTCTTTAATTTGAGCTTGCACAACCTCAAAATGTTTGTTCGCATCGCGCTCGTCGAGTTTCTCCCCGCAACAAAAGATAACCGTGAGTTTATTATCTAGGGCTTGCTTAACTTTTGCCAAAAGCGACTGGCTATTCTCATTAAAATACTCTCTTCGTTCTGAATGGCCAAGTATTACATGGGTTGCTGCTGTTGAGGCTATCATGCTTGCAGAAACCTCTCCCGTGTATGCACCACTTTCCCACTGTGCACAGTTTTGGCTGCTAACTTTCACTTTGCTCTCTTTAAGAATTTGAACCATGGGAATAATATGGGTAAATGGGGGTGCTACAATTAGTTCTACATTACTAGGCGTTGAACTCGACAGGTCACTTATTTCCTGAGCAAGGATTAGCCCCTCGGCAGGGCTTGTATTCATTTTCCAGTTTCCTGCTAAAATATTTTTTCTCATTGATATTAACATTTATTTTGTTTATAATAGAGTTCCTGAATAGTTTTATAGTGATACCCAAATATAAGAAAAATAAATTATCCTATTCGTATCCTCGGGTCAAGCATTGAATATATAATATCTACAGCAAAGTTAACAAGAACAAAAACTATAGATATTGTTATAACGGAACCAAGCACCAGCGGTATATCATAGCTGTTAAGCGCATTAACCACTACGTAGCCTAACCCTTTCCACCCAAAAATATACTCTATAAAAACCACACCGGCCATTAACGATGCAAACCATCCGGAAACAGCAGATACAACCGGGTTAAGTGAGTTTTTTAAGGCATGCCGCCAAAGGACTTTTGGGAAACTTAATCCTTTAGCTTTTGCTGTTCTAATGTAATCTTGCGATAGCGTATCGAGCATTGAGTTCCGTGACAGCTGCGTTACAATGGCTAAAGGTCTTATGCCAAGCGTAAAAGCAGGGAGTATTAAATTTTTTAACTGCATTTTAACACCTTCGCCAAAATCGTCAACTTCCCATATGTTACCTGTTAAATTCAAACCAGTAAAATCGCCTAACAAGTAAGCAAATATCCAACCAAAAAGAATGGCTGCAAAGAATGAAGGCACGCTCATTCCGATTGCAGAAAAAACCAGCAGTATCCTATCAACAAAAGAATCTTTACTAATTGCAGCGAAAACACCCAATGCAACCCCAATTATTGTAGCCATTACAATTGCAGTAAAGGCGAGGATAAATGTATTGGGAAGAGTCTCTGCAATTATGGCTGTAACGTTCCTCCCGCTTTGAAAAGAGCGTCGCAGGTAGGGTGCTTTAACCACTAGGGCTCTTTTTGGGGTAATTGGAATTGAGAATACAGCGGAATAGAGTTCAGGGTTAAGGTAAATATAACTCTGGGGATTATGCGGGTTGTGTATTGAAATGGGTGAAAGATCATTAATATATTTCAAGTACTGATATGCAAGCGATTTATCTAGACCAAGGTCACGTCTTACGGCGTTCAGTGATGCCTCATCGGAGCGCTGCCCCATTACCATGCGAGCAGGGTCGCCGGGTATAAGGTGAAACAGAATAAACACCAGGGTAACTACACCCCAAACAACAAGTATGCTATACAACGACCTTTTGGTTAAAAACTGAAACATAGGAAACTAGTTAGTCGAACTTCTTTGCCTCATCCCAAATTTCGTTCATCTCATCCAGCGACATGCTATTAAGGGAATGGCCCTCCTGAATTGTTTTGCTCTCTAAATAACCAAAGCGTTTAATAAACTTTTTATTGGTACGTTCAAGGGCTGTTTCGGGGTCAATGTTGTAGAGTCGAGCTGCATTTACCAAAGAGAAAAACAGATCTCCAAACTCAGCCTCAATGGCGTCATTATCATCCCTTTTAATCTCGTTTTTCAATTCAGTTAGCTCCTCCTCTATCTTATCCCATACCTGGTTAGGAACCTCCCAATCGAATCCAACCGCCCTAACCTTTTCCTGAATTCTGTTTGCCTTTATTAGGGATGATAATGATTTAGGCACACCCGAAAGCACGGTTTTATTCCCTTTCTTCTCCGACATCTTTATTTGCTCCCAGTTCTTAACCACATCGCCTGCCCCATCAACCTTGGTAGAGCCAAAAACATGCGGATGACGAAAAATTAGCTTTTCGCAAATCCCATTAATCACATCATTTATATCGAATAGGTTGGTCTCCGATGCGATTTTTGAGTAGAAAACGATGTGCAGAAGTATATCACCAAGCTCTTTTTTAACACCCTCCATGTCGTTCTCAATAATTGCATCGGCAAGCTCGTAGGTCTCCTCAATGGTAAGGTTCCTTATGCTCTCCATTGTCTGCTCTCTATCCCATGGACACTTCTCGCGTAGCTCGTCCATAATTTTAAGCAAACGGCTAAATGCTTCGCTAGCGTTTTTCATTGTAAAATTTTTATTTGGCAAAGATAAAAATATATTGAGGTTGCTTTTTATTAAGTGCAGCCTGTTAGAAACTAAAGAATCTACTCAAGGAAGTCTATCCTAACATTACCTCCAGTCCCAAGGTTTAGTAACTCTGCTGCATATCCATTCCTTATACCAATTTCTAAAAGGTTTGCTGAGTTAAAAAGAGCAAAGAGCTCTCCCTGATCAACCTGGTTATATGTATCACTAATCTTACTAATCATATTATACTTACTTTGTACGTATATTTTAAAGTTTCTGTTATTACTAATACGATCAAACAAACTTCTAGATATATTGGTAATAACATTCTTGTACGAATCGATATAAATAATGCTTCCGTTTATTACTGCATCATCAATTGTTGCCCTTAGGGCAATCTTTTCACTATACTCATCGGTTTTTTGACCAATTGAATGGATGGGCTCCCCATCATTCAACTTTTTAATTATATTAACAAAGCCATCTAATGAAGCAAAACTTCCCGTGCCATTGTATTTTGCTTGAAATATGTTATCGGGATTTGTGTTAAACAGAAGGCCAAGCATACCATTATCGGGTAATACAAAGAAATGCCCATGCTCCTCCAGCAAAAGGAGATGTGAATGTTCCGAATCCTCAGTATTAACCAATACTACATGTATGGTTCCTTTAGGAAAATTATGATAGCTATGCTTAAGAACAAAAGCTGCATGATGGATATTAAAACTGGGTATGCTATGCGATATATCTACAATTTGAATATTTGAACAGGTTGACACAATACGCCCCTTAAGCATACCACAATAATAATCGTGCTGCCCCCAATCGGTTATTAACGTTACAAACGATGGTTTAGAATCTGCTTTACTCATGTCTAAAAATTCTTAGCAAATTTGGGCAAAATATTGCTTGAAGCGAAATTATATGGAATCTAATTGTTTTCATACAATCATTTTCTTAACTGATAAGTAAATTTTCTAACTTTGCATCAGTTATTGTGAAAGAATAAATATACCTGAAAAACAATAGATGACTGAAAGAACAATTCTAATAGAGGGAATTGACCCCCTTGCACTTTTTGGAGTAAACAATTCAAACTTCAACATAATCACATCCCATTTCCCAAAGTTGAAAATAATTGCCCGTGGCGAGGAGATAAAGGTTCTTGGCGAAGAGAAGGATATTCTTGCGTTTGAGAACAAGCTGCTTAAAATGATTAGCTTTTACAGAAAGTATAACAAGCTAACTGAGGATAACGTAAAGGACTTTCTTAACGAAACTGACGAAACGCTCTCAAAAACGCAGGAAGAATTAGGAGATGTGCTTGTTTACGGGAATCAGGGCAGAATAATTAAAGCACGAACCATCAATCAGCAGCTGCTGGTAGAGAAATATCGTGAGCACGACTTGCTATTTGCCAT
The DNA here is from genome assembly GCA_046542995.1 of Bacteroidales bacterium. Taxonomy (GTDB): domain Bacteria; phylum Bacteroidota; class Bacteroidia; order Bacteroidales; family Tenuifilaceae; genus Perlabentimonas. The sequence continues at coordinate 11,443 of JBKHAH010000026.1, forward strand.
TGGTCCAGCAGGATCAGGTAAAACATACACATCCATTGCGCTTGCTGTTCGGGCACTAAAAAACAAGGAGGTAAAACGAATAATACTTACCCGCCCAGCTGTTGAGGCAGGCGAAAGGCTGGGTTTCTTGCCTGGCGATTTGAAAGAGAAACTCGACCCATACCTCCAGCCCCTATACGATGCGCTGAATGATATGATTCCTGCTCGTAAGTTGAATGAATACATGGAGGATGGTATAGTGCAAATAGCTCCTCTAGCCTACATGAGAGGTCGAACGCTTGATAACGCCTTTGTAATACTTGACGAGGCTCAAAACACCAGCATTAACCAAATGAAGATGTTCTTAACACGCATGGGGAATAATGCAAAATTTATTGTTACAGGTGACATTACCCAGATTGACCTTCCTCATAAGAATGATTCAGGTTTGGTTCCTACAATCAATCTTCTAAAAAAAGTACCAGGATTATCGGTTATCTATTTCGATGCACGTGATATTATCAGGCATAAGCTAGTGAAGTACATTGTACGTGCCTTCGAGAATCATGCACAGGATAAGGATAAAGAGAATAAATCAAATAGTAACTAAAAACAATTAACCATGAGCAAAGCAGTTGTAATGACCAATTTCATGTTTCCTGAACAGGAAAACTTTTACAAAGGTAAGGTACGTGATGTTTACTCATTAACAAACGACCTACTAGCAATGGTTGTGACCGATAGGATATCAGCTTTTGACGTGGTTCTTCCCAAAGGGATCCCCTACAAAGGGCAAGTACTAAATCAAATTGCTGCTAAATTCCTAGACGAAACCAGCCATATTGTTCCAAACTGGAAAATTGCTACACCCGACCCAATGGTTACCATTGGACATAAATGTGAGCCTTTCCCCGTTGAGATGATTATTCGGGGCTACTTAACCGGCAGCTCATGGCGTGAGTACAAGAGAGGAGCCAGACAGATATGTGGAGTACCAATACCAAATGACATGAAAGAGCATCAAGCTTTTCCAAAACCAATTATTACCCCAACTACTAAAGCGGAACAAGGTGCCCACGATGAGAACATATCAAGAGAAGAGATAATAAGTAGCAGTCTTGTTTCCGAGGAAGATTATAAAAAATTGGAGGAATATACATACAAACTATTTGAGCATGGCTCAAAGGTTGCCAACGAGAAGGGGCTTATACTGGTTGATACAAAGTACGAGTTTGGTAAAAAAGATGGCAAAATTTATCTTATTGATGAGGTTCACACGCCTGATTCTTCTCGATATTTCTACCTTGATGGATATCAGGAACGTTTTGATAAAGGTGAGGCACAACGTCAACTATCAAAAGAGTTTGTTAGGGAATGGTTAATCGATAGCGAGTTTATGGGTGAAGAGGGGCAGCAAATCCCTGAAATGACCGATGATGTTGTTGAGAGTATAAGCAATAGGTACATTGAACTTTACGAAAGCATAACCGGCGAAAAATTCGTTAAAGCTTCCTCCAACAATGTGCATGAACGTATTGAGCACAATGTAACGGAATGGCTTAAAAATCGAAAATAAAAATTACTTTTTAACTATTAATTCATAAGCAGGTTGGGCTTTTAGTGGCTTAAAAATTAGTGTTGATTTTAAAAAGACATCAAAAAAAAATAAACATATGCTTGTTAATACTTTAAGAATGAGTTTTCTTTTCGGAGCAATTTTGATTGCCAGCTGTGTACCCAACCAAAACCAGGAGGAGGAGAAGCAGGTTGCTGAAGGGGATTCTTCCAGACAAAGGTTCATTTATTTGTCAACGGAACAACTTCAGCAACTTGGAATATTCATTAAGGATACATCCATCATGTACAACAATAACATGGGCAAAGTTGGCAGCTTAAATATTGTTGTAAGAGGCAAAAGCTACTCAGGAAACTCAGCAAAAACAGAGCAAACAAACCTAAAGTTCTATCCTCGCTACATAACAACTAAGGACACCGTTCAGCGTGCAATGTATATGATCTCTGGTAATCATGCCAGAAGTGAAGAGGAAGCCTTAAAGTGGCAATCGTTTGATAATCTGGTCCCAATTATTGTTGAGCAAAAGCAAGGAGATTACGTTTTTGGCGAAACGCTGGTATTCTGGATGACCAAAACGTCTGAACTTGAACAAATGATAAAAAAATTGCAAAGCGAATAGGCTAACAAGGCAATTGAATGCTAATAATAATCGTTAGACTATCCAAACACATATAATTCTTACATGAAAACTTTTGGTTTAGCATGAAATACATTATCACACTTCTTGTAATAGCTTTTAGCTGTTTAAATACATTATCACAAACCAAAACAGCTAACGATACCGTTTTCAACCAGATTGATCACCTTGAGCGTAAGCAGGGTTTTTGGAAAAAATATTACCCTAACGGAATAATTGCTTACAATGGTTTTTTTAAGAATGATAAACCAAGGGGAGAGTTTATTAGGTACCATGAGAACGGGAGGGTAAATGCCCGTATGAACTTTACCGAATGTGGCGATACGGCACACGCAGTTCTATACAGCAAACAAGGAAGAAAAGTAGCTGAAGGTATATTTTACAAAACCAAGAAGCATGGTATTTGGAACTACTTTAATACCAAAGGGGAAGTTGTATTCACTGAGGAGTTTAAAGAGGGAAAAAAACATGGCGATTTTATTACATACTACCCAACTGGGGAAAAGTATGAGAAAGTTTCCTGGCGCAACGATCACAAGGATGGCTCAACAGTACAGTACTATCGGGATGGCACTACAAAATCGCTAATATTCTATAGCAATGGTACTGAACATGGACCCATTAGAACATACTACATTGGAGGTGAACTCCGATTAGAGGGTGCTTATGAAGATGGCCTTAAAGATGGAACCTGGAAGGTTTTATCCCCAGATGGCAAAGAAATTAACACCATTCATTACGAGAATGGCATTGCACAAAACCATGATGAGCTGGTTGAAAAGGAGAGTCGTGAACTTGAGGAAATGCTCAAAAATATTGGTAAAATTCAGGAACCAAGCGTTGAAGAATTTGTTGGCGGAGGTATGTACTAGCACGAAAAATTGGATAATACTCAATGATTGCTGAATATAAAAAGAGCGATCCAGCTTAATGGGATCGCTCATTTATTTGATACTAATCGTTACCTACTACCTAAAAAAGTCTTGAAACTAAATCAACAACACGGCAAGAGTATCCCCACTCATTATCGTACCATGCAAGTACCTTAACGGTTTTACCGTTAACCATTGTTGCAGAAGCATCGAAAATGGAACTGTGAGAATTGTGAATTATATCAACTGATACTAATGGATCTTCTGTATATTCAAGAATACCCTTCATTGGTCCTTCTGCTGCTTTCTTTATTGCAGCATTAATTTCTTCCTTGGTTACCTCCTTTTTAAGAACAGCAACCAGATCAACAAGTGAACCTGTTGGAACAGGAACACGTACTGCTAACCCGTCAAGTTTGCCTTTTAAATCTGGAATTACTTTGCCTACAGCCTTTGCAGCACCAGTTGTTGTTGGTATCATCGATACTGCGCATGAGCGTGCACGGCGAAGATCCTTATGTGGAGCATCAAGTATCCTTTGATCGTTCGTATAGGCATGTATGGTGTTCATTAGTCCATTCTCAATTCCAAAGGTATCGTTTAGCACCTTGGCTACAGGAGCTAAACAGTTTGTTGTGCATGATGCATTTGAAACGCACTCATCCTCTGGTTTTAAATCATCATCGTTAACACCAAGAACAACCATGCGGTCAATCTCATCTTTAGAAGGAACACAAAGTATTACCTTTTTTGCCCCGTTCTTGATGTGATCGCCGTAGCCTCCCTTGTCGCTCTCACGCACCACGAAGATACCTGTAGATTCAACAACAACGTCGGGCGTATTTCCCCACTTAATGTTAATTGGGCTCCGCTCTGCATGAACAGGAAACTTAACACCATTAACAATTAGTGAATCATCATTAAAATCAACGGTACCATCAAATTTCCCCTGCGTAGAGTCGTATTTTAGAAGATGGGCCAAGGTTTTAGTATCGGTCAAATCATTTACACCTACAATCTCAATATCAGGTCTTTCAAGAGCAATCTTGAAAACATTACGGCCAATACGACCGAATCCGTTAATAGCAACTTTTGTCTTTGCCATAGCTATTTGTTTTATATTGGTTAATAAAAAAATATACTTCAATTCACCTCAAAGTTAATGAAATAAACTTTAAATGCAGATGTTATAAAGCAAACTCAACCTAAAAAAATGCAAACGGTTGAGCCCGAAATGCTTTACAGATAGGAAGGTTAACATGCTATTTGCTTCCGCAAATTTATGCTCTCAACAGATTCAGGCTAATATAAATCATTTAGAAGAGCCCTAAGGCACAGCATGACCCTGCGATGCTGTGAGAATTCTATACCACTGCTCAGTGCTAAGATTAACATTAAGCGCCTCAACAGCCGACTTGATTCTCTTCACTTTCATGGTTCCAATTATGGGATGCACTTTAGATGGGTGCTTGAGTAACCAAGCTAGAGCAATGGCATCGAGGCTATAGCCGCCAAACTCGCTGGCAATATCCTCCATGGTTGCTCTAACACTTACGGACTGTTCATCGGTACCAGTAAAAATCTTGCCCCCAGCTAAAGGTGACCAAGCTAATGGTATAATTTGCATTTGCAAGCACTGATCCAACACCCCATCAAGAAGAGGTTTGAAATGTAATGCTGAAAATTCAACCTGATTAAACTCCAAGGAAGTTTTCATGGATGATTGCATCATGTTGAACTGCGATGGGGTGAAGTTTGAAACCCCAAAATGTAGAACTTTCCCCTCCTTCATAAGCTCTTGAAAGGTACTGTCAATCTCATAAGGATTCATTAGCTGATCGGGCCTGTGAATCAGAAGGCAATCCAAATAGTCGGTTCCCAAATCTTTAAGCGTTTGGTTTACCGACTCAACAATGTGTTTCCGAGAGGTATCGTAAAAATTAATCTTGTAACCTGATTTGGGTTTACTATTTAGCACAATACCCGCTTTACCGATAATCTTAAACATTTTACGAAGGTTCTTATCGGCCAAAAACGCTCTTCCCAAAATGCTTTGACTGGTGTAATTACCGTAAATATCGGCCTGATCAATGGTGTTTATGCCAGCATCTAATGATGTATTTAGCAAACGGATGATTTCTTTGACCGAGATATCCTGCAAGCGCCAATAGCCTAAAATAATTCTTGAAATGTTAAGTTTTTTCATGCTTCATGAATTTGTTGTAAAGGTATCCATATTTTAAACACTCACGGGGTAACTATTTGCCATGCAAAAAGTGACCACCTAAGCAGATATAATAAGTTTTACGGTGAACTATTGAACCAGCTAGTTCTCAAACTGTACGCCTTTCAATAAATCAGGATTCTTTTTAATTGCTATCTGAAAGTCATCAATGCCTGTGCTATCACCAATATCACCTTTTGCAAGACCCCTGTTAAAATAAGCCGTAGCATTCTCAGGGTTTAGCTCTATTGCTTTATCAAAGTCCTGTATTGCTCCCGAATAGTCATCAATATTTAGCTTTGCGTTACCTCTATTAAAATAAGCCTGTTCAAAATCAGAATTTAATTCAATCGCTTTACTAAAATCATTTATGGCTCCCTTGTAATCTTTAACACCTCCTCTTAAAAGACCTCTGTTGTAGTATAACACTTCCTCTTTCTTATCTAAAGTAATCGCTGTATCTAAATCTTTTAATGCCCCTTCGGAATCTCCAATAGCACCTTTTAAATTCCCTCTGCTATTATAAGCCTCTGAAAAATCAGGCTTTATTTCAATTGCTTTATTAAAATCGTTTAAAGCACCCATGTAGTTCTCGTTTTTCACCCTCACTTCTCCACGGATATAATAATCCTCAGCCGTTTTTTCCTGCCCCAAACAACCAAAATTAAATACAGTTAAAAATGAAATAAGATGAATGGCTAGTCTTTTCATACTGAACCCTTTTCAGTTACCATATACAAATATACATTATTTTAACAATTACTTTTTTGATAAAGCCTTCAAGCGATTGATGGGAGAATATAATGTTGACTTATCGTTCTCCCTTTCAGGAGCAATTTTAGCCCTTAGGATTCTTTGTGGGTCGCCTGTCTAATAATATCTACGTTAAGATGCATGTTGTTTTTATCGTTTCAACCATAAAAATAGGTAATATACTGAAAAATGGTTGGCATTTTTTTTTCGATTTGAATTGGTGTTAGGTTATTCGTAAAATTTATTGGGTAGAACCGAAAATTTATTTCTACAAACAACAGATTAAATCATGCGTCAACAATGGGTATAGATAATTGATAATTAATATGGACGTTGCTGGATTGTTCGCTTTCCTGATGAGAGAAGTTCGACCCAGTGCCTTTCCCCCATTCTTACGATGATTATCTATGCTCGAATTAATGAAATGAACTTCTACCTACAAATCAAAGCAATTATACCTACTGTTTTAATTTCTCCCAGTGCGGTTCTAATATTTCTCTGATTGTTTCCCCAACTAAAGAAAACTCAAGTTCCTTATCCTGCCCAATTTTATTTAGAAATGCTTTCCACATTCTTTTACGGTTTGAGTTGCTGAAAAACTCTTCGGTGAAAAGGCTATGATTTCCAGTATATGGGGTATTCCGATTGCTAAACGTACTTCTAATCGCCTCATCTAATGTGTTTTCGTCATATTTTTTCCTGGATAGCAACTTATACACATCGTAAAAATCTTTCATTCTGCTGTTGGCGAGTGAAAGTTCAATCATGGCCTGAAATTTTTCTGCAATCTGAGTTTCCATTGAATATGCTTGCAGGATAGGCATCGCCAGATCTGAAAGTAATACGGGGTAATTGACCGAGCCATAAGAGATTGGCACAATAACATCACCAAATCCAACATCAACCTGTAATCGTTGCTTTATGGTATTAAAAGTTGCATCAATAAAAATGCGAATGCCATTGTACTTGTCCTGCTCAGATATTCCTTTAGTATAAATGGTTTTAGAGTTAAAAATTACACCATCATTGGGAAAGTTTGTTTTTGCTATTTCTGTAAAGATTGTTTTAATCGTTTGGGTATTGTTGGCAACGGCACTCCCTAACAGATCAATATCAAGGGTAAAACGAGTTTTACTCCCCTCAAAAGCATACATTAACGCCCCTCCCTTTAGGTAAAAGTTTTTATTGTAAGGTGATATGGAAAGCCTGTAGAGAAGCCTCTCCTGTAAGTAGCGAATAATAACTAGCTGAAAATTCAAACCCTGTTGTTTGGCCAGATTTAATAGACGAGCTCTTATGGATGCGGAGGTATTCTTCATACCAACACCTCCATATAATGCATTAAGGTGTTTTCCACCCTGAGTGATTTAGCATACTTAAGCAAAATATCAATATTTTTATCGCTGCGTTTTACATAGTTTTTCAATACTTCCGTTGCAATATCCTTACCCACTTTATTTCTATATCTAATGGCATCGCACACCGATTTCTCAATTGTGTAAATGGTAATCTCGTCATTCCTTACCTTGCCAAGATCATAGTAATTATGGCTCCAATAATAAATCTTTATGGGCGGGAACGGTGGGAGAACAACTTTAGATTTGTTGGGAATAGCCATATGATAATTAGAGGGTATGTGCGTAGTTAGTCCGTAGTATTGCCATGCAGAGAAAAGACAAATAACACCATTTGGAACAATTCGGCATACATCAGCCCACACATCATCATCTGCAACAAAATCAATGTGCTTATACAGCCCTCTTTTTACCATCGTTACTACACCAGAAGCCACTAATTCGTTAAGCCTATTTCGTTGACTACGGCTCTTCAACTGCTTCGATTGCAGGTAGCCCTTTTGGGCGCTAAATACTTTCAATAGATCTCTACTCATAACATCACAAATATACGGTAAATATTTTATATTACCGTATTATATTGCATTATTCTATTGGTTGGAACATTCTATGGGTTTCATTTTCAGAGCACTTTTGACATCCAAGTTCATCTCAAACTTATTCCTTAATCATAAATCTGGACAAACAAAAGAAGAACATACCACAAACGTGAACCGTACAAGATTTTTTTGCTTAATTCAATAACTGCATTTTCTCGACTAAACAGATGTTTCCGGTAAACAGGGCATTAAAGAATTACTTGTTAAACATGCTGATTTTGTATTCATAAAGACCCATTATTCCAACAATTTCTGAATAGACTAAATCAATCCCTCTGAAAGAATTGTTTAGCATGGAAATTATGCATAACTTGCTATTGGCGTTTCATTAAATAATCTATTCATAATGGCAAAGAAATCTGAAGAGCAACCAAAGATGACTCCGCAGGAAGAGCAGGAGATACGAAAGAAACTAGTGCGCATTTGCAAAGGCGTTTAAGCAACGCAGGTTGAAGGAAGAGTAACCAGAAGAAAAGCAAGACAGCACAGAAGAAGGTGAAGGGGATACAGGAGCAGCCGATGACATCGGAGGAGTTATTGAGCAGTCACGGAGGTCTCGCCAACAATGAGAGATGAAGAAAAGGTAAATTTTTGGGAAAGCGCAAAGGAAAGGTGCTAATGAATAGTGTCCTTGCATAGGGTAAATGTAATTAGCCTAGTGTGAGATGAAATAGACATAACCGATTGTTTATCTGGACACTAAGTGTACAAGAAGCAAAAACCTTCATCAACACTGCACAATATGTGTTATATTGGTCAAATTGTGTATCCAACAAAAAAACCACCTACAACAAAAACGCTGTAAGTGGTTGATTTTTAGTGTGGGAGTTACTGGATTCGAACCAGTGACCCCCTGCTTGTAAGGCAGGTGCTCTGAACCAGCTGAGCTAAACTCCCAATAAAATTATGTGCATTGTGCTTTTCCTTAAAAGCGATGCAAATGTAAGAGCATTTTTTTACTTCACAAAATTTTTTTCTCTATTTTTGAATTAAATCAGCGCATCTGCAACAACAAAGGTGCTTCCTCCTATGAAAATCAAATCGTTGCTACCTGCATTTTTTTTTGCTTCCCCTATTGCTCCTTTCACCGTTTTATACATGCCCCCCTTTAGCCCAAAAGGCTTTGCCTTTGCTGCTAATATCTCTGCATCAAGCGCTCGGGGTATCGATGCTCGTGTAAAATAGTACGTTGCCTCCCTGGGCAGCAACTCTAATATTCCCTCCACATTCTTATCTCCAACCATACCAATTATCATGTGTAGATGCTTATGAGGTGTTTTTTGTATCTGACCTACCAGCTGCTTTACCCCCTCAGTATTATGCCCCGTATCGCAAATTATTAAGGGAGAGTGCCCAATAGTATGCCACCGCCCCAAAATACCAGTATTCTTTGTTACGGTTGCCAGGCCTTGCTTTATGCTATCATCACCAATGCTAAACTTCCCCTGCTTATTAATAATATCAAGGGTTGCTATAGCGCCTATAAGATTATGTAGTTGATATTCACCCGCTAAGTCTAACCTCAGCGAATCAAAATATGGCTTACCATTTATCTCAATGTCGTACTCCTTAAACAGAAGCTGGTCTGTAGTACGCTCAGTTCCGCTAAAAATTTCATCGGCAAAAATTATACTCGATTTCTCTTCAGTAGCCCTTTTTTTAAATATATGTTTTATCTCAGGCTGAGCTTGACTAATAACAACGGGCGTATTGGGCTTTATTATGCCTGCTTTTTCATACGCTATCTTATCTATTGTATCACCCAATAAATCTGTATGGTCAAGCCCAATATTTGTTATTACTGATATTTCAGGATGAATAATATTTGTTGAATCGAGCCTTCCTCCCAGCCCAACCTCAACAACAGCAATATCAACTTTCTCCTGAGCAAAAAATTGAAAAGCCATGGCAACGGTCATCTCAAAAAACGATGGTTTTACCTCCTCAAACTTCTGTTTATGTACCTTCACAAAATCCATTACAAACTCTTCAGGTACCATCTTGCCATTAACTCTTATCCTCTCTCTAAAATCTTTTAGATGAGGTGAAGTGTAGAGCCCTACTCTATATCCTGCTTCTTTAAGAACTGAGGCGAGCATATGCGATACGCTCCCCTTCCCATTGGTCCCAGCCACATGAACGGTTGGATACTGCCTATGCGGATGTCCAAAATACTCATCTAGGGCAAGGGTGATTCCTAAATCTGCCTTATAGGCAGCCTTGCCAACCCTCTGATACATTGGGAGCTGCGAATATAAATAATCTAGCGTCTGCTGGTAGTTCATTTTAAAAAATCTGAAAAATTGGGTGCAATTATAGTGATTTTTTTAGGGTTTACTGCTTTTTTTCAACTAATCTAATAAAGTTCATGGCTCAAAGATTAACAGCCTTAACAATTAAAGGTTAAAATCTTTCAACATTCAAACATAACGATATGTTATCTTAAAATGCATATTATCATATGAGTAAACCTTAAAATCAACAGAAATAGCCACTATTAACAAATATTTAACCTAGCAAAGCTCCTATCAACACCTAATTATTTGTATATTTAACGTTATTGTTTATTTAAAATTTGATTTTTATGGCAACTAAAAAGAGAAAGGTTTTTGTTCTGGATACCAACGTTTTGCTACACGATTATACCTGTATTTACAATTTTGAGGAGAATGATATTGTAATTCCCATTATTGCTCTTGAAGAGCTCGACAGGTTTAAGAAAGGGAATGAGATGATTAACTTCCACGCTCGGGAGTTTACACGTGAACTTGATAAGATTGCAGGCGATAAACTTTTTAACGGAGGCATCTCCCTGGGAAAAGGGCATGGTAAGATGAGGATTGAAACGGGCAAACCATTCTCGCCCGATATGGAAGAGTCTTTTGCCGAAAAGAATGCAGACCACAGAATACTGGCTATAGCAAATCACCTGCAAAGGGAGAACCCTGAACAATTGGTTATTCTTGTAACAAAAGACATAAACCTCAGAATGAAGGCCAAGTCCCTGAAATTGGTCGCTCAGGATTATCTTTCGGACAAGATAAAAGACCTAGACACCCTGAAGAGAGAGATTGAAACCCTAGATAATATTACCGATAGCGCAGTACAAAAAATTTACAATAATTATGATGGCGTTGACCCTGCTGAACTCAATGTATCACCCTACCCAAACCAGTATTTTATCTTAAAAAGCCCTAAGTCAAGCGCATTGGGTCATTACAATCCATCAACAAAAACTATTGGCAGAGTTGAGAAGACAAGAGCCTATGGCATTGACCCAAGAAATTCCGAACAGACCTTCTCGCTTGATGCACTTTTAAGACCTGAGATACAATTGGTAAGTCTTACTGGAAAAGCTGGTACCGGTAAAACTTTACTGGCACTTGCCGCAGCGCTGCAGCAGGAGAACGATTTTAACCAGATTTTACTTGCTCGTCCTATTGTTCCTTTGGCAAACCGTGATATTGGATTCCTCCCTGGTGATGTTAACGAAAAAATAGGCCCTTACATGCAGCCCCTTTTCGATAACCTAACCGTTATAAAAAATAAGTTTAAATCAACCAGCAAGGAGTATCAGCATATTGAGGAGCTGCAGCGAACAGAAAAACTCGTAATTACCCCACTGGCATACATTAGGGGTCGCAGCCTCTCCAACGTCTTCTTTATTGTTGATGAAGCGCAGAACCTTACGCCCCACGAAGTAAAAACAATAATTACAAGGGCAGGCGAAGGCACAAAATTTATCTTTACTGGTGATATTCAGCAAATTGACCATCCATACCTTGATATGAAGTCAAACGGACTAACATACCTCTCCGATAAGATGCATGGTCAGGATATTTTTGCTCATATCAATCTGGTAAAGGGCGAACGAAGCTACCTGGCCGATTTAGCAAGCACTCTACTATAGGTCTGTTTTTAATTTATTAATTGATTTTATCTTGAATTTATGGGAGGTACCAGAACGCTTTTTATTCTCCGCCACGCCAAATCATCATGGGATGATGCCAGTAAGACTGATTTCGATAGGCCATTGAATAACCGTGGAGTTAAGGATGCAGATATTATGGCAACAGCACTTGCAGACAAGCTGATAAATATCGATTTAATTCTATCAAGCACAGCAAATAGAGCCGCAAGCACAGCACGAATATTTGCTCATGCATTAAATCTCCCAGAGGGCAAACTTAAGTTTGATGACAGCATATACTCTGCCCACGAGGGCGATATTGAAAATATTGTACATGATTTACCCGACGAGCTAACACAGGTAATGATAGTTGGACACAACCCCACCCTTACCTACTATGCAAATCATTACTATCCAGAGCATATTAGCAATCTTCCAACATCGGGGATTGTTAAGCTAGAGTTTAATGCCAATAGCTGGAAGGAAATATCTAAAAAGAATCGCGCTTCATGTTTTTTTGACTATCCCAAAAATCACAAGTAAACCCAAATACAATCATGGGTAAAAAAAAGGATTATATAAACAGAGAATTAAGCTGGTTATCCTTTAACGAAAGGGTCCTGCAGGAGGCTGCCAGCAAAAACGTACCCCTGATTGAACGATTAAAGTTTCTAGGGATTTTTAGCAACAACCTCGACGAGTTTTTTAGGGTAAGAGTAGCAACCCAACTCAGGTTAATGCAACTTGGTAAAGACATTAAGGAATATGTTCCTGATAAACCCAAGAAGGTAGTACAAAAAATAAAAGGTATAGTACAGGATTTTCAACTAAGATTCGATTCCATCTTCTCTGAAATTGTTCAAGAGCTAAAAAAAGTGAGAATTAACATAATTAACGAGCAGGAACTAAATGATACCCATGCAGAGTACGTTAATCAACTATTTAAAAACAAAATCTCACCAGCCATTGCTCCAATACTTATTAGTAGAATCGACTCGTTTCCGGAGTTGAAAGACAGGAGCATTTACCTTGCTGTAAAACTTTACAAATCAGAATCACCTGATGATTGTGAGTATGCGTTAATAGAAATACCAACGGCAGAGTTCACCCGATTTATTCATCTTCCCGATATCAATGGTGAGAAGTACATCATTCTACTTGATGATGTAATAAGATTCTGCCTTAACCAGATTTTCTCTATCCTCACCTATAACACTTACGAAGCTTACACCATAAAAATTACGCGCGATGCAGAGCTCGATGTTGATAATGATATCTCCGAAAGCCTGCTCGAGAAGATTTCCAAAGGAATACAGAATCGATCGAAAGGTCAGCCAGTTAGGTTCGTTTACGATTCAACCATCGCGCCAGACATGCTCCTGTTTATAATTGAAAGAATGGGGCTGGATGAGAACGATAACCTTCTGGCAGGTGCCAGATACCATAATTTCAGAGACTTTATATGCTTCCCAAAAATTGGTGATAAAAAGTTGATAAAAGACCCCTTGCCCCCAATACCTATACCAAGGTTAGAGAAGGCCCAAAGCATCATTGAAGAGATGGGTAAGAAAGATTTTGCCTTACACTATCCATACCATAGCTTCCTTTACTACATTCAAATGTTAAGGGAAGCAGCCATTGACCCTCAGGTGCAAAGCATTAAGATAACTCTTTATCGGGTTGCCGCCGAGTCGAAGGTTGTTAGAGCCCTTATAAACGCAGCGCAGAATGGCAAATCGGTAACGGTTATTATTGAACTTTTAGCCCGCTTCGATGAGGGAGCCAACATATACTGGAGCAGACGAATGGAGGAAGCGGGCATAAACGTAATATTTGGGATATACGGACTGAAAGTGCATAGCAAAAAAACGCTTATCACACGCGAGGAAAATGGAAAACTGGTGAACTACGCCACCCTGAGCACAGGAAATTTCCATGAAGGCAATGCAAACCTCTACACTGATTTTAACATCTTTACTGCCGACAAACGGATAACCAACGAGGTGGATAAAGTATTCTCCTTTTTAGAGTATAATTACAAAACATTCAATTACAGGCATCTCCTAGTAGCGCCAGTAAATATGAGACGGAAACTCTACTCCATGATTGACACTGAGATTGCCAATGCCCAGAAAGGGCAACCTGCATATATTCACTGTAAAATTAACAACATTGTTGACCTGGATGTGATTCGTAAACTATATCAGGCAAGCAATGCTGGTGTTAAAATTAGGCTTATGGTTAGGGGTATCTGCTCATTGGTTCCTGATGTGGAGGGACAGAGCGAAAATATTGAGGTTGTAAGTATTGTAGATAGGTATCTGGAGCATTCGAGACTCTTCATATTTTGCAATAACAAGCAACCCAAATATTACATCTCCTCAGCTGATTGGATGACCCGCAACCTTGATTACAGGGTAGAAGTTGCCATACCAGTTTACGATCCCGATATACAGGCTGAAATCAACCATATATTTCAAGCAGGCTTTAAGGATAATGTAAAAGCTAGAATTGTTGATGAAAAGCAGAGAAATATCTATAGAACCGAAAGTAACCAAAAGCCTTACAGGTCGCAAATAGAACTTTACAAGCATTACGAGCGCCAATATAAAATTCTGAAAGAAATTGAAACTACTTAAATTTGCAGCCATTGATATCGGTTCAAATGCCGTACGCCTCCTGTTTATGAACGTAGTGGAGGACAAGGGGAAAACCACATTCAAAAAATCATCGTTGGTTCGCGTACCGGTTCGTTTGGGTGATGATGCCTTTGTTAATGGAAAGATTTCCCTACCTAAGCAAGAAAAACTTACTAAAACAATGGTAGCTTTCAAAAATCTTATGGATGTACATGAGGTAATCTCCTATAGAGCCTGTGCAACTTCTGCTATGCGCGAGGCTTCCAATGGCAACGAGGTGGTTGGTGTAATTAAAAAAAATTCAGGCATTGATATTGAAATTATAGAAGGCAAGCAGGAGGCAGAAATAATATACTCCACACAAATTGTTGAAATGATTAACGATAGCAACCACTACCTTTACGTAGATGTTGGGGGCGGCAGCACCGAAATAACGCATTTTTTCAGAAAGGAGCTGGTTCAATCACAAACCTTTAACATTGGCACTATTCGCTTGCTTAGCCAAAACGTGACCAAAGAGCAATTTAAGGATATGGGAAAATGGTTAAAAACACTTAAAACCAACGGTAAAGAAATCACGTTAATTGGTTCGGGCGGTAATATTAACAAGTTAATAAAACTAGTGGGGGCTAAAAACAGGCAGCAAATCACTTTTGATGAGCTTAATAGCATAAGAAAGAAACTAAAACGATATACCGTTAACCAGCGTATCAGGATTTTTGGTCTCAACCTCGATAGGGCAGATGTTATTGTACCCGCCTCCGATATCTTTGTAAAAATAATGAAATGGACCAAAGCTCATCGCATAATTGTGCCTACCATAGGTGTATCCGATGGCATTGTTCATCAACTTTACAATGAGTACAGAAAAAGTAGAAAGCAATTCTAGCCAACCAGCAGGATGGTAACATCAACCAATCCTCGTTATGCTTCGCATCCCCTCGTTAAACTTCGCTTCCAGAGACAAGCTGAGGCAGGCAATCAATCAACCGATCAGTAAATACGCAGATAACAGCCTAACAGGCTCTCTCAAGTATATTCGCAATAGTGCTTTCAGGCATTTCAGGAGCTTTCAGCTCAATCTCCTCAATTAAACTCTCAAATAGTTCGCTGGTTTCTAAAATATTATCAAGGTAGATAATCTCATCAACATGCGATTGAGAAAAACTCTGAAACGCCCAAATAATAGGAGTAAAGGTTTTATGCATAGGCATTTTAACTTGGTTTTAATTATTAGTTTTCAAAATGAAAACGCAAATTCAAACCAAATTATTGCTACAAAACAAAAAAACTATTTAGTTAGGGATATATTTTTTTCCTGCATTAACCTCCTCATATTTATAAGAGCATACCGCATCCTTCCCAATGCGGTATTAATGCTTACATTAGTCTGTTCTGCAATCTCCTTAAAACTCAAACCAGCATAATGCCTCAACAGCACAACCTCTTTCTGCTCATCGGGTAGCGTTTCAACCAAGCCTCTAACTTCAGAGAGAATCTGCTCATACACTATATGCTCCTCAATATTCTTATCAGAGAATCTGGGCGAATTTAAAACGTCAACCTCGGTATTATCATTGGAAAATGTGTTCAGCTGCTTAGCCCTTCGGTAATGGTCAATAATTAAATTATGCGAAATACGCATTACCCACGACACGAACCTTCCATTATCAGTGTACTTCCCCTCTTTAAGCGATTTTATCACTTTAACAAAAGTATCCTGAAAAATATCCTCGGCTAGCGCATGGTTCTTTACAAGAAGAAGGATATATCCAAAAACCCTTTTCCTGTGCCTATTTACTAATATTTCAATGGCTTGTTGATCACCAGATACGAACCCTTCAACAAGTTCGTAATCAGTTCGATTACACTCTTTCAAAACTACCTCCTTACTTATTGGTTTAATGGGTAGACGTAATCAATAGGCGATCAATTTTTGGTTAGTAATAAATAATTAATTTACATTTTCCGTGCCAAATAAGCAATAATTAATGAATTTTCCAAAAAAAAATTACAGACCTAGCTAAAAATGAAACAATCTTGATGGTTTTTTAAAAGAAAACAAATCGCTACCCTTCATATTATTGCATAATTACAAGCACTTTAGCAGCAAGCAACTTCATAGTGCAATAAGTGTTTTACTGCTACTAATGATTAGTATACACATGAAAAAAGCAAATGTTTCAGTACCTTTGCGAGTTAATAATTTTTTTTAAATGGAAAAACATCACAACGTAATTTCAGTAAAAGGTGCTCGGGTTCACAACCTTAAGAACATCAGCATAGATATACCTCGCAATAAACTGATAGTAATTTCCGGATTATCAGGATCTGGTAAATCGTCACTGGCTTTCGACACCCTTTATGCCGAAGGGCAACGAAGGTATGTTGAGAGTCTTTCTTCGTATGCTCGTCAGTTTCTTGGTAGAATATCAAAACCCGAAGCAGACTTAATTTCTGGCATCCCTCCTGCCATTGCAATTGAGCAGAAAGTAAAAACGCATAACCCCAGATCAACCGTAGGCACTACAACAGAGATATACGATTACCTTAAGCTACTCTACGCAAGGGTGGGTAAAACATTTTCCCCAATATCGGGCAAGGAGGTTACAAAGCATAGCGTAACCGATGTGGTAAACCATATAATTTCTGTACCTGAAGGTACAAAGCAAATGGTGCTTGCCCCCATACCTGTTAATGGTAAAGATAATGTTGAGAAAAGGCTTACCGCCCTGGCAAACGAAGGTTTTACCCGAATAGAGGTTGGCGATAAAACCATCCGAATTGACAGCGCAGAAACAAGAGATTTGCTATCTGTTTCAAAAGCCAACCTAAAACTTATTGTTGATAGGTTTGCCGTATCTCATGAGGACGACTTTTTAAGCAGATGCGCAGACTCTATACAAACTGCTTTTGCCGAAGGGCATGGAACCTGCATTGTTTCTACCTTTAATGGTAAACAAAGAAACGATGCCGCTTTCTCAAACCGTTTTGAAGCCGATGGAATGGAGTTTGAAGAGCCAACTCAGCATACGTTTAGCTTTAACAACCCGCTTGGTGCATGCCCCAAGTGTGAAGGCTATGGTAAAGTTGTTGGAATTGATGAGAGCCTTGTGGTGCCTGATAAGAGCTTATCAATTTACCAGAGTGCAATTGCCTGCTGGAGGGGTGATACTATGAGTAAATACAAGAACGCCCTAATAAATGTTGCTGAGAAGTACAACTTTCCCATACATAAACCATACTATGAGCTAACTGACAAGCAGAAGGAACTTCTTTGGAATGGTGCCCGTGGATTCACTGGGCTAAACAGCTTTTTCAAACTCCTTGAAGATAAGAAGTATAAAATTCAGTACAGGGTAATGCTCTCACGCTATACAGGAAAAACAACATGTCCCGTATGCAAAGGTCAGCGCTTACGTAAAGAAGCCACTTACGTTAAGGTGTGCGGCGTGAATCTTCCCGAACTGGTTGACCTTCCATTAACTAAACTTGCTCAGTTCTTCAACAACCTCTGCCTAAACGAGCATGACGAAAAGGTTGGCAAAAGAATTATTATTGAGATTCGCAATCGTATAAATTATTTACTAAATGTAGGGTTGGGCTACCTTACCCTCAACAGGCTCTCTTCAACCCTTTCAGGTGGTGAGTCGCAGAGGATAAACTTGGCAACCTCATTGGGATCGAGCCTTGTGGGATCATTATATATTCTTGATGAGCCAAGCATAGGACTACATCCTCGCGATACGCACCTACTGATAAAAGTGCTGAGTGAACTTCGTGACCTTGGAAACACGGTAATAGTGGTAGAGCATGACGAGGAGATAATAAGAGCTGCAGACTACATTATAGATATCGGTCCGCTGGCAGGGCGCAACGGTGGTGAAATTGTTTTTAAGGGAACGCACAAGCAGCTGCTAGAGGCAAAAGACAGCCTGACATCAAAGTACATAAATGGAATAGAGAGCATTGAATCTCCCAGAACCCATCGTAAATGGAGTAATTTTATAGAGGTGAAGGGAGCAAGAGAAAACAACCTTAAAAACATAGATGTTAAGTTTCCGCTAAACTGCATGGTGGTAGTAACCGGGGTTAGCGGCTCAGGAAAATCATCGCTGGTTAAAGGGATTCTCCACCCTGCATTGGCAAAAAAAATAACTGGTACCGGAGAAAAACCTGGTGAATTTGATACGATTGATGGTGACATTCATTTAATTAAAGGAGTGGAAATGGTTGACCAGAACCCAATCGGGAGGTCATCGCGCTCTAACCCTGTAACATATATTAAGGCTTACGATGAGATAAGGAAACTTTTTGCTGAGCAACCCTACTCTGCCCGTAATGGCTATAAACCCTCCCATTTCTCATTCAATATTGAGGGTGGGCGATGCGAAGAATGTCAGGGCGAAGGGGTTATTAAGGTTGAGATGCAGTTTATGGCCGATGTCACTCTCGTATGCGATTCGTGCGGTGGAAAACGTTTTAAGGAGGATATACTGGAGGTAAGATACAGAGAGAAGAACGTTTTTGATGTGCTAGACATGACCATTAATGGCGCCATGGAATTCTTCTCTGGAGACAAGTCAAAACTCGCTTCAAAAATTGTAACCCGCCTAAAGCCATTACAGGATGTAGGACTTGGATATATAAAGTTGGGGCAGTCGTCAAGCACGCTAAGTGGAGGAGAGAGCCAAAGGGTTAAACTAGCATTCTACCTTCAAAAAGAGCAGGCTGTACAACCGCATCTGTTTATATTTGATGAGCCAACTACAGGCCTGCACTTCCATGATATAAGAAACCTGCTTGAATCATTCAACGCCCTGCTAAGGAAGGGGCATAGTTTAATAATAGTTGAACACAACCTGGAGATTATAAAGTGTGCCGATTGGATAATAGATCTGGGGCCCGAAGGTGGTGAAGCAGGCGGACACCTCATTTCATCTGGAAAACCAACGGATATTGTAAAGGATAATGGGAGTTTGACTGGGAAGTTCCTTTCAACTAAAATAGAATAAAATACAAAAGCCGCCATATGGGCGGCTCAATAAAATAAGTATATTAAATATCTGCCTGCCTTAGTCTAATTTTAATCCAAACATAATTGCTACGCAGCCGCTTTCAGGCATGTCAGAATCAGAGGAGTAGGGATTATCATGTACCTTAACCATAATGATTAGTTGCTGAGTTGCCTCTACGTTAAAATCCCAGGAGGGGGCATAATTATCTGACGCATTCGTATAGAGTATCCTACGCTCAACATCCATAACCTGAAACTCAACTCTGGAAAGTGATTCAGAACCACACACGGAAATTCGGTACTCTTGTCCTGCGTAAAAAGTTTTGAACAACTCTGCATCTTCTCCTTCGGTGAGTATCGCAGCGTTATAATTGCCATCATGAACGTATGGCTTTAGCTCTAACCGGCAGACCCTTTTTGCAAAATTTTTGCATTGAGCATTCCCTGAGAGGGAAATTGATACAAAAGCGCCAACAATTAATATATAAACCAATGATCTCATATCAGGAGCAATTTTTTACATTATGTATTTTGAGCGAATTTGAGCAACCTTATCTTTTAACTCATCAAACACTTCAGGATTAACAGAAACAACGTTTTTGCTTCGAAGGGTTGTGATGGGTGCATCGTTTTCAACCACCTCAATCTCCGAAACAGATATACTAACCTTTCTATATATCTCATTAAGTTCCATGATATCTTTTAGAACAAATGCAACATCATCCTGCTCTTTATGCTGTTCAAGCAGCTTTATAACAGTGCCCATAGATAATTTCTGATCAATAATACGCTCAATCAACTCATCATCAGCCTCCTGAGTGTCGTCAACCAGCATGGTTGCTATATATAACCCCTCTATCCAGCCACCAACCAGTATGATTGAGCCAATGGCTACCCTGTCGTTCTCTTCTAATATTGAGTTTGTGTTAAGAAATGTTTCGGAAATAATATCCATAATAACCTCTCGGTTATTAACATTCTCCTCAAGGCGTTCAATTATATTATCATCTATGGCATTAAGAATACCAAGGCGCTCAGCTAACTTTTTTGATGCAGACATGTATCTAATTGACTCCTGAGTCTGATCAAAAAGGCTCGCATAACTTAAATCGGTACTATAAACACCTAGATTTAATGCCATACTTTTGTTGGTTGTGTAACGAGAAACATTATCAACGGAATTAAGCAATTCGGGATTATACTGCGCCCCTGAACGTTTAAGAATCATTGCTGTTTCAAGTGGCGAAGGTAATGAGTAAAATATTTGGCGCGCTGTTTTAACGCCCTCTTTGGCTGTTTCATCAACTATAACCTCCTCAACATCTACCTCTACCCTCTCCTTTTTATTTGAATCCGACGCACAACTAATTGCCATACCAACTATAGCAAAAATTAGCATCGGTTTAAAAAACAAATTTAAACTCCTTTTAGCCATACCCTAGCGTTTTTATGATATTGCAATTTATTAAACCTAATAATTAATTAGTAAAAGTAATAAATATATTTTAAGTAAGATTATATTATTGCAATAAATATATATTTTCGAAAGTATGTTATTTTTTTTAAAATTCCTACATGATTTTAAAAAATGAACGCTGATTATGGAGTTATAAAGCATGATAATCATAGTAAGATGGCAATTTGTCTTAAATATTATACTGTTCATCATCAAAAAAATGGATTTAGTCTTATTTTAATTACAAGCAGAACTAAATAATATTTTTTAAATAGTGATCTATCTGGCTATAATAGCGTTTATAGTTATGTAAATCATTTGTACATTTGCAGCTCAAAGTACAATTATGAATAGTGATATTGATAAACAAAAAGTTTACAAACAGCTTTTAGCAACACTAGAGAAAAGTCCTGATGAAGAAGTTGTATCTATGCTGATGGGGTTACGGGAGCATGGGGAGCTTTTTTATCTGGAAACGCTTCTTGATATGCTAACTGGTGAACGTTCTGAGCTACTTAAAAAATCGGTGACAGAGTTTATTTCCGATATTAAAAAGCAGGATGCTGTTCCAATAATTGCTAACTATTTAACCGTGAACCTGAACAAGAAAGATTTAACCAGAATTGTAACTGCAAGTTGGCAAAGCCGTTTAGATTTTTCAAACAACCTACACCCATTCTTCCTAATACTGCTTGAAGGAGGCTATAGAATTGCCTTTGAAGCATTTACTGTGATAGAAAATTCTACTGAATCGCTCAGTTTAGAAGAATTAAAAAAGGGCATTGATTTATTAAAACGTTCTGTGAGCAAGGCTGATCGTGACAAGCAGCTTCTTTTACTAGAAATGATTAGCATCCTTGATAAAGCAAAAAGAGCGGCAAATTAACCGTTCTTTTTGCTTATAAGTTTTTCTTGTTACTAATCGTGACTTGAATAGTACTTCATAAACTGGCTACGCTCATAAACTTCGGGGTCGCCAATTTTACCATAGTTCATTATTCCCTGTATGTCTTTAATCTCGCTATATCCTTTCTTGTCCATCCATTGATTAAGAAAATCAATAATGCTCTTGAGGTGCGCTGGACCATTCTTGTATAATGCAGAGCATACCTGTACCGATGAGGCTCCTGCCAGAAGCATCTTAACTGCTGCTTCGCCCGAATGAACACCGGTAGATGCAGAAATATCAATATGTGGGATAGCATTATTAGCAAGGGCTACCCAACGGAGGGAGTCTCGGATATCAGCCGGGTTACTAAACACCTCTGCAGAGTTTACCTTTAGCTTATCAATATCAATATCAGGTGCAAAAAAGCGGTTGAAAAGAACCACCCCTTTTACATCACGATACCAAAGCTGCTCAATTATTCTTAACGGATTTGTAAAATGATTGCCCAGCTTAAAAGAAACCGGAATTGATACCACCCTGTTTAGTTTCTCTGCCAATGTGTAGTAAATCGTCTCGTAATTTTCAGCGGTTTTCTTAATGTTAGTGGGCAAAAGGAATACGTTAACTTCTAAAGCATCTGCTCCTGCTTCCTGAATTTTTGCTGCAAAATCAACCCATTTTGATGCGGAGATGCAGTTGATACTTGCAATTACAGGTATGGTAACTGCCTCTTTGGCTTTGGAAATAAGACTAAGGTAATTCTCAACACTATTGCTAGTAACGTATCCACGCAGGTAATCTTCTGCTTCGGGATAATCACTATGGACAGACAAGGAGCCTGCTTCGTGTAGTATTTGCTCTTCAAAAAGAGATTTTAGCACAACCGCTGCGGCACCGTTAGCCTCTAACTTTTGAATTGATTCAACTGTTGACGTTAACCCCGAACTGCTTACAATTACAGGATTTTTGAGGTTTAGCCCTAAGTAATTTGTTTTTAGGTTTGCCATTGGGAATGTTTTTAAAAAATAATTGCTTGGAAAAATAGCTATTTTTTAGTTTGTACCATAATTCCTTGCTCCAAAAATATTACTTCCAACCCTTACCATATTGCTCCCCTCTTTCAGTGCAAGTTTGTAATCGCCTGACATACCCATGGATAGCACGGTGAAACTGCTGCTAGACGAAAAATATTTTTTCTTTACATCGTCGAATATTTTTTTTAAGCTTCTGAACTCTCGTTTAACCTGTTCTGTATCTTCAGTAAACGTAGCCATCCCCATTAAGCCAACAACTTGAACATTCTCAAAAGATTTAAACTGTTCAGAATCCATAATCTCAGCAAGGTCCTTTTGGTCCAATCCAAATTTCGTATCCTCCTCAGCAATATGCATCTGCAGCAGGCAGCGAATTACCCGCTCATGCTTTTTAGCCTGCTTATTAATCTCCTTTAGCAGCTTTAAACTATCAACTGAATGGATCAGGCTAACAAAGGGTGCTATGTATTTTACCTTGTTAGTTTGCAGATGACCTACCATGTGCCATTCAATATCAGATGGCAAAGCCTCTTGCTTTGCGACTAACTCTTGCACCTTGTTTTCTCCAAAAATATGATGACCAGCATTGTATGCATCAAGAACCACTTCGGGTGGGTGGGTTTTACTAATTGCAACCAGCGTTACATTATCAGGTAACTCGCTCTTGAGTTTTTTAAGATTCGTAACTACGCTCATACTTCTTAAAATTTACCTCAAAACATTATAAAGGATTAGAAAAGGCAAAATCGGACGGTATTGCCCATCCGATTCAGCATATTTTGTTAATTTCTGCCTAGTCTAACTTATGAATCACCAAACCACTTCTTAGTTTAGGTTCAAACCATGTGGTTTTAGGAGGCATAATATTACCAGTATCAGCAATATCAATAAGCTGTTTCATGGAGACAGGATACAAGGCGAATGCAGCAGCCATCTCTCCACTATCAACTCGCTTCTTCAGCTCACCTAATCCTCGGATACCTCCAACAAAGTCTATCCGCTTCGATGTTCTTAAATCCTTAATATCAAGCACCTTATCGAGTACGAGATTCGACAGAACGGTAACATCAAGCACACCAATTGGATCGTCATCATCATAAGTACCAGGTTTGGCAGTTAAAGAGTACCATTTACCCTGAAGATACATACTAAAATTATGCAAACGGTTTGGTTTGTATATTTCAGCACCTTTCTCCTCTACCTCAAAACTTTCGTTTAATTTATCTAGTAGCTGCTCAGGTGATAATCCATTTAGATCCTTAACTACACGGTTGTAATCAATAATATTCAGCTGATTATCAGGGAAAATAACCGCAAGGAAGAAGTTGTACTCCTCTTCTCCGGTGTGATTTGGGTTCTGACTTCTCTTCTCCTCTCCTACTCTGGCTGCTGCAGCAGTTCTATGGTGGCCATCGGCAACATAAAGTGCTGGTTGCTGAGCAAATATTTCGGTAATTCTCTGGATTTTAGCATCATCATTAATTACCCAAAAATGGTGTCCAAAACCATCCTCAGCAATAAAATCGTACTCAGGTTTTTTGCTTTCAACCACATCCTTAACAATCTTATCAATCTCATTAACTGCTGGGTAGGCAAAGAATACGGGTTCAATGTTTGCATTCTGATTCCTCACATGAATCATTCTATCCTCCTCTTTATCGGGGCGAGTAAGCTCATGCTTTTTGATTTTGCCTTCCATGTAGTCCTCGTAGTGGCACCCTACAGCCAACCCATACTGAGTTCTTCCTTCCATGGTTTGCGCATAGATGTAGTAGTTCTCCTTATTATCCTGAACCAGCCATCCCTTTTCCTGCCATTTCTTGAAATTCTCAACCGCCTTATCGTACGCTTCTTTGGAATGCTCATCGATAATTGGGTTAAAATCAATTTCTGGCTTAATTATGTGAAGTAACGACTTTTCTCCAGCTTCTACCTGTGCTTCCTGGGAGTTAAGTACATCGTAAGGGCGCGAGGCCACTTCGCTTGCGAACTCTTTTGGGGGGCGTATTCCCTTAAACGGTTTAATTTTTACCATCGTTATATTTTTTTTTTGAAAAACTAAATAAATGCAATATCCCTGTAGCAAATCTTAGAAAGACTGGGGAACAGGGATATTAATAATTCACATTATACTATTTATTTACCTGGAATGTTGTATCGCCATTCTCAAGAAACTTAATAATTTGGTTAGCTGAAGCTAATCCGGCATTAACATTAGCCTCTGATGTTTGAGCTCCCATTTTTTTGGGTGTAGCAAAAACGCGTGTTCCAAACTTCTCGTTAAGGTTCTCTTGAATGTCGGCGGCAATGTCGGTTGCATACTTAAGATCCTCTCTTTCCTCGAATGCTTTTACCAAACCTTCCTCGTCAATAACCTCTTTGCGGGCGGTGTTAATTAATGTTGCGCCTTTGGGCATCTTAGTTAGTAAGTCGTAACCAATAGACTTCTTTGTTTTATCGTTGGAAGGAATATGCAACGATAGGTACTGGCTTTTTGTATAAAGTTCCTCAATCGAATCAACAACCTTAACACCGTTCCTTTCAATCTCCTCTTTTTTCAGAAAGGGGTCGAGAGCAAGGACCTCCATGCCAAAACCCTTAGCATGAGATGCTACTAGTTTTCCTACATTTCCGTATGCGTGTATTCCTAAGGTTTTTCCCTTAATTTCGGTACCTGCTGATGGATTAAACTGATTGCGCGCCATAAATATCATCATACCTAGAGCCAACTCAGCAACAGCATTGGAGTTTTGTCCAGGTGTATTCATTGCAACAATGCTTTTGGCTGTACATGCGTCAAGGTCGAGGTTGTCGTAACCTGCTCCTGCTCTAACAACAATCTTAAGCTGCTTTGCTGCTTCAATAACTTCGGCAGTAATCTTGTCGCTTCTAACTATCATTGCATCCACATCGGCTACAGCATTAAGCAGGTCTGATTTATCAGTATATTTTTCAAGTAATACTAATTCATACCCTGCACCTTCTACTAATTTACGGATACCATCAACCGCAGCTTTAGCGAAGGGTTTTTCGGTTGCTACAAGTACTTTTACCATAGTATTTTGTGTTTTTTTTTCATTTTATATAATAAGTTTATGAAGAAAATGGGCTAAATGAAGTTACCTCCAAATAACCCATTAAATATCTTGCATTTTTATGCATTCTGTTTCTCAAACTCCTTCATACAATCAACCAAAGCTTGTACGCTTTCAATTGGAAGAGAGTTATATGTTGATGCACGGAAACCGCCAACTGATCTGTGACCTTTGATTCCAACCATATTTGCATTTTGGGCAAACTCTAAAAAGGCTGCCTCCTTCTCTTTGTATTCCTCGTTCATTACAAAGCAAATATTCATAAGTGAACGATCCTCATTGGCTGCAGTTCCTACAAACATCTTGTTGCGGTCAATCTCATTGTAAAGCAGCTGGGCTTTCTTCTTATTCATTTCGAAAACCTTCTCAAGGCCACCCAAGCTCTTAACCCACTTTAATGTTTCACGCATAGTGAAAATTGGTCCGCAGGGAGGAGTGTTAAACATAGAGCCCTTTTCGATATGAGTATTATAGTTTAGCATTGTAGGTATTTGGCGCTCTACTTTACCAAGGATATCCTCACGAATAATTATGAACGTAACACCAGCAGGTCCAACGTTTTTCTGGGCGCCACCGTAAATCATAGCATACTTGCTAACGTCAACAGGGCGGCTCATTATGTCAGAGGACATATCGGCGATAAGGTTAACTGGGCAATCCATATCCTCGTGGATTTCTGTTCCGTAAATAGTGTTATTAGTTGTGATGTGGAAATAATCAGCATCGGCAGGAACATTGTAACCTTTAGGGATATAGGTGTAGTTCTTATCTGCTGACGAAGCGACAACCTCAACATCGCCAAATAGTTTTGCTTCCTTAATGGCCTTCTTGGCCCAAACACCTGTTTCCAGATATGCAGCCTTTTTATTCATTAGGTTATAAGGTACCATGCAAAACTGTGTGCTTGCACCTCCACCAAGCAAAAGAATCTGGTATCCGTCGGGAATATTAAGCAGCTCTTTCCATAGGGCTACGGTCTCGTCCATTATGGCTTGAAACTCTTTTGAACGATGCGATATGGTTAGTAAGGATAAACCAATACCATCAAGATCTTTAATTGCTTTTGCAGTATTCTCTAATGCAACTTCTGGTAAAATGCATGGTCCTGCGTTAAAATTGTGCTTCTTCATAACTTATCAAGTTTTAATCTATTACACGAAAGGTATATTTACCGTCAAATTTCTAACTATTTTTTCATTTTTCCTAATAAATGAGAATGATATACAGCAGATAATCGGATTAGAAAAAAGGCTCATTTTTGGTATCAACTGTATTAATTTACTAATAAGTTTTGCCATTGCAAGATTTAATC
>JBKHAH010000106.1:0-9236 GCA_046542995.1 Bacteroidales bacterium
ATGTATTTATATATTGAACTACCAATGGCAGATTCGTAACTCGTCATTGCGATCCGCCAGCCGGCGGAGAAGCAATCTCTTTCTTTTGGAAAAAATGAGACTGCTTCGTTCCCGATTGAAACCGGGACAGGCTGTTCCTCCTCGCCTGCCTGACTGGCGCAGAGCAGGCAGGCAGTGACGAGCGTATTTGTTTTTATCTGTTATATCACCATTATGCATTAGTACGGATAAAATAAGTGTAGATGTAGTTTTTAACCCTGAAAAAATCCTCCTCGGTATCTCAGAGTTCACCCATTAAATCCTTCCTTCTTCTCTATAAAAAGAATTACTCAATCCCCATTAAAAACCGATTAAAACGGATATTTACAGGGAATCTTTTATCAGTATCGAGCGATAACCAAACAAAGGATGCTTTTCCCACAACATGATCCTCGGGAACAAAGCCCCAGAAGCGCGAATCTGCTGAGTTATGCCTGTTATCGCCCATTAAAAAGTAGTAGTCCATGTTAAAGGTGTAATTTGAGGCGGGCTTATCGTTTATGTAGATTACGCTATCCTTTACCTCTAAGTCATTCTGCTCGTAATGCCCAATAATACGCTCGTAAAGCGGGAGGTTGTCAAGGGTAATATCTACTGTCTCTCCTTTTTTGGGTATCCAAAGCGGGCCAAAGTTATCTTCAGTCCATGGGTAATCGGGCGAATGTGGGAAAATCGCCTTAGTCATCATGGTGGCATTGGTATTCTCGTGCCTTAGCACTGAGTGAACGTTACGTAGCTTCCTAATCCTATCGTAAGCCTCAGAGGTAAGGGGCATCTCGTAAATCCCTCCCGAAGGGTTAAAGAATCTATCGGCCTTCGCAATATTTAGGTCATCGAGAATTTTTGAGTTAATAGCAGTTCCATTGGTACGCACAGTATAATTATACTGTAAACCCTCAATTGGCTCTTGCATTTTACCATTTACGTAAAGATTTCCTCTTTCAATAAGCATAGTATCACCAGGAAGGGCAACACAACGCTTAATGTAGTTCTCTCGCTTGTCAACGGGTCTTACCACAATATCAAAATTGCTCCACACATAGTTCCTGCCAAGCTCACGTACCACAGCGTAGTAACTTTTATCCTGATGCTGTACAATAACCGTATCGCCTTCGGGGAAATTAAATACTACCACATCGTTGCGCTCAATGTCGCCAAAACCAGCAAGGCGCTTATATGGCCTTTTTATCCACTCTAGGTATGATTTAGTTTGCTTGGTAAAAGGTAAGGTATGATGCGCAAAGGGGAATGATAATGGGGTGTTAGGCAACTTAGGACCATAGCTCACTTTACTTACAAAAAGATAATCGCCAACCAGTAACGATTTCTCCATTGATGAGGTGGGGATTTTGTAGGCCTCAATAAAAAACATACGGATGAGGGTTGCCGCTATTACGGCAAAAATTATTGCATCAACCCACTCAACCAGCGCCGATTTCTTTTTCTGTCCCCGCTTCTTCCAAGGGGTCCAGTTAACCTTACGCGTAATATGATAATCAAAAAAGATGGGTAACCCCAGTAGTAACCAGTAATTTCCAATCCAAATGACCCAAAGAACGAATATCGTTGACGATACTGCAAAAAGGAAGTACCTGTTCTTTAAAATTGCCTTTACTTTTTCCATTATGCTAATAATAAAATTTCAATAAAAATGACTGAAGAAAATATTTGGTAAGTTTACAACAAATTAGCGAGACATTAAACATTTAATAAACTATCCATTGTTAAAAAACCTTTTTTACCCACGGAGAATTCAGCTGCAAGCATGGCCCCCAGAGCAAATCCCTTTCTGCTTTTTGCTTTGTGGGTTAGTGTTATCTCATCCTGTTCGGAACCAAAGAACACTGTGTGTGTACCGGTAACGTCAGCCTCACGTATCGCCTTAATAGGAACTTTATCTTCCTGGAAATCTGGCAAGAGCGTCCATCCTTTCAGCTCTTCAATTTCATTATTTATAATTTCTGCTAAAGTTATGGCTGTTCCGCTTGGCGCATCCTTCTTTTGGGTATGATGTATCTCCTCAATTGCTGATGAGTAACCTTTAACCTTATTTATATATTTGGCTAACGTTCTGTTTAGTCTAAAGAACAGGTTAACCCCAATGCTAAAGTTGGATGCGTAAAACAGTGCCCCGTTACTGCTCTCTGCCAGAGATTTTGCCTCGTGCAGCTTATCTGACCAGCCAGTAGTACCACACACAACAGAAGTCCCAGCATCCAAACATGTTTTTACATTATTAAAAGCGGTATGAGGTAAGGTAAACTCAATGGCCACATCAACTTTTGATAAATTTTCCGGCGTTAGCTCATCCTGATTATCGTTATCAATAATAAGGGCTACATCATGACCACGCTCCTTAGCAATGGTCTCAATTTCGTGCCCCATCCTACCGTAACCAATTATGGCAATTTTCATCTGTTTAAGATTTTAAGTTGCTGTAAAAATAGTAAGTAGATTTTGTGTTGGCAAATTTTAAATGGAAGGATGAAGTAGGTAGTAGGTAATATGAAGTATGTAGCATAGAAGTTGTAAATTAACTGCCGACAACTGCTCACTTACCCCCTCGTCATCCGATAACTATCGAATGCGAGAATTGTTGTTTTTAACAATGCGAAACGATCTCATCCAATTTCATTAGATTGCTTCTCCCGACAAAAAACGTCGGAATCGCCTGCCTGACTGGCGCAGAGCAGGCAGGCAATAACGAAGGATTCCACCGACAACCGACTATCATATCAACCTATCGCATCGAGCATTTCGAGCACTTCGAGCACTTCGAGCACTTCGAGAACCTCAGTGCCCGAATCAGTAACCGACTCAGACACCGACCACTGACAACCGACCACCGACTACCGACCACCGACTACCGACCACCGACCACCGACCACCGACCACCGACCAACTTAATAACCCCATCAAAAACATGCACTGTTGGGCCCTGCAGCCAGATATTCTGATACTGCTCACTGGCTGTTCTCTCAAAAGAAACCTTCAACTCTCCCCCACGAGCATGCAAAGCGTATAAACTTTCATCCTCATTAAACCAATGATTCGCTGCAATGGCGGTTGCTACAGCACCGGTACCACAGGCAAGGGTTTCTGCCTCAACGCCCCTCTCGTACGTACGAATTTTTATGCCATTAGACGAGAATTGTGCAAAATTTACGTTCACACCCCCTGTATGTGATGAGAAGCTGCTTCTGATTACTCTGCCCTGATTTTCTACATCAATCTTTTCAATATCGTTAACAAATTGAATGTAATGAGGTGAACCTGTGTTAATAATATAATGATCGTCCTCGATTTGTATCTCATTAACATCTATCATCTTAAGTCGTACATTCTCCTTGTCAAGTATCTGAGCTTTATGCTCTCCATCAACCCCCATAAAATGGGTGCTATCCTTAATAATCCCCAGCTTACTGGCAAACATCACCAAGCATCTTCCTCCGTTGCCACACATGGTTGCCTCATGTCCATCGGAGTTAAAGTAGCGCATAAAAAAATCTGCATGCTCACTATTCTCAAGTAGCATCAAACCATCGGCTCCAATTCCAAAATGCCTATGGCATAAACTGTTTATAACTTCAGGAGCAGGGTTAAACTGCTTGTTTCTATTATCAATAATTATAAAATCGTTTCCAGCACCATGGTATTTTGAGAAGGATTGTTGCATTGGTTTTGGTTTTTTGTCTGTTTTCGGTAGTCGGTAGTCGGTAGTCGGTGGTCAGTGGTCGGTAGTCGGTAGCTGGTAATCGGTGGTCGGTGGATGTAGCTTAACCATTTTTATTGCAAAATTGATCTGACTTTCCCATCATAGAGTTTAACATTTTTCCAATTGAAGAACACTTATCTAATAAACTATTCATCAAATTATTGGTGATGTATTCACAATCAAGCGAAACCTCAATCCAATGCTGTGTCTCCAGCTGCTCTCCATCCGCATCAGTTAATTTGCTTATAAAGTGTTTTTCGTATCGTCGTTTTGCCCATGCTTCTGCAATTTGCGCTCCAACAGAACGTGACGAACGTCTTATTTGATCTGTTAAAGAATATCTTTCTTCAGAGGGGAGTTTTTTTGTAAGTTCGAAAACCTCTTTTGAAAGCTCACGGGATAAATTATAAACCTCTAAATCACGAAAACTATTTGCTAACCTCATACTGATGCTATATAGTAAATATTATAATTTAGTCAAAAAACCACTTACCACTGACCGACCGACCACCAACCACCGACCACAGAAAAACTACCTACCAACAACCACCACCTCAATCCGTCGATTCTGAACTCTCCCCTCAGGAGTATCATTGGTTGCTACTGGGTTTTCAGCACCCATATCCTTAACCTCAAGGTTGCTAAAGCCGTTCTCTATTACGTATTTTGCTACGGCACCGGCGCGCTGCTTACCAATATCAGGATTATCAATTACCTCCAGTTCATCGGCATAGCCCTGTACCTCAATCCTAACCGTTGGGTTATCCTTAAGCTGGCGTACCAACCTGTTAAGTTCTGCAACCGACTCGGGGGTTAGGTGCGCGCTTCCGGAATCGAACTGAATGTTAAGCCCCAGTCTTGAACCAACCGATACAGGCTTAAGCATTACATCACGATTAACATTCATAAAGGTGGTTAATTGCTGCAAGGCAAGGTTCTCCGACATGTACCAGTAATCATCGGCAAGCACCTCGAGCACATAGCTATCACTTGCCATAAAGTTCATGGTATATTCTCCGCTGGTTGCGCTGGAGTTGGTTGATGTTACAATTGAGTTGGTGCGTGAATTGATAAGGTTAATTTTTGCCCTAACCGGTTGCTGCGTATTGGCATCCTTAACCGTACCCGATATTGTGGTTCGGCGCACCTGCTGCACTCCCCCTTGACGGTCTGAATCTGATTCAGCAAAGTTGATTCTACGAACCTTCTCATCAAAAACAAAGTTCACTTCAAACTGCTTGTAGCCATTAAACTGCACCAGGAAGTTATTCTGTCTTAGGTCAAAGTTTTCGTAAAAAATATTGTTTATGCTAACAATATACTCATCGGTAATTGGAGCAAAAAGAACAAACTCGCCATTCTTGTCGGTTAGGGTTGAAAAGGAGCGCCCCTGACTATCGGTTGCTGTTACACGCACATTGGAGACATCAATATTTCCCAAACCCGATAAACGGCTACGGTTAAGCACAATTTTTCCAAACACCTTGTTTTTCTCTACAAAGGGGAAGTAGTATTTTCCTTCCCTTTCAATTTTTATTTCAATATCACCAAGGGCTTTGCTAAAGGTTCCTGCATCGCCACCAATAGGGTTGTAGGTAAACTTGTAACGTCCTTCGGGTACATTTTCCAACACTACCCGCCCAAGATGATCAGATAGTAATTCAGCAGAAAATAGATCACCAGGAATTTTACCAACTACATCGCTTCCCTCTTTATTAATATTAACTAGGATATTTTTTATGCCCGGTTCATTTGGCTCCTGAGTATAATTGCCATTAAAATCTTTAAAAAACAACAGCTCAACATCATGGTATCTAACACGTGGCTGATCTATATTAAACTCTTTTTTAACCCCCACCTCAAGGTAAAAATTTTGATACTTCTCAACCAGATCCTGAGCGGTTGTTCTACTCTGAATTGAATAAACCGCCAAGGAATGCATGACCCAATTTTTTGGCAAGTACCATTGTAACTGCCCCGTTAAGTTTGAGTATGTAGATCCCGTTACCACATCATTTGCATAGCTTAGTCCAGCATACGCTCTAAGTATGTTCTTATAAACAAACCCATCAAAGGAAGGCATAAACTGCAACCTCCTGTTTGGTTTGCTAAAACCAGTATAGTTTATCTGATCCATTACCGATTTGGGTCCCGATGTATAAAAGGCTAATACATTTAGCCTTCTGCTTCTGAAATTCAGCGAGAAGTATTGATAGTTAAACCACATGTCTTCAGATTGCATGTCATCAGTAACAAAAGGATTACTTAGCACATTTACTCTGGCCACCTCGTATTTTGGCGCAATTGCAATTGTTCCGGTAGAGTTTTTAATTCTTGCACCTAAATACATTTTATAGCCGAGGGTACCAAAATGTTTATCCTCAATAAAATTTGCCAACCCCTCCCATATATAGTTTTCTACAGCAGGGCCACCATATACCTGAATTGTTGGCGATGCCTGAAAAAGATGCTCAACCTTTGCCTCTCTGGCCTGGCTTTGAGTTGATCGAATGGTTATGTTATTCTGTATGTTAGATCTGTTTACTCTGCTTTCAATTAAATACAAGGAGAGCCTATGCTTACTGTTAAACTGATACCTTGTATTTGCATACACCCTTAAGCGCCCCGCTTGTGGCCCATAGTATAGTGGGCTGGCATACCTGGCGCGCAGCGAGTTATCAAAATTACCAAATTTTGAGCCATACCTAAGTTCACCGCCAAATTCATTGTGCTGATTCTGCCCGTCAAGCTCTCTCCTAATCTGATTGTAGGCAAAAAGCCCCTGAACATTATGATTATTAAAAAATGAAAGCCCCCCTCCAGCCAATGCCATTAGGGACTCAAAATTATTCTCTGTATTACTGCTATAGGTGGCCCCGCTGGTTAGGTAATCTGTATTGGTAAAATAATAATTACCAATTCCACCATAGTTAATGGTTTCGGTTCTTTTGTCCTTATTGGCTAAAGCCTCAACTTTCAAATCTTTGCCATTATAAGCAAGATACCCTCCCCGTCCAAACATATTGCTCTCAAAAGAGCGATAGTTGTCACCAAGTTCCAGTTGCCAGTTACCAATATTACCCCCAATATGCATCCTGTTATTAATGTATAGATCCTCCCTTTCCTTTGAAGAGAAGTTTCTATAGTAGTAGTAAACATCCTTATCTCCCTTAAAAAGCACCTTCCCCTCAAGGGTGGCAGAAACAATGGGTTTTTTATTTGCATCAAGTAGCCCCTTTCCCACAATATCAGCCACCAAAACCTTCTCTTTTTGGGGTACTTGATTTAAAAGCCTTGACTCTAACTTTCTGAACCAAACGGTGCTGGACAAGGTAGTATCCATTGTTGATATTGTTGCATTAAGCCCATAGTTTATACGGCCAAAATCATCCTGAGTTCTTAAGGCTACATTAAATGTAATAAGGGAATCAGAATAGGGACTAATCACCACATCCTTGGAATGACGAAAATTACTCTGGCTTCCTATGCCCAGATAATTATTGCCATCTAACAAAAAGTTTACCGGCTCATCGCGGTTACCATTATTTTTAACCAGAACAGAAAATGATGATGTTTCTGAGATAGGGTCAATGTAAAGAATTCTGTCAACAAAACGAACCCTGAGGTCGGTTTTACGGGGTATTTTTACAAAGCAATACTCATTCTTAATGGTATTGCCTCTACTATCAGAAAATGATGCAATAACGCTATAACCAATATCTCCCCTAACATCGCCTCCAACTGCAACCCTAAGGGGGATAAGAAGCGAATCGTTTGGGTTAATTTGCAGTTCGATTTTTTCCTCACCAATAACTTTCCAGCCTTGGGGTATTGTAATATTAAGAGTAATGTTCTCGGTTCGGTTGGAATTGTTCTTTACTTTTAAAGTATTAAAAAACGACTGCTTAGCAGCAGCCTGAATTGAATGGCGAGCAAATTTTGCCTCAATATTTATGGGCTCCTCAGAATAACGGAAAAACTGCCCATGTAATGCCAAAGGAAAAAGCAACATTACAGTAAGCAGAAATAAAATAGGAGTATGTTTAACCCATCTTAGCATTCAAATATTATGCAGCAAAGCATCAATTTGTTTCTATCAGCCTTAAATTAAGATTTACAAAGTATAGCCCCTCGGGCTTGTTTGTCATCTGTCCCAAATTATAAGTTATTACCAACTCAACCTCAATGGGCGGATCACCACCAACTGTTCCCCCATCTCCATAGGCCAGCACCTGATCAATATTCAACTCGTTCAGCGGGCCCTCCTCCAAAACAAACCCGTTGTTTACAGCCGCGGTTCCATCAGTTGTGCTTGTAATGCTTGGAATTATTTCCAGATCAACTAGATCAATATCATTACTTGAATCACCCTCATAGTGGATTGCGCTGCTAAGCGCCCACATTCTCAACTCCCAACCAGTTGAGCCAGAATCCTTAAACCTAATTCGTACCCTCGACCAGCTGTTTAACGATATACCATTGTTAAAATGCTCGAGGGCGCTATAATTGAATTCAACAAAGTTTCCAGTAACCCTGAGGTCAAGAAGCGGATCCTGTGCCTTTGCCCCAATTGGCATAAATATTAGAACCCAAACAAAAAATATTAGGTACTTTGGAGCAATAAGCATCAGATTTAGAGTTCTCATTGAAAACCTAGTGGTTAATAATCAGAGCCAAACGATATCCGTCTGGCTCTTGTGGGTGTAATTTTATAAACCTTACTGTGGAACAAGCGTTAAAAACACGTTAGTAATATAAATATCTGCAGGTAGGTTTGCATCAAGCAATGCGTTACCAGCATCTGTACCTAGTTCCCATAAAATCTCATAGTCCAACTCTCCGCCAGCAGATGCAGCCCCAGAAACACCAGCAATTATTTCTGGAGTTGTTAAATCTACTAGTTCTGTAACCCCTACTAAAGGATCTGGACCACCTCCACCTATCTCATACCTAAGGAAATTTAAATCCATTGTTCCACCTGTCTCTTGTCCAACAAAGGTAGCGTCCTCAGCACCCATCTCAACAATAAAGTCTCTTGAAGATGATACGGTGAACATGGTTGTGTACTGATCGTCGTTTGCAATACCATTTGTGTACTGATCAATGGTATTAACAACGAACTGAATATTACCCCCGGAGGTAACGGTAAGCCTTAGTATTGAGTTTAGCGTAACTGATACTGGAATAACGGCATTATCCTTTATTGCCTGCCCAAAACCCATTTGAGCGAAAAGTAGCATTGCTACTCCAAAAATTAATTTCTTCATAAGTCTATTTGTTTAAGTTAATAGTTAGCATATTTTATGCATAGCCTGAATTATTAAGTAAAATTAGTGCAATTTAAATACAATACAATAGTTTATGGATTTTTTTTTAATTAAACACGTTTATAATTGAGGAGTTAACAAAAAAACGAGACGAATGTTTTAAAAACACAGGATGAGTGGTTGGTTTTAAGGAGTTTGGGGGTTGGGAGGTTAAA
>JBKHAH010000107.1:0-8943 GCA_046542995.1 Bacteroidales bacterium
CTCCGTTGGAATCAACTGCCAGTGATAAAATTTGATTGCGTTCCAGGCCTATCCGCTCCCATGTCTCGCCTGTGTCGGTACTGCGGTACACGCCGGGCACGGCATTATTGTCAAACGTATAAGTACCAAAAAACAGGTCGCCGTTGGGGTGCTGGACGATGGTTTCAACACTTTCGTTGGGGTGGGTGCTATATACGCGTTCCCATGTATGGCCGCCATCAGTGGATTTGTCAAGTCCTTCCCAGTGACCTGTGAATATTGTGCTATCGTTTAAAATAAAAAGATTTCCAGCATTCCCGACATCTCCAATAGCATTCCAATCTACTAAATCATTACTTTTATATAATTGTGAGGCCACATAAGCATAATAAGTGTCATTAAACATACCGATGTAGCTAGTTGGAATATTAGAATTAGCCCATAGGTGCTGGTAATTCCATGTACCCCCTCCATCAAAGCTTACAAATAAACCAGAGGTATCATTATTTATTGACCCTCCGAATAAAATGGTATTATGATCAACACATAACGCAGTATTAATATTTTTAAATCGCGTAATCTCCTCCCAAAAATCCTGTGCTCTAATTTGAATTGAAAAGAGTATGAGCGTTGCCAGTAGAAAACTTTTCACAATGTTTAAGGTTTAATTTTTAATAAATTGTTGTGTGTAAATAGTTGCCCCGGTTTGCAGGCGGAGAAATTATATAGACAGGGCTGATTTCCCTTGAAGCATATGTATTCCGAAAACTTTTAAAAATAGTGGGGTTTTATTTAAAAATTGCTACCTCCTTTTCACCATTCTCCTTTGCATGCGCTCTAAACATTCCTGCTGTATTAAATGTAAGGTGAATATTTCCATTTTTATCAACTGCAATAACACCACCCCTTCCACCAGCATCAACTAGTTTTTTTAGAATAACCTCATCGGCTGCTTGAGCAAGTGAAAATTCTTTGTACTCCATTAAGGCGGATATGTCATGCGCAACAGCGTAGCGGATAAAAAACTCGCCATGACCTGTTGCTGAAACAGCGCAGGTGTTATTGTTGGCGTAGGTTCCTGCACCAATAATGGGCACATCGCCAACCCTGCCGTAACGCTTATTTGTCATTCCTCCTGTTGAGGTTGCTGCTGCTAGGTTCCCATTTTTATCCAGGGCAACGCAGCCAACTGTTCCCATTTTCTTTTCATGGTCAAGCGCCCTTTGTAACGAGTTCCATCTTTCGTCTGTGTAGAAGTAGGAACTATCAATTATCTCTGCTCCATTTTGTGATGCAAAAAGCGAAGCCCCCTTGCCAACCATTAGTATATGTGGCGACTTTTCCATTACCATTCTGGCTGTTGATATGGGATTTCTTATATCCCCAACTCCAGCAATGGCACCGGCGTTCAGGTTGCTGCCATCCATTATGGCGGCATCCAGCTCATTTCGTCCATCGTTTGTAAAAACCGCCCCTTTGCCAGCATTAAATAGAGGGCAATCCTCAAGGTACCTTACAACCTGCTCAACCGCATCGAGGCTTGAACCTCCATTTTTTAATACATTAATCCCAATTTCTAATGCTTGGGAGAGTTCCTTCTCGTAATTTTTTATATCAATTTCTTCAAAATCTTCGGCGTTCATGTTTCCTGCGCCACCATGTAGGGCAATTGACCAGGTTTGGGTTGTTTCTTGTTTATCATTGGTACAGGTTGAGAAAAGCAGCAATGCTGAAATTAAGGTGGTAATTGTTAAAAATAATCTCATAATTTGGGTGGTTTTTGTTTGTCAGGTATTGTTTTAGAAAGGAAAATCGTCCATGTCAGATTCCTGCGGAGAATCGTCCATCTCCTCGGGGAGTTCAGCAACTTGATGGGTGTGATTGCCATTAATGTATATGGCTTTGTATGGTTCCGTTGGGCATGCATATTCGCAGGCACCGCAACCTATGCATATCTCATCATTTACTTCAGGTAGGAGTAGGCCCTGCCATGGCACCATGTACACAGCTTTAGTTGGACAATGCTCTGAGCAGGCTCCGCACTCTGTCCTATCGGTATTGACAATACAGTTAGCCTTATGAAATTTTACTTTACCTATTTGGGCTCTTTTTTTAGTTTCCAGCTGTAATGGCCTTATTGCCCCCGTTGGGCAAACCTCACCGCAAAGCGTGCATTCAAAATTACAGAAACCGGAATGAAAATCCATGTGGGGCTGCATTATACCAAAAAATCCCCACTCTTTAACCGAAGGCTGAATAACATATGTGGGACAGCTTGATATGCAAAGATGGCAGGCCGTGCATGCATTTAAGAACTCTTTTATGCTATATGAGCCTGGAGGGCTTGCGGAGCTGGTCCGGCTATTTGGTCTTTGTCCTGAAGTTGAATTTTCACTGACTTGCACTGTGCTTTGCTCTTGTTTTTGTCCCTTTCCAATTTTTTGTCCTTCCCTTTGTCTGTTTTGATACCTGTTTCCCTGAGCGTAAGTTCTTACAGCTTTCCCTAGCAAAGTGCTTCCAGCAACTAATCCAGTAAATGCTGCAATAAACCCTCTTCGTGAACTGTTTTTAATTGTTTTATTGCTGGTTTTGGTTTTTTTTCCTAACGGGTATTTATATCCTATACTATTCTCATTACAGCTATCTATACAATTGTAGCATGCTACGCAGCGTGAGAAGTCAATCTCCTTTGATTTAATATCGATACAAGTTGCTTTGCACGTTCTAACGCATCTGTTGCATGCAGTGCAGGCTTTATCGTCTATTTTTATTTTAAAGATAGAATAGCGGGAGATTAGGCTTAGCACCGCCCCTACAGGGCATAGTGTGTTGCAGAAAATCCTTCCCCAGCGCCATGCTATTAGAATTAATCCAGCAGTTAATGAGCTGGTTAGGGTAATTACCTGCCAAGGCATGCTTTTAAAATCAACATGATGAAGCGAGTAGTTATTAAAGTAACCAAAAACTGCTACTAGGGCATTATTCCCAGCATAGTAAGCTGGGCGTACTAAATCAGAGAAAATTCGTCCTGCAAAGCTATACGGGTCGAGCAGATTGAGCAGAAAGAGCGAACCTGCTAAAACCGTTATTACCACGATTAAAAGAGTGGTATATCGAAAAATATTCCAAGGTTTTAGAAATTTGTATCTGGCTTTTTTCCTTCGGATGCGAGCAATTAAATCTTGTAAAATGCCAAGCGGACAAAGCATAGAGCAGTAAACCCGACCGAATAGCAGGGTGAGTATAATTACCAGAATAAAACCGGTAGCAAGTAACCCACCAACCTTTATGAATTTTAAAAGCGATGGAGTGAACTGAAAGTAGAGCAATCCATTTATGAAAGGAGGGGGGAGCGTTTCTGAAAAATCGATAAACAGGAATAGGAAAAGTAATCCGAAAATAGCGGCTATTACTATTCGAAGCAAACGTAACGATAGAAGTTTTGACATAGTTCTTATAGTTATACCAATTTCGTTTAGTTAAGGAAACATGCTTCGACTTCGCTCAGCATGACCACTGTCACCCTGAGCGGAGAAAAGGGTGCTTCTACGGAATTTAACATAAGAACACCCTTAACTAAACGACATTGGTAGTTATACCCTGATTCGTTCAATGTTAAGCTCTTCTAAATTCATGTTACCCACGCCCATCTCGTGAGCAATTTTTATATGGGGAATGTCAGCTGGTTCTGACCCAAATATTTTTGTTGCAGCAGCATCTGCAGCCACCATATCTTCCGAAATTATTAGTGAGTTTCTCATAACAATATCAGCTTGACTAACGCCGCGGGGCCCATTTTTAGTCATAACACGATACGCGTCAATTACGTTAAGGTCTGGCTTGCGCCAGGTGGCAAAATCGGCAATGCATTGGTGAAGGTCGTTTCGATGCCACCAGCGCCTATCCCAAACAATTCCCATTAGGTTTTTCATGGCAATGGTAACTTTTGCCGAGCTGTGATGCTTTAAAACGGGTACATTTATAAATACATCGGAAGTGAGAATAAGTTCGTGAACCTTAGCGTCTTTCAATCTTTTCCCGTTGGATATTGTTACGGGTTTGTAGTATTTCTCGGTATTACCAGGTCTTACTTTCCCTCCCGCTTTTTTTACAGCATCCTCAATGCCGCTATTTTTGTAGCATCTGTTCCATGTATCGCAGGTATTGTCAAAAACGTAAACATCTTTTGCTCCTGCCTCAAAGCATCTTTCCACAATTCTTTCAATTAGGTCAGGGTTTGTATTTGCGCCTAATTGTGGTGATGTATCCCAACCAATATTTGGTTTTACCACTACGGTTTGCCCTTTCTTAACATACTTTCCCATTCCTCCTAAAGCAGCAATAGCCTTGTCAAACATCTCCTTCGGATTGCCCCCCATAACTGCAACCAAATCAAATGGTTTGTTGGGGTTAGAATTTGAAGCCTTTGCAAGATTTCCCATGCCAGCCAATTTAAATGCGCTGCCTGCAAGTAGCCCTGCACCAAATCCTTTCTTTAAAAAATCTCTCCGCTTCATACTAGTTTATTTTTGATGGGGTTTATAATTTTGATTTTGTGCCTGCCAGTTAGTTTAAACAATTATATGCAGAATCATCCAATAAATATACAAAAATTTGCTAGAATAATATATCTTTGTTTTTGCAGCTTGATAGTTTTAAACTTATTAAGCTTTATTTTATCAAAGTTATGTAACTAAAAATTAGGAGCAATGAATACAATTCAGCTAACATCGAAGAGGACAATTGGTTTCGCTATTTTTGATATTCTGGCTTTAGCATTTATATATTTTGTGCCTACTATATCGCACATGCTAAGTTTTCCCTTGTACCTTATTGAGCCAATGCGTATTGCGCTTATTCTAGCACTTGTTCATACTACCAAAAGAAATGCTTATATCGTAGCCGTAACTTTACCGCTTTTCAGCTTCTTAGTATCGGCACACCCTGTTTTTTACAAAATGTTGCTTATTTCTGGTGAGCTGGTTCTAAATGTATGGCTATTCTACTTTATACTAAGCAGGACGAAGAGCGCATTTGTTTCAATATTAAGTTCTATTGTGCTTAGTAAGGCTGTTTACTACTTGGCTAAGTTTATTGCTATTGCCTTAATTTTAAAGACAAGCGAGGACCTTATTGCAACTTCAATATATATTCAGGTTGCTACTACTATTGTATTTAGCGTTTACCTTGGATTAATGTACAAAGGCAAATAATATAGTGTAAATTGATTTGAGGAGTTCTTATGAGTTCTCCTCAATCTCCATTAGTTCAAGCCACCTTTCCTCTTTAGTATCCAGCATGTTAATTATCTCAGATATTCTCTGCGATTTTTCCAGTAGTTCGTCGTGGGGTAGGTTGCCGCTGTTAATTTGCGATTCTAAGTTGGCCTTTTCTTTTTCCAGCTCATCAATCTCTGG
Source organism: Bacteroidales bacterium (assembly GCA_046542995.1). Lineage (GTDB taxonomy): Bacteria > Bacteroidota > Bacteroidia > Bacteroidales > Tenuifilaceae > Perlabentimonas. The sequence goes on from JBKHAH010000107.1 coordinate 5,397, forward strand.
CGTTAATTTCTCCAGCTCTCTCCGTTCAGCAAAGGTTAGCTTTTTAATATTTTTGCTTTTTGGCTTTGCCTTTGGTTTTTCTTCCAATAGTTTTTTCTCTTTCTGCTCTTCACGCTGCTGCTCCTTCTTCCATTTATAGTAATCTGAATATGACCCTGGGAAACCACTTATTTCAGTATTGCCCTCAAATATTAGCAAGCCATCAACAACCTTGTCCAGGAAGTGCCTATCATGTGAGACAACAAGTACAACTCCGGGGAAACTTTCTAAATAGTCCTCAAGCACGTTCAGCGTCTCTATGTCCAGATCGTTGGTTGGCTCGTCAAGTATTAGCAGGTTAGGGTTCTGCATTAGGATGGTAAGCAGGTATAGCCTTCGCTTTTCGCCCCCGCTTAGCTTGTAAACGTAAGCATTTTGTACATCGGGAGTAAATAGGAACATGGATAGGAATTGCGAAACGGAGAGGGTTTTCCCATCGCCGAGCTTCACTACTTCTGCAATTTCCCGGGCAACATCAATAACCTTTTTCTCTTCAGGAATATTCATGCCTTCCTGACGATAGTAGCCAAATACAATGGTTTCACCAACCTCAATGGTTCCGCTATCGGCTGGGATAGACTGCGTAAGCAGGTTAAGAAATGTTGATTTGCCCGTACCGTTTTTTCCAACAATCCCCAATCGCTCGTACCGATTGAAAGTGTATGAAAAATTATTGATTATGGGCAGATCTCCATAGGATTTTGAGAGATTTTTTACTACAAGTATCTTTTTGCCTAAACGAGCGGCTCCGGTTTTTATCTTAACGTTAGCATTTGAAAACTGCTGCGAGGCCTTCTCTCTCAACTCGTAAAAAGCATCTATGCGATACTTGGCCTTAGTTGTTCTTGCTTGTGGCGATCTTCGCATCCATTCCTGCTCACGCCGAAGTAGGTTGGTTGCCTTTTCAACCTGAGACGAACGAGCCATGATTCTTTCCTGGCGTTTTTCAAGGAAATAGGAGTAGTTCCCTTTATACCAGAAAAGCTCCTTGTGGTCTATCTCCATTATATCTGTACAAACCCTATTAAGGAAAAACCTGTCGTGGGTAACCATTAGCAACGTAATCTTGCTGGTTTTTAGGTACTCCTCAAGCCACTCTACCATTTCAAGATCAAGATGGTTGGTGGGCTCATCGAGGATTAAAAAATCGGGGTCGTTTATGAGTGCAGCGGCCAAAGCAACGCGCTTTTCCTGACCTCCGGATAGTGTGCTTACTGGTTGTTGAAGATTGGTTATTTTTAGCTGCGTAAGAATTTGGCGTGCTTTAATTTCAATATCCCAGGCATTATGCTTGTCCATTTGCTCTATGGCATAAGCCATATCCTCCTTCTCCTCAGAAAGGATAGCATTTTGGTATTTAACAATGGCGTTGGCTTTCTCATTACTTGATGCAAGCACATTCTCTAGAATTGTTTTGGAATGGTTTAGGTCAGGGTTTTGGTCTAAATAGCCCAAAACTAAGTCGTTTTGCCATACAATCTCTCCGGAGTCTTTAGGTTCAACCCCTGCAATAATTTTAAGTAATGTTGTTTTTCCGGCACCATTGCGAGCAATAATGCCCACCCGTTGATCTTTCCCGATTGTAAAGTTAAGGTTTTGGAATAGAACTAAATCGCCAAACGATTTGCTAATATTCTCTATTTGAAGGTATGGTATCATTGGAAGATTGTCTGGCAGTTATATTAATGAATTATTATTAAAGGTTCCCATCTAATCTGTATATGGGGAAGATGCTATTATCTTTTAAAAGATATTCAAATCCGGAACGTTGTGGTAAACCAAGCATCGATTGTGGCTCAAAAGACATAACTAAAAAATTGGAATGAAGTTGATTTGTAGGTACAACGTAGTAGGGTTTTGAAAGTTTATTTCCATTAATTTTTTCGATAATAACTTCGGGGTATCTGTTGTCCAGTTCCTCATCGTTACTTATTGTAATGTTTTCAATTTTATATCTGGTAATTATGCTGTTACTATCCGCTGAAAAATTGCTATAGCTTATCTTGTGCTTATCCATAAATTGTAAGAGCAAAGTATCGTTTTGAGGCACAAGGTATGCTTCCGGGCGTTTCACGTCAAGGGTTGATTCCACCAAAGGGTGATAATCCTCCACAACAACCACGGCATCTTGGCCTGTGTTTGAGGATATTAGCGGAAGTTCTAAAGGTTCTTCACCTTTAACATGCTCCATTCTTATTGCAACTTTCTCACCAGCCTTAGCGTTTGCAAGCTTTTGGCGTTCGCTGTTAACCATTGCAATAACCTCGCCCGAGGAGCTATTCAAAAATGTTAAAAGTGCATTTAGCGCTTCGTACTGGCTAGTGGTTCTGCGCTCAAGGTTTTCAGCATAGCTGTCTCTTCCGTTTATGCCTTCATATATAAATGATAGGGTATGTAAAATTGCAAAGCTCTGCCTGCCATCGTCAAAATCAACAGTTGAATGCCTTGTACGGCCTAAGTTTGGTGCAGGCCCCACAATGTAGTTGTGGAATGTGAAGCCCAACTGAGACAGGTGCTTTTCAATTGCAGGGAGGGCACGCTCTAGTCCAAACTCCCTAATATTATGAGGTATGTTAATATTTGTTGAAGTTCCCACTTGAACATCAAAGTTTTTATAGCCACCAAACTCCTTCCATGATTCTCTATATGGTTGGTATTCGTGAATATCAATTGTTACGTGAGGCATGAATTCATTGAAAAGGTTGTGAATGGCCTTGGTTTCGGGGGCATTAAGTAGAACATGATCTCGGTTTAGGTCCGTGCCAGTGGCATTCCTACGCTGGTTCTCTCTTGCTCCATCGGGATTTAATTGTGGGACTATCCAAATTTCAACACCTTTCGTCAACTCATTTAGCGACCCATTTGCCAAATCGCGAATAAGAAGCAAGCTTGCCTCCTTCCCGCTTTGTTCGTTTCCGTGTTGCTGAGCAAAGACAAGCACTTTTAGTGGATTGTTACTCGCAGTAGCCAATGATTTAAAAACAACAATATCCGATCCTTCTACGCTTTTTCCTGCTATTTCAAAGTATTGATTACTGGATTGCGAGGCTGCTTTTTTTACAAAATCAATTACCTCCTCAGGTGTAGCAGGGTTAGAGTAATTATTTAAAACGGTTGGGGATTGAATGGGGCCAGAACAAGCCGTAGCAAGAATTCCAACTATAAAAAGTAAACGTAGCATAGTGCAAGTATTAAATATTATAATAATAAGCAAAAGTAGTATAATTACATTGATTGGCTAAAGTGGACTCATGTTTTGGAGAAACAATTTGCAGTTATCTCCACGATTTCATGAAGAATAGTAGCATCAAGCCAAAAATTTCCAGGCGGCCAAGCAGCATATTTAAGGTAAGAAGTATTTTGCCTAAATCTGGAATTATTGCATAGTTTGAGGCTGAGCCCACTTCACCAAAACCAGGCCCAACCGTGCTAATGGTTGCTGCAGATGCTGAGAATGAAGTTGCCAAATCCATGCCCATGGCCGATAGGGCAAGGCCATTTACAAACA
>JBKHAH010000108.1:0-8934 GCA_046542995.1 Bacteroidales bacterium
TACCTTCGTGGCAAAAAAATGAGAATCATATTACTCCTTCCCATATTGATTTTTTTGTCTTGCTCTTCGCATGAGGGAAGCAGAAGCAATGAGCAGAAGGATTTAACTAAGTTTAAGAATAGTTACGCCGATGGTTTTATGCTTGGCGAGGTGGATGGTGGATTTATTCTTGAAGTATATAATCCCTGGCAGGGTGCCGATGTAACTTACAGGTATGCTCTTGATAGCGGTTCAAATCGTTTTAATAATGATTCTTTTGATGAAATAATCCCAATACCCGTTTCCAGAATTGCTTGCTTATCAACAACCCATATTGCCTACCTTAGTTTGCTCGATGCTGATAGTTTAATTGTAGGCGTTTCAGGTGCAGGCTTTGTTTCAGATACAGATGTTCGTCAGAGGATTGATGAGGGATTGGTAAAAGATGTTGGTTATGAACAATCCATTAATTTTGAATTGTTACTTAGCTTAAAACCCGATGTGGTATTTACGTATGGGGTTGGAGCAGAAATGGTTGGATATCTTCAAAAGTTAAGGGACCTAAACATACCCGTAGTTTTTATTGGTGATTATTTGGAAGATTCGCCTTTGGGAAAGGCTGAGTGGTTGAGAGCTTTTGGTGCTTTTTTAGGGAAGGTAACCGTAGCGGATAGTTTATTTAAGAATATTGATAATGATTACAACTCCTTAGCTAATCTGGCGGCTAACGTAGAACCAAAACCAAAGGTTTTCCTTAATTTACCATGGAAAGATGTTTGGTACTTTCCGGGCGGAGAGGGCTACATGTCGCAGCTAATATCCGATGCCTCAGGGGAGTATATGTTATCGCATTTAGAAGGTTCCAAGTCGCATCCGTTAGGAATAGAGGCCTCGCTAGAATATGCCAGCAATGCCGATGTTTGGTTAAATACAGGAACCGTAAGCAGTATTAATGAGCTGTTGGAGAGTTTCCCTTTTGCAAGCGGGATTTCGGTGGTCTCTGATAGGAATGTTTATAACAATAATAATAAAATGAATAACTTTGGTGGTAACGATTTTTGGGAATCGGGGGCAGTTAACCCTCATATCATTCTCAAGGATTTAATAAAAATTTTTCACCCTCATGTTATTGACCATGAACTTGTTTACTATCAGCATCTAGAATGAGCCTTAATGCATTAAATAGAATTTTTATCGGGCGTAATGCGCTTGTTTATATTTTACTGTCGGTCTTTCTGGTTGTTTTTTTTATTCTCGATTTGCTGCTGGGTTCCGTTTCAATCCCCTTTTTGCAGGTTATTAAATCACTGTTTGGTACAGCCGACAACAACGTATGGCAAACCATAGTGTGGGAATTTAGGCTACCAAAAGCAACTACAGCCCTGCTTGCTGGTGCTGCTTTATCGGTTAGCGGACTGCAAATGCAAACAATATTCCGTAATCCATTGGCCGGACCTTACGTTTTGGGCATTAGTGCTGGCGCAAGCTTAGGTGTAGCAGTAATGGTGCTGGGTATCTCTTCGGTTGGGCTTATTAGCCTGGCTGGCTTGCTTAGCAGCTTTAGTATTGTTATTGCTGCAATAGTGGGGGCCATGCTTATACTACTTGTTATTCTAGCTGTATCGGTTCGTGTTAAGGATATAATGACAATCCTTATTTTAGGAATGATGTTTGGCTCAGCTGCATCGGCACTAGTTAGCGTACTTCAGTACTTTAGCGATGAGAGTATGCTTAAGTCGTTTGTTATATGGACCATGGGTAGTTTAAGTTCCGTAGCTGGCGTACAGCTTAAGGTTTTTGCTGCAGTGGTTGCCATTGCAATGCTTATTAGCTTTCTATCGGTTCGTATTCTAAATGTTCTCTTGTTAGGTGACACCTATGCGCGGGGTGTTGGATTGAATTTAACCCAGGCACGTATTTTGGTTTTCACATCAACAAGCTTGTTGGCAGGTGCGGTTACTGCTTTTTGCGGACCTATTGGGTTTATTGGCATTGCAGTTCCGCATATTGCAAGATTGCTGTTTAAAACAGCGAACCATGCTGTGCTGATACCTGGCGTAATGCTGTTAGGAGCAGTTGTACTTTTGGTTTGCGATATAATCTCGCAAATGCCAGGCTTTGATGCTACGCTGCCTATAAATTCGGTTGCAGCTCTGCTTGGAATCCCGATTGTTATATACGTTGTTATGAAGAACAGGAGGTTTACAGGTGTATAATTCTATCAATATATCCACAGTATCAATTGATAACTTGGGAATTGGTTATGATCCTAGCAACTACCTTCTGCCAAAATTTTCAGTAGATGCTCATCAGGGTGAGCTGATTGCTTTGGTTGGACGTAATGGAATAGGGAAAAGTACCCTGCTCAGAACCATTATGGGATTACATGTACCTTTTGAGGGTGGGGTGAGCATAACGGGGAAAAGCGTTAAGGGGCTGTTGAGGAAGGAGCGCTCCCGCTTACTTAGCTTTGTACCTGCTGATACTGTAAAGATTCCAAATCTTTTTATTAGAGATTTTATTGCATTAAGCCGGTTTCCCTACACAGGATGGTCTCGTAAGTTATCTGTAGCCGACTGGGATATGGTTGATTTTGCATTGCAACAGGTTGGTATAAGCCACTTATCGCATAGAGATATAACCACAGCAAGCGATGGCGAGCGGCAGCGTGCCATGATAGCCTTTGCCCTGGCGCAGGATGCAAAAATTATACTTTTGGATGAGCCAACGGCTTACCTTGATTTACCCAATAAGTATGAGGTGGTTCATTTGCTTTCGCAGCTGGCTCACAGCAGGAATAAAACCATAATTTACTCAACGCACGATTTGCAAGGAGCCATATCGGAAGCTGATAATATTTGGATGATGCTTGATACGGGCTTTGTGGCTGGTGCTCCAGAGGATATAGCCCTGAGTAATGGCTTTAATCAGTTTCTGGCCAATACAAATATGATGTTTGATACCAGCTTGGGGCTATTTAAAAACCAGCGTAATCCTGAAAAATCCATTGCCATTGAGGGGCAGGGCGATGCTTTGCTCTGGACTAAAAGATTGGCTGAAAGGCTAGGGTTTGCCTGTGTTGAGCGCAGCAATGCCGAAATTATGGTATCCTGCTCAAAAACTGATAATGGCAGCTTATGGGAAGTTTACCAACAAAATGGGCTGGTTACAAAAGTTCATAGCTTAACGGAGCTCGGGCAATTGTTTAAAGAATTACATAAACTAAAGCCCTAACTCCTGCTCAATAAACTTCTCAAGTGACTCAACGCCAATCCTTTTGGCAATTATCTTTTTGTCCTTATCAAGCATGTAAAGAATAGGTGTGCTATATATATCGTAAAGTTTGTGGTAGTTGCTAACGCGAACAGGGTCCCATACGTTAATCCATTCAAGGTTATTCTTTTCAATGTATTCTAGCCAGTCTTCTTTATCAGCTTGGGTGTAAATAGCATATACCTCAAGACCATTACTTTTATGCTTGTCGTAAATCCTCTTAAGTTCTGGCGTTACCTTTTTGCAGTGGCTGCAGCTTGGTTCCCAGAAATATATTACAACCACATTAGCATCAATATCATGCAGTACCTGCTTTTTGTTGCTGGGGTTATCTAGCCTAAGGTTTGGAGCAACTTCACCAATAAGGTTTGGCTTAAGGTCTGCAACCCTTTCAGCAATCCGCTTACGAATATCTTCAGAAATCCAGAATGCCTCGCCCGAGAGGTAGTACTTTTCAGCAAGCTCTACAAATACTGCGTCCATTCCCATAATGGAAGAGTTCTGGTACTTGCTGAATAGGTGCGAAAGCATGAATTGGAACATATCGGGATTGGAGCGTGTTTGCTCAATCAGGTTAACCGCATATTTAGTTATGGTGTCGGGGGCGGGAAGTAGTACCCTGTCAAAGTATGTATCAATTCTATTTTGAAAGAATGGTGTGCGGGTCAGCCTGTCATCGGTCAGGTCAATATTATCAAAGTAGTGTTGCTGATTGTACCTGTAACTTTTAACCCACCTTAACGAGTCGGGGTTTGTGGCATCGGCAGGAATATCAAACTCAGGAAATTCCAGAGGTTTAAATGAGCTGATAATATTTGCCAGAAGCGACCCTTCGTTCTCCTCGATAATCTTATCCCAGTATTCCTTCACCTCTTTATCAAGCTTATTTATCTCATTCTTTATCTCTTCTTCCCTTTGAGGGTTATTCTCAATGCCCTGCATCTCTTCCCTGAGTTTCCCCATTCGTTTCTGCTTGCTGTTCATAAACCGCTGATACTTTGCAAATGCAGTATTTTCAGGAGAACCCTTAAATTTTAAATCCTCAATCATCTTATCTTTTGAAGTTGAGAAGCTAAAACTTTGGTTGTTTCCAATTAGAATATCAAAATATGATTGTTCAGGTAGAACAACAATGTACATGCCCCCAGGGAGTAATGTGTCGCCTTCAAAAACGGCCACACCTTTGCTATTTACTTGTGCCGTGTCGGCAATAAACTTCTTTTCCCCAAAATGGTAACCCAGCAGAACCTCTGTATCTTTTAAATCGCTGAATTTTGCTTCTATTCTATATCCTTGGGCGCATGCTGTAAAGCTTGCTGAAATTAATATTATTAAATTAATTATAAATCTATTCATAGTCATGTGTTTGTAATTATTTGTAAAAATTCATAAAACATACCCAATGTTTCATCTTACTAAACATTTCAAAAATATAAAAAGTTTGTACCATTGCATTATTTTATTTACTAATAATTTCAACAATTGCCCGCTGCGTTTGTTAAAATAGGCAAAATAAATACTATGACTCATTCCTACAATCGTTTATCTTCGGAAACTAGCCCATATTTACTTCAGCATGCTTCAAACCCCGTAAACTGGTATCCATGGGGCGATGAGGCTTTTATGAAGGCAAAAGCAGAAAATAAGCTGATGCTTTTTAGCATTGGCTATAGCAGCTGCCACTGGTGCCATGTTATGGAGCAGGAGGCCTTTTCAGATAAAACCGTTGCTGAGTTTATGAATGAGAATTATGTATGTGTAAAGGTTGATCGTGAGGAGCGACCCGATGTGGATCAGATATACATGAATGCCGTACAGATAATTACCCGCTCGGGTGGTTGGCCATTGAACTGTTTCGCATTACCCGATGGCAGACCCGTTTTTGGAGGCACATACTTCCCAAAACAGCAGTGGATGGATATTTTAAGAAGCCTGAACCACACTTGGGTAAACGAACCCCAAAAAGTTACGGATGTTGCTGAGGAGCTAACTCAGGGAGTTTTAAATACAGAAATCATTTTAAATAAGAGTAGTGCCGGCGAGCTTTCCTCTGAATTACTGAAGAATTACGTTGGTAATTGGCGTAACAGTTTTGATGCTCGTTATGGAGCAAACAAAGGTGCACCCAAGTTTCCTATGCCGGGATCGTTGCAATTTCTTTTAGATTATTCATGGGCTTATTCCGATGATTACGTTAAGAATCATGTGCTCTTCACCCTTGATAAGATGCTAAAGGGTGGTATTTACGATCATCTGGGTGGTGGATTCTTTCGATACTCAGTTGATGAGCGGTGGGAGGTTCCACATTTTGAAAAGATGCTTTACGACAATGCTCAGCTTTTGAGCCTTTACACCCATGCATACAAGCATACTGGTAATGAAAGTTACAGGTCTGCTGTGTACCAAACAATTGACTTCTTACGCAGAGAGCTTCGATCACCTGAAGGTGGTTTTTATGGCGCTATTGATGCCGATAGTGAAGGGGAGGAGGGAAAGTTTTACACGTTCACAAAAAATGATATTGATAACATTCTTGGTGACGACTCTGAACTCTTTTCAGTTTACTATGGCATTACGGCATCTGGTAATCATTTGGGAAAAAACGTGCTACGTGAAGCAGCTACCATGAAGGAGACTGGGTGCGTGATTGGTATTGATGAGAAGGAGGTTAGCCAAAAGTTGAAGGATGCAAGGAGCAGGCTGTTTAATATGCGGGCTACCAGAGTTAGGCCAATAACTGACGATAAGCAGCTGCTGGCATGGAATGCAATGGCAATATCTGCTTTGACAGAGGCATATACTGTATTTGGCGATAAACGCTTCCTTACCGATGCTTTATCATGTATTGGTTTTATTGAGGATAAGTTAGTACTTGATGATGGAAGCCTTAACAGGGTTTATTGTAAGGGAGAATCGTCAATTTCTGGTTTTCTTGATGATTATGCTTTTTTAAGTCAGGCATACATTGCATTGTATAAATCAAGTTTTGATGAGCAATGGCTTGTAAAAGCCAAAGATGTTGTTGAGCTGGCATTCAGTAAATTCTTTCACGAAGAATCGGGAATGTTCTATTACACTGCAAAAGACCATGATAATGTAATTGTTAGAAAGATGGAACTTACTGATGGGGTAATCCCTTCATCATCGGGTATGATGGCTGATGTTTTGATGATTTTGGGAGTGTATTTTAATAAAGATGACTATACTGATAAAGCCAGGCAACTACTATGGAATATTGAAAATCATTTGAAGAAGGGAGGACCGTTTGTTTATAAATGGGCGCACATTTACCTGAAACAGATGATCGGATCTGCAAAAGCTATTGCTTCCAAGGCTGAATCAAATGAGGTTATAAATAGCATAAGCAAGAAAGTCCTTCATCCATTCTATGTTCCCGCAAAATGCAACCCTAACTCCAAAATTCCATCCCTTAACTCTGATATATCTGATCATCAATTCAGTATCTGTATAGGAAAGCAATGCCAAAAACCAACAGATGATAAGAAGGATTTGATTGAGCAGATAAATAAATCAAAACCCGCAGATTTGCTTTAAAGCGAATATCTGCGGGCTTTGCCTGTTTAATCAAATACTATCTATTGGGTAATAAAATTACCAAATGGTTGGTCTAACCTCGGGTGCTCTGTAAAGCGGATCGCTTGGGTTTACTTCAAAAGCATCGTAAAACTCATTTATGTTAAAAACAGCACCGTTAACCCTGTATGGGTTGGGAGAGTGGGGCCCTTCTTTTACTTTTCTCATAAGAGCCTGATCACGATTCAGCTGTTTCCAAATATTTGCGTAGGATAGGAAGAAGCGTTGCTCTGGGCTAAAGCCATCAATAGGTTCTGGTCTTGGTTTTCCTTCCATTGATTTTTGCAGAGCATGATATGCAATGGTTAACCCTCCGTAATCGGCAATATTCTCTCCTAAAGATAATTTTCCATTTATTGTCATCCCGTTAATAACCTCAAAGGCATCGTACTGATCGATAATCGTTTGGGTAAGTTCATTAAACTTCTCCTCATCCTCAGGCTCCCACCAGTCGGTTAGGTTCCCATCCTTATCCGATTTTCTACCTTGGTCATCAAATCCGTGTGTCATTTCATGGCCAATTACCATTCCTATGGCTCCGTAATTCACTGCGTCGTCAGCATTCAGGTTAAAGAATGGCGGTTGAAGTATAGCAGCAGGAAAAACAATTTCATTCATGGTTGAGCTGTAGTAGGCATTAACAGTTTGTGGCGTCATAAACCATTCTGTTCTGTCAACGGGTTCACCTAATTTATTCATATTCTCCCTGAAGCTAAAGGCCCTGGCGTTAATCATATTCGTTGCATAGCAATCGTTAACTATCTTAAGGTCAGAGTAATCCTTCCACTTATCGGGATAGCCAATTTTCACATTCATAGCTTCCAGCTTGGCTAACGCTCGCTGCTTTGTAACATCGCTCATCCAGGTTAACTGCTTCATTCTTTTCCTGTAGGCACTTTTAAGGTTTGCTACCAGCTCCTCCATTTTCGTTTTTGCTTCAGGAGAAAAGTTCTCTTCAACAAAAACTTGTCCAACCAGTTCGCCTATGGCCATATTTGCCGAGCCTGATACACGCTGCCAGCGAGGCCTGTTCTTTTCGTTTCCAGAAAGAATGGTTCCGTAAAAGCTGAATTGCTGATTAACAAAAGCAGAACTCAGGTAGGGCGAGAAACCGTTAACAACATTCCATGTAAGGTAATCTTTCCAGTTGTTAATGGTGATATTGTTAAGTAGCTGGCTAATCTCCTTAAAAAAGTCAGGGTTATCAATAACAAATTCAGCAGGTGTATCAATGCCAATGTTCTTAAAATAGTCGTTCCAATTCACCTTGGGGCTAATGTACTGTATTTCCTGCGATGTAATCTTATTGTATGTTCTGGTGGGGTCGCGGCGTTCCAATCTTGTGTATGAAACCTCTGCAAGCTGGGTTTCAATATCCATTACCGCCGAGGCGCTTCTTTTGGCTTCCTCTTCAGGGTAGCCAAGCAGGTTAAAGTTTGATTTTAGATGATCGTAGTACTCGTTACGAATCTCTTCTGAGCGAGAATCATCAGATAGGTAGTAATCGCGATCGGGGAGGCCCAACCCACCCTGACTTAAGTAAACCATCATCTCTGTGCTATTCTTTCTATCCTGCCTAACCGAGATGTTGAAAAGTGGCGAAACCCTCATTGCGTGAAGTTCTGCCAATTGATTTTGAAGATCAGCAGTATTTGAAATAGCATCAATTTGATCAAGGAAACCACGTATTGGGTCAAGACCTTTTATCTCTATAGCAGAAGTGTCCATTCCTGATTTATAAAAATCACCAACCTTTTGCCAGCTACTTCCTTCAGGGGCATTCTTTTTATTTGCTGCACGCTCTAAGATGGTTTTTAGCGCATTATTATTCTCCTCCTGTAGGATATCGAAAGAGCCATAGCTAGATTTGTCATCTGGTATCTTGTTGCTTTTAAGCCAGTTTCCGTTAGCATAGGCGTAGAAGTCGTATCCAGGCGGAACGGTAGTATCCATTTGAGAAACGTCAAATGCAGGTGTTTCCTTCTTTGTTGTTTTACAACTAACTGCGGATAGTAGTAGCATTGTTAAAATGTAGAATAGGTATGGTTTTCGCATCATTTCTAATTTTTATAATTTCAATTTTGATGT
>JBKHAH010000109.1:0-8797 GCA_046542995.1 Bacteroidales bacterium
AATCGGCTAAACTCTGAAACAATTAGCACCAATATTTGATGCATTTCTGCACCTAGCGTTTTTCTAACGCCAATCTCTTTTATTCGCTGCTCAACCGAGAAAGCCGACAAGCCAAACAATCCTAGGCAGGCTACAAAAATTGAGAGAATTGTAAATATCAATAGAATAACTTGCAATCGTCTTTCCGTTAAATGCATGTTATTAAAACGCTGCGATACAAAATCGCTAACATATTGCTGATTAGGAAAATGATTTTTCCAAACCTCGCCAATTTGCACATTTGCGCTTGCAATGCTACGTTCATCAACTTTAATGGAAATATTATTGTGCGATACCTGCCATGAACTAATTACCATTGGTTTTATAACCTCTGTAAGGGGCTGAAAATGAAAATCCTCAGTAACACCCACAATCTCTCCAAGATTCTGCAACTCCTGATGATTGCCCATAAAGAGCCCAACAAATTGCCCCAAAGCATCGAATGAAGTTTCGAAACCAAACATCCTTCGGGCTGCATCGTTAATGATATAGTAAGTTGTTGTATCCCTAATCATTTCAGGTGTGAAATCTCTTCCGGCTAAAAGTTTTATTTCAAAAGTTGACAGGAAGTTCTCATCGGTACGATTCACTATGGGGAAGTAGTTTTCAGGATTTCCCAGTATAACATGAGGATTGTCCATATACCTTGAGCCTGTTGGAATAACCATTGAGCGGGTAACATTCTTAACATCTGGTAATTTAAGTAAAACCTCCCTAAAAGCATTGTACGTAGTAAAGTTATCCCTGTTCTCAATGGGTATATTAATTACGCCATTACGATTGTATCCCAAATCCTTACTGTTAATGTATTGGAGCTGCCTAAAAACAGAGACTGCGCAAATAATTAACCCAATTGATATGGCAAACTGTCCAACAACCAGCGCTTTGCGGAAAAACTGACTACCATTTGCACCCTTTTTCCCTTTTAGCACATCTACAGGCTTGTAAGATGAGAGGAAGAATGCCGGGTACATGCCGGCAAACATGGCTGTTATTAACCATGCTGCAAGTATTAACAAGGAGTTCCATCCTTTTAGAAGATAAGCGGTTGTAATATCTTTACCAGTTAAAGATGAGAAATGTGGAAGCGTAATCTCTACAATAATTACAGCAATAACGAGCGCAATGAAGCTAAATAGCATTGACTCTCCCAAGAATTGCCTAACCAGCTGAAACCTTGATGCTCCAGATGCTTTACGCACACCAACTTCCATAGCACGTCTGGATGCACGAGCAGTGGATAAATTCATGAAATTTATTCCCGCAATAACTATCAGTAAAATGGAGACTAAGGTAAAAACCATTACGGATGTTTTACTCCCGGGTGACTCAAGCTCCCAAACCCTTTCTGCATTAAGGTGGATATCTAGTAAAGGTCTTAATTCAATTCTAAGCGCTTCTCTTGGGTCATCTATATCAAAAAACTGGCTAAATTCAGGTCCAAAATACTTATCAACCATACTTTGTAACCTTGCCTCAAACTCTTTGTAATCAACATTCTCATCAAGTAAAACGTAAGTATAAAGATGGCTAGCCATCCAGCTGTTCATCATCATCTCATGCCTTAAATTGTAAAGAGACTCAAAGGAGCCAATTAAATCTATCTGAAGATGAGTATTATGTGGAAAATCTTTAAAAACAGCAGTTACAGTGTATGAAATAACCTTTCCACTATAGTTAACATTAAGAACACTTCCCAACTCTGGAATTTCTCCGAAGTACTTAAGGGCGTAACTTTCTGAAATTGCCAGCTTATATGGCGACTTTAAACAGTCATTCGGATTCCCTTTTAAAACATCAAAAGAGAAGATGCTGAAGAATGAGCTATCGGCATAAAAAAGCTTTTCGCTCGTTTGCACGTTACTTTTATTCTCAACCAGAACATTATCGTTAGCAACTCTTACAAATGATTTTATTTCAGGATAATCATCTGCCATTTGAGGTCCCATAGGTGGCGAAGTAATTGGTACACGCAATCTGGTTTCATCAATATTCATATCACGCTCAACTCGATATATTTGCTGGGCATTTGAATGGAATTTATCGTAGCTTAACTCATCGAAAACCCAAAAGTAGATTATGATTGATGCGGCCAAACCTATGGCAAGACCCAGTATGTTTACGATTGAGAAGAGGGGATTCTTTTTAAGTACCCTTAAAGCAACTAGAATATAATTTGAAAGCATAATATTTATTTTTGTAAATATGGAAATCAACAGATATGCCAAAAACAATATATAACTGACATTCTGACAAGTAACAATATAATAAACTGTAAATAATCGTACGTTTACGAATATTTGTGTTCGCATACGAACACAAATTATTAATACCCCTTACTATGTTGAAAAATAACTAAATTGCATCCAAAACAATGTAAAATGGCTATTCGAATAATTGCAGCATTCCTCTTCATGCTTCTGCCTTACTCTTCAAGTGATGATGAGGTGATTTATCCTGAATGTGAGTACAATGGAATCCCCTTATATGGAAAGGTAAAGTTCGTAAGGTCGTTTCCGGATTTAAAGGTGCAATTTGTGAGTTCGTTCCCCGACATTAAAGTGAAGTTTGTTGAGAATTTTCCTGATGAGTGCGGCAAATGGCAAGTGGTAGAGAGTTTCCCTGATTTCACTATTCAGATTGTTGAATCGTTCCCCGACATAAAGGTGGAAGTTGTGAATAGTTTCCCAGGCGAACCATAAAAAAACCGTTTGGATTTTAGTAAAACCCAAACGGCATTCTAACTATCTACTAAAAGTTTACTCAGGGAAAATTAGTAGCGGTATTTCAGCCTCCGAAAGCATTTCGCGGGTTAGCGATGGATTAAATAACCTCTCAAGCAAACCACGCTTATGCATTGTTAGTGCAAAAAGATGGATGTCTTTACCCGATATGTATCCCTTAAACGCCTCAGCTGAATCCTTACCTTTTATAATATCAAAATCGAGCTTAGCCTTTTTAACCACCCTTTTCATGTAATCCTTAAGGCTGTTCATTTTTGCTTTTACAATAGAGTCGTCAGGGTCTTGCGTAACGCTTGCACATGTTAGGTTAACATTAAAGCCCGAGGTAATAGTTACCAGCTTACGGATTGCAAGAAAATCGTTATCATCAAAACGCGTTGCATAAAGCACATTCTTCACCTCGCTAATATCTTTTAACGAGGCATTTTCAGGTATTACCAATAGGGGTGTTTTGGTTTCACGAACCACTTCCGCAGCAACGCTACCTACCAGTTCGGTGCTTCTAAACCCCTGGCTTTTTGTGCCCATAATAATCATGCCAGGTTTATACCGCTTGCACATATCAACAATTCCATAGCTGGCAAAGCCCTCACGTAAGGAGTATCCAATTTTCAACGACTCCATCCCATTCTCATCCGCATACTTCCTTATTTTATAAAAGAATTTTAGGAGTTGCTCCTTGGCATTCTTCTGGAGTATCTGATAGCTAACATCCACATCAATCTGAATGCTTGATGCATCGGTAAAAGGAATCATGTCAACTATGGGGGAGTTAAAAACATGCAGCAACTTAACCTCAGCACCATAAACCTTAGCAAGTTTTAGCGCAAAATATGCAGCGTTCTTTGAATGGTCAGTAAAATCGAGGGGAACTAATATTTTACGTGGCTGAGACTCACCCTTCTTTTTTGTTAACCTATATGAAGCAAGTAGCTTTATGGCCTTTTCAGCATCATCCTCAGCAATTTGCACCTTTACATTATCGGACACATTAGGCTGCACTAAATTCACATTCTTTAAATAGCACTTTATGCCATTGGACTCCAAGTAACTTTGAAGGACTAAGGCGCTTGTATATGTCTCATTTGCAATAACTATTAGTTTGTCGTCCATAGTAGTATTTTTTTAAAGATTCATTGGTAATTTACAAAAAAGAGTAATATAGATCAAGTTTTTTCATACCTTAAATTGAAGGCAAGCCCCTTGAAATTATTAATAATCTTATTTTAAATGATTTATATAGATGTTTCAGTTGTTACGCTGCCAAAAAGTCTATCAATTTGATAAATCAAAAACATTCCTTTAGTTTTGTACTTGGCGAATTATAAGCGTAATTATTTCAATAGCAAACCTAAACTTTAAATTACCTGCCATGCATATAATTGACCTAAGCATTTTTGTACTTTACATGATTTTTGTTCTGTGGATTGGTTACTACTTCCTAAAGAAGAATAAGAATTCCGACGATTTCTATGTTGGAGGTAGAAAAATGTCAAGCATTCATGTTGGGCTATCAGTTGTTGCAACTGATGTTGGTGGAGGTTTTTCCATTGGATTAGGAGGGTTGGGCTTTCTCATGGGTCTGGCAGGTTCGTGGATGCTTTTCACAGGGTTAATTGGCGCCTGGCTTAGCGCTGTTGTACTTATACCTAAAGCCAGTAAAATTGGCAGAAATCTAAAACTTTTCACCTTCCCTCAACTATTCGAGTATTTTTATAGCCCAAAGGTTGCGCTAATGGCAGGTATAATCTCAGCTATAGGTTACATCGGTTTTACCAGCTCTCAACTTCTTGCCGGTGCAAAATTGGCTTCCGCATCATTCCCAAATCTTGATATTAATACTGCACTAATAATTATGGGAGTAATAGCTGTGGGTTACACGGTAATGGGTGGATTGAAAGCCGTAATATATACTGATACTTTCCAATGGATTATTCTAATGGGCGGATTAATCTTTATTGGCATACCACTCGGATATAATTCCATAGGAGGTTTGGACGCTATTAAAGACACCCTTTCCAAGGATTTTCTGTCATTACGTAATGTGGGATGGCAAACCATTGTAAATTGGGCAATAACAATAATTCCCATTTGGTTTGTGGGCATGACTCTATACCAAAGAATATACTCAACCCGAACAGCCAAAGAGGCACAGAGGGCATGGTTTATTGCCGGTATTTTTGAGTGGCCACTAATGGCATTTATGGGTGTAATACTAGGGTTATTTGCCAGGGTAGGGTTTGAAAATGGAATGTTTGCTTACATGAATTTTGGCCCTGGAACCAACCTGGATGCTGAAATGGGATTACCATTGCTGCTTCGCACAATTCTTCCTGTTGGGCTAATGGGTCTTATGATGTCGGCTTACTTTTCAGCTATAATGTCAACAGCAGATAGCTGCCTTATGGCTGCTTCGGGAAATGTTCAGACTGATATCCTGAAAAAAATATTTAAAATGCCCGAAGGGCAAAAGTCAATGCTGAGAATTTCACAAGTAATAACCCTAATTATTGGCATATTAGCCCTAACTCTTGCATGGCAAATGGAGAATGTGCTTGAGCTAATGTTATACTCATACGCATTCATGGTAAGCGGGCTTTTTATTCCGGTATTAGGAGCATTCTACTGGAAACGAGGAAGTACAATTGCCGCCTTCTGGACCATGCTTATTGGAGGAGGAACTACCCTAACTCTATCAATACTTTCCACTAAACTTCCTTTTGGGCTCGATCCTAACATATATGGAATTTCAGCATCATTAGTTGCTTTTATAAGCCTATCGCTTATATTTCCAGGTAGAAAGGTGCTTGTTTAACTACAATAATTACAGTAAATCTGTTTATTTAAACATCTTTCACCGTTTATAGGATATAAAGTATAGTGAAAAAAACTACTTTTACACTTTAAACCGCAACTTAATGAGACTCTACTCTAACCCTCTTAAGCATTTAAGCAAACAGCTTGAGGGTGAACTCTTTTGGGATATTTCAAGCAGATTACAATACGCAACCGATGCATCAGTTTATAGGGAGATTCCTTTCGCCGTAGCACTTCCTAAAACTAAGAAAGATTTAAGAAGCTTAATACTTTTTGCAAACAAGAACAACATCTCCCTAATACCCCGAACTGCGGGTACTTCGCTTGCTGGTCAGGTTGTTGGCAATGGCATTATTGTTGACATGTCGCGTTACTGGAACAGAATTATTGAGATTAACCCCAATAAGAAATGGGTAAGAGTTCAGCCCGGAGTAATTCTCGACAAGCTGAATGCTACGCTAAAAGCGTATGATTTATTCTTTGGTCCCGAAACATCAACATCAAACCGCTGTATGATGGGCGGAATGGTTGGTAACAACTCATGCGGTTCTCATTCTATTATTTATGGCAGTACTCGCGATCATACAATATCAATACGGATGATGCTATACAATGGCGAGGAATATGAATTTGGCCCATTATCAAAAGGAGAGTTTAACAATAAGATTAAAGAGAATGGCTTAGAGGGAGATCTTTACCGGTATATTCATACGCTGCTTTCAGAAAAAACCAATGCTGAAGAGATCATTGAGCAATTTCCGCACCCAGATATTAAAAGAAGGAATACAGGATACGCACTCGACCAACTTTTAAATAGCGAAGTTTTTGCAAATTCGAACGAACCCTTCAACTTTTGTAAGCTAATTGCAGGGTCTGAAGGTACGCTTGGTTTTATAACTGAAATTAAACTAAACCTTGTTGACACCCCTCCCAAAGAGAAAGCGCTTGTTTGCGTACATCTCAAAAATCGTGATCAAGCATTTAAGGCTAACCTCATTGCACTTAAACACAAGCCCGGTGCTGTTGAGCTAATGGACAATGTGATACTAGAGTGCACCAAGGGTAACACTGAGCAGCAAAAAAATCGCTTTTTTATTAAGGGCGAACCCGGCGCAGTGCTCATTGTTGAGTTTGCAAGATCCACTAAGGATGAGATAGTTAGCATTGCCTCCAAGATGGAGCAGGATATGCGCAAATCTGGCTATGGGTATCACTTCCCTGTTGTGTGGGGCGATGACACATCGAAAGTCTGGGCATTACGAAAAGCGGGTCTGGGCGTACTCTCAAATATTGAGGGGGAAGCAAAACCCGTATCATTAGTTGAAGATACGGCCGTTTCTGTAGATTTGCTTCCTGAGTATATGGAGGAATTCTCCAAAATTATGACCAGCCATAACCTCGACTGTGTGTACCATGCACATATTGGCAGCGGTGAACTGCACCTTAGGCCTGTCCTGAATTTAAAAGACCCTGCCGACGTAAAGCTATTCAGAACAGTAGCCTATGACGTTGCTAAACTTGTAAAAAGATATAGGGGTTCACTTAGCGGCGAGCATGGCGATGGAAGGCTTAGAGGCGAACTAATTCCTACTATGGTTGGTGACAGGGTGTACGAAATGATGAGGGAACTCAAAAGCAAGTGGGATCCAAATGGAATTTTCAATCCCAATAAAATTGTTGATACCCCTCCCCTTACCACCAGCCTTCGTTATAAGCCAGGTAGAAAAGAGCCCAAAATATCAACATTACAAAATTTTGACAACGACGGCGGAATTTTAAGAGCGATAGAAAGATGCAATGGATCGGGCGATTGCCGCAAAACAGCATTCTCAGGTGGCACCATGTGCCCAAGCTATATGGCTACACGCAATGAGGCATACTCAACACGTGCCAGAGCAAATATTTTGAGGGAATTTTTAACCCATAGTTCTAAGCAAAACAAGTTTGACCATCAGGAACTATATGATATTTTAGACCTATGCCTCTCGTGCAAGGGGTGTAAAAACGAGTGCCCTTCAAATGTTGATATGGCCAAATTAAAGGCCGAGTTTCTGCACCAGTGGCAGAAGTCGCATGGAATACCCATGCGAAGCAGGCTAATTGCTGGAATTACGAAACTGAATGCAATAGGTAGCTTACTCCCAAAACTTACAAACTTCCTGCTTTCCAGCCGAACATTTAAAGGTACTTTCTCCTTACTATTCGGATTTGCACATAACAGGCAGCTGCCCCTGCTCCATACAATAACCCTAAAGAAATGGTTTCGTAAAGGGGGGGGGCGTTTGGCTAGCCCACAAAAGGTATATCTGCTTGCCGATGAATTTACAAACTACAATGATACTACCATTGGAATAAAAGCCATAGAGGTTCTGGAAAAACTTGGATTTGAGGTTATAATTCCTGATATTTTTGAAAGCGGACGGACATACATATCCAAAGGTTTACTTAAAACAGCCAAGCGAATTGCGAACAAGAATGTTAGGAAGTTAGCAAGCTGCATATCAAAAGATACGCCAATTATTGGCGTTGAACCATCGGCAATTCTAAGTTTTAGGGATGAGTACCCTGATTTAGTCAGCAATGAATTAACGAGCGTTGCAAGCAAAATTGGAGATAGCTGCCTACTATTTGAAGAGTTTTTTATGCAGCAGGTTGAACTTGGAAGAATTACCAAAGAGCATTTTACCAGTAGCGATAAAGCGCTAAAGCTTCACGGGCACTGTCAGCAGAAAGCCATAGCATCAACCAAAGCAACAAAGGGGATGCTCTCATTCCCTGAGAACTATTCTGTTGATGAAATTCCCAGCGGTTGCTGCGGCATGGCAGGATCATTTGGTTATGAAAAGGAGCATTACGACCTCTCAATGAAAGTTGGCGAGCTGGTTCTATTCCCAGAGATAAGAAAGCTAACCAATAAAGAAACTATTGTTGCTCCCGGAACCAGCTGCAGGCATCAGATAAAGGATGGAACAGGGAAAGAAGCGTATCACCCAATTGAAATTATGTGGGAGGCGCTAAAGTAAAAGAAGCAAAGGCTAGTCGTCCCTTTCCCTACTCACAAAGTTACGTTTTTTTCAGTCCCTACGCCCTGCTGGTGAGCACAATTAAATTGAACGCATTGTTACTAGCAGGGCTTGATTTTTTTATTCTAATTCACTATTGTCCGGGGAAAAAAAAATATGTCGTCCCTACGGGAC
>JBKHAH010000027.1:0-36382 GCA_046542995.1 Bacteroidales bacterium
ATTAACATGAATAACAGGTGTTTGTTCGAGAATGGGTAATTTTTTATAATTGAATCACTGTTGTCCGGGGAAAAAAAAATGTCGTCCCTACGGGACGAGAGTTTTACTTTAAGTAGCATATTGCTAATATTTTATCCCTACGGGAGAGTCCCTTTAGAGACTAAATATCGGTAAAGAGAAAAAGAACCCCCTTTAAATCAAAGTCCCGTAGGGACGTAAAAAAATCAACACATTAACAAATTATTGTGAATTTTCTCCGGACACTACTGTAATTGAATAGAATGAAATGGATTATTTAATGTGAGTTTTTCCTAATAATTATCTAGCTATATTTGATGAAGAATAAATACTGCATGATACATAAAGAAGCAATCATATCATCGGCGTACCTACCTCCAATTCAATACGTTCAAATACTACTAAGGTACAAGAAGGTTTACTTGGAGAAGCATGAAACTTACCCGAAACAAACCTATAGAAATCGTTGTGTTATATACACAGCAAATGGCCCATTACCATTAACAATTCCTGTTATTAAACCAAATGGTAATAGGACAAAAACATTGGATGTGCAAATAGACTATTCAGTAAAATGGAGAAAAGAGCACTGGCGAGCGCTTGAATCTGCGTATAAAGGTTCTGCGTTTTTTGAGATTGTTAAAGATTATTTTGCTCCCTTCTACCAAAAGGAATGGAAGTTTTTATGGGATTATAATCTGGATATTATTAAAACGGTATTTAACCTGCTGGATACTAATCTTGAGCTTATTGAAACAAAGGAGTTTATTAAAGAATATCCCAAGTCAGTGTCTGACTTTAGAGAGACCATTACGCCAAAAAAACCAATAGACATTTTTAATCAAAAACCATATTTTCAGGTTTTTAGCGGCAAGTTTGGGTTTAAACCTAATCTTTCTGTTTTTGATTTAATTTGTAACTGTGGCATGGACAGTTACGACATCCTTACGTAAATTACCAAGAGCACTTAACCCTTTGTAATTTAATCTGGAATGATAAATTAAGCGAGAAAAGGAAAAACGTTGGAACCTTGTAGCCGATTGGCTAATTATTCCAACGTCCAATTAATGCTTTTTAACCCACTAGCTACTTAAAATTTGTAACCTAAGGTAAATACAAACTTGTTCTGAAGCACCTCACGGTTTGCTATTGGATCATTCTCAGGATTTTCCTCATCTCTTAAAGGATAAAGGTAGTAATTATCGGAAAAATTGTAGCGTTGATAGGCCCAATCAATAAATATATCATTAATTTTTAATCCAAAACCACCAGAATATACATTGATTGAAGAGCTGGACATATCTACATCGCTTTTATAAGGACTTCCGTAATATGCGTATCCCGCCCTTAATGCAAGCTGACCAATCCATACTTCACCCCCTGTTTTCAAATTAAACGTATTTGTAAAGGTTTGCTCAATTTCAGTATTCTCATTGGTAAATTTATAGCCGTCATCCCCCTTCCCAAAACGCATGGTTTCATAATCAACATACTCATAATCAACAGATATTAAACCCATTGAGCCAAAAGTGTAAGCAGCAGATCCGATGAGTTTGTATGGAGATTCAATCTTGTAGTCATAAAGGCTAATTGGAGAACTTTGTGAAGTTGTTCCCACATTAAACTCGGATTCAATTGATGATCTGTAATTTTCCGACAATTTATAGTATGTTGGAGTATGGGCAGCAAGGCCTAATCTTAAATTTGGTATTGGGAGGAAAATTGCACCAAGTTTAAAGTTCACTCCAGAGCCATCAACAGTTAAGGTTTGATTGTAGTTAAGGTTCTCAAACTTGTCTCCATTAGGCAAAGCCTCATTATCTTCAAGTGCCGATTCCGTATAGTACTTTGTTTCATTGTAATAAACATCCTGCACACCTATTGTAGCGCCAAAATAGAATTTATTAGATAAATTAGCTGCCAATGAAAAGGTGTATTCACCCACTCCACCTTCTGAGGAAATGGACTGGTCTTGGTAAACCCCTTCGCCACTATTTAAAGCCGCCACATACTCGGAATGCTCACCTTGCAGCGTATCAATTAAAAAATTATTCCATGCTAGAATGGCATCCCACGGCGCGTTTGTTTCTCTGAAAGGGTTATAATCCTCGTCAGATGTAATATCAAACCAATGATTATCATAAGCCTTTATAGCAAAATAATCCATTATGGAATTAGTAGGGTTCGCTCCCATTGCTGATGTTTCAGAATTAAAATCGTTAATCCTATTATAACCAACTCCCAGATTAAGCATTACCAATCCCTTCTGCTCCTCATTTTGAGAGATAAACGATGTAACAATTCCAATATTATCAAACAGCAAACGAGTCCTCGAATCGGTGTAAGGGATCTCACCCAAGTACGATGTTTCATCTGCTCTATGCTTAAGCGAAGGGGTAATTGTAAACTCCGACGAACGATAAACACCCAGACCAGCTGGATTATTGCTTAGTGAGGTAAAATCTGCACCTAGCGCACCAAAAGCACCTCCCATGCTTACATACCTTGCTGTGCCAGAATTAATATTCTGCGATAGCCTAAGAACATCATTGGCGTTTTGAGCAGAGAGAAGTGAAACAAAAAATATGGCTACCGTAAGGTTAAGGACTCTTTTCATTGTTAGTACGTTTTATAAAAAAACTGTTAAACAAAAGATTACATAACAAATAGGGCAGCTCTTTGGTTTAAGTTGAACACGCCCTGGAGGTAATTACTTAAGTTCAAACGTTAAGTATAACACAAAATTGTGTTTTGCCCTATTTGTTATGTAATGCTGTAATGTTATCTATTTCTACTTCTAGTATTTGAACTGCTACTAGAAGAACTACTAGAACTTGAAGACCTTGTTCCGCTTGAACTAGATGAAGAAGACTTCTTTATGCCAGACGATGGTCTCGATGGTGTTCTGGATACATTCCCAGAACTATTAGAACCTCTACTTCGGTTAGGAGACGATACCGCTGGCGGAGTTGTGCTCCTTGGTGGAGGATTGTAACTCCTTGATGGTTGTCTTGAGGGTCTCCTAACGGGAGCCGTTGTTTCACGGCTGCTCCTGTTACCTCCTCTATTAACCGACTCCCTTGAAGGGTAATTACGAGTAGGCCTGTTAAACTCATTGCTATTGCCAGGGTTTGGCCTAGTATATGTAGGGTTATGACGCCTAGTAGCATCTTGAGAAACGCGACCTCTTCTTTCATTTTTCACTGGGGCAACTCTTGTTGGATTGATATCCCTCTCGCCACGAACGGGTTCACGAACATCTGTTCTTCTTTTAGCCCTTGTCAAGTTATCATTCTCGGGATCCTGCTGTCTGCTAACGGTACCTTGAGCTGAAGTAGTAGTGCCAGTCCGTTTATCACGCCCTTGAGTATTTTGAAGTGTCGCTTGCCTGCTAGAGAGGTCTTGACGACGTCGATTAAGATCTGCTGAAGCAGTAGCTTCACCCCTACCTCTATTATAACTTACAACATCTTGGTTTGGTCTTCTACCATAGTGGTAGTTAGCAGAATTTAAATTTGATCCCCAGTGGTAACCATCGTAAAAACCTGTATTATAACCCCATGCATAGTTATTCCAAGGTGAGTGCCAACTATTATAGCCCCAGTTGCCATATGGATTGTAGTAACCATAACTACCCCAGGAGTAGCTTGGATAACCCCACGTACCCCAACTATAGTAATTACCATAGTAGGGACTTGCAAACATTGAAGAGATATAGTAAGGTTCAACCCAAACATCTGTACCCATTATCATTACGTTGTAAAATGGGTCACCTCTAAATGCTGAAGCATACCAATAGTCGTCAGTGTACTGTGCTCCCCATGTACTGACTCTGTAATATGGATTCTCACGCCCTCTTAAACGCCTCTCATAAGATTCTTCGTATGTATCTGACACTATACGCTCATAAGGGTTCTCACTTTCATTTGCTTTATAGATTACAGTATCCACATCGTCAACTGTATCATTGGCAAGTATATCAGTATACCTTTTTTCAAGTTCAGTTAACTTAAGGTCTGATTTAGATTGCTTCTGATTCTGTTTGCCATCCTCATTTGCGGTGTATGTTGCAGAAGGATTATAGTAAATATCATCATTCTGATACCTACTTGTTTTACTCATCTGCATACCTGAGGAGCATCCCCCCAGAAAAACTGCAGAAAGAGCAAAAGTTAAAATTTTAATTGTAGTTTTCATGATAACCTCCATGCGTTTTTTATTTATAATTATCGTTTTATTTCTTTACTTTGCAACTTCATTTATTTACTTAATACATAACAAATTTTATACCAAAACGTTCAATGGCAAAAGGAATTACAAGCAGAAGCGAGAATTATTCTCAATGGTACAATGACATTGTGGCTAAAGCAGGTTTGGCGGAGCATTCCGCTGTTCGTGGTTGTATGGTTATTAAACCTTACGGATACGCAATTTGGGAGAAAATGCAACGTCAACTCGACGATATGTTTAAGGCAACAGGGCATCAAAATGCTTATTTTCCGCTTTTTATCCCAAAATCTTTCTTTAGTAAAGAGGCAGACCATGTAGAGGGGTTTGCCAAAGAGTGTGCCATAGTCACCCATTATCGACTAAAAAATGACCCGAATGGCAAAGGAGTTGTTGTTGATGAGGATGCAAAGCTTGAGGAAGAGCTAATTGTGAGGCCAACTTCAGAAACAATTATTTGGAATACATACAGAAATTGGATTCAGTCTTATAGAGATCTGCCTATTCTTATTAACCAGTGGGCAAATGTTGTAAGGTGGGAAATGCGTACGAGATTGTTTCTTCGTACAGCAGAGTTCCTATGGCAAGAAGGGCATACTGCTCATGCAACTAAAGAAGAGGCTATAGAAGAAACCCTGAAAATGATTAATGTTTATGCGGATTTTGCGCAAAAGTGGATGGCAATTCCCGTACTAATTGGCACGAAATCGGAAGGAGAACGTTTTGCAGGCGCCCTTGAAACATACTGTATTGAGGCATTAATGCAAGATGGTAAAGCCTTGCAAGCAGGAACTTCCCACTTTTTGGGGCAGAATTTTGCCAAAGCGTTTGATGTTAAGTTCCAGTCAAAAGAAGGTAAACTTGATTATGTTTGGGCAACCTCATGGGGAGTCTCCACGCGTCTTATGGGAGCCTTGGTTATGGCGCATTCCGATGACAAAGGCTTGATTTTACCACCGAAACTTGCTCCTACGCAGGTGGTTTTTATTCCCATTTATAAAAGCGAAAAGGAGTTTGAAGCCGTTTCGGAGAAGATTAACCAAATAAAAAGCCAACTTGATTCGAAAGGAATATCAACCCATTTTGACAATAGAGATACTGTTAAACCAGGGTTTAAATTTGCAGAGTATGAATTAAAGGGTTACCCCGTTAGGATTGGCATGGGGCCAAAGGATTTGGAAAAGGGAACTGTTGAAGTAGCCAGAAGAGACACCCTTACCAAAGAATTTATCCCACAGGATAATGTTGTTGATTATGTTATCAACCTACTAGAAGAGATGCAGGATAACATGTTTAATAATGCGCTGAACTTTAGGGAGCAAAAAACAACCAGCGTTGATACGTATGATGAGTTTAAAAGCGTACTTAATGAGAAGGGTGGTTTTATATCGGCTCACTGGGACGGTACAACTGAAACTGAAAATAAAATAAAAGAGGAAACCAAGGCTACAATTCGCCTCATACCCTTAAGTAATAATCAAGAATCGGGTAAGTGCATCTACACAGGTAAGCCATCGGCACAGCGTGTAGTTTTTGCAAGAGCATACTAATATTAATCGATACCATTCTAAAAATGGAAAACAAAAGCCCACAAAAATTAATTGTTGATACCCTGATTGAAAAATCAGGCATGAAACAAAGAGTTTATGAAAATACCCTTGAGACTTTCAGCCTAATTAAGGCATCGCTCCACGATATGGCTAGCGGATTAAATAGCGACCTTAAAAATAGTGATAAAAAAATCAGGTTAGAGTACAGAGACAGAGGCAAATTTGAAGCCGAAATTAAGGTGGCTGGCGATATTTTAATATTTAGCATGCACTCCAATGTTTTTGAGTTTGACAGGGATCATAGTATTTGGAAACTACCCTATGTTGAAGGGAATAAGCTTAACTCATACTGTGGAGTAGTTAATATCTATAATTTCCTAACCGATTCCTTTAAATATAATAGGAATGAAGACCTAGGTTATTTAATAGGCAGATTATTTGTAAATCGCGAAAATCACTACTTTGTCGAGGGGAAACGCCAAATGGGTTTTCTATACAATAACTTTGGCCAGGCAATAATCTGCAAGGAGGACGTAAAACGCATTATTGAAACGGCCATGCTTTACTCTTTGGAGTTCGACCTGCTGGTTCCTCCGTATGATATGGTAAAAATAGCTACCGTTGCTCAAATGAACACAAAAATTGAGAGTACTAAACTTCAAACGGGGAAACGCCTGGGGTTTAAGTTTAATTCTGATGATGTTCTGGAGGATACCTATTGATTACTTAATACTTTTTTTAACTTGCATAGTAATACTAATCGCAAAATACACCAAAAATGAAGACAAAATTAATGCTAACAATGGTTTTTGCCCTTTTCATGGCAATGGCCTGCAAAACAACGGATGAAAAATCATCCAAAGAAATGCAAAACAAAGTGGATGCTTTCGTAGAAGTTGAACTTACTTCAGACATAAGTCATCTTTCCGATAATCAAAAAGAGCTTCTCACCTACCTGTTTAAAGCGGCTCAAATTATGGATGATATCTTTTGGACCCAATCTTTTGGAGACAAAGATGAGCTTCTTAGTGAGATAGAGGATAAAGCTACTCGTCAGTTCATAAAATTAAATTATGGACCTTGGGAGCGATTGAATAATAACGAACCTTTTATTGATGGTTATGGCGAAAAACCTATGGGCGCTAATTTCTACCCTTCTGACATGACAAGCGAAGAGTTTGAAAACTTTGAGTCAGCTGATAAGAAAAGTCTTTACACCCTAATTAAAAGAAAGGCAGATGGTTCCCTTGAATCAATCCCTTATAGCGTTGCGTATAAAGAACAGCACGAAAAAGCAGCTGAACTTTTAAAGAAAGCAGCCGAACTGGCAGAATACGAACCATTTAAAAACTATCTTAACCTTAGAGCAGAGGCGTTGCTAAACGATGAGTATCAACCCAGTGATTTAGCCTGGATGGACATGAAGGATAATAGCATAGACTTTGTTGTAGGCCCAATTGAGAATTATGAAGATAGGCTTTTTAACTACAAGGCAGCACATGAGGCTTTTATCCTAATAAAAGATAAAGAATGGAGCGAAAAGTTATCACGTTTTGCCGCCTTACTTCCCAATCTTCAAGAAGGACTACCAGTAGGGGAAGAGTATAAAGCAGAGGTTCCTGGTGTAGATAGCGACTTGGGAGTTTACGATGCAATATTTTATGCGGGTGATTGCAATGCAGGAAGCAAGACCATTGCCATTAACCTGCCAAACGACCCTGTTGTTCATGTTGAAAAGGGAAGCCGAAAATTACAGCTAAAAAACTCTATGCGCTATAAGTTTGACAAAATTTTAGTCCCAATAAGCGAACTTATTATTGATGAGGAACAACGTAAGCATGTTACTTTTGATGCATTTTTTGAGAACACCATGTTTCATGAAGTTGCTCACGGTCTGGGAATTAAAAATACCATTAATGATAACGGAACCGTAAGGGAGGCTCTAAGAGATGCCTACAGTCCAATTGAAGAGAATAAAGCGGATATACTAGGGCTTTTTATGGTTAGTGAGCTTGCAAAAATGGGTGAATTAGGAGAGAAAGACCTTATGGATAACTACGTAACTTTTATGGCTGGTATTTTCCGCTCTGTCCGTTTTGGTGCAGCCTCAGCACACGGCAAAGCAAACATGATGCGTTTTTATTACTTTCAGGAGAAAGGGGCTTTTACACGTAACCCTGAAACAGGAACTTACCATGTTGATTTTGATAAGATGACCAAAGCCATGAACTCATTAGCTGAAAAAACCCTTGTGATTCAGGGTGATGGAAACTATAAGGCTGCAAAAGAAATGCTTGATAGCATGGGGTACATCAAGGAAGAGCTTCAATCTGACCTCGATAGAATAAATGATTCAAAAATTCCTGTTGACATTAGATTTAAACAAGGATTAAATATGCTTGACATTTAGCTTGACATTTAGTGTAGATTGAGTGTTGGTAAATGTCACCAACACTCAATTTTTTGTACTTTTCATTTTATTGGCATCATCCTTTATCTTATACAATTGTTTTGCTACTTTTATGTGTAAATAAAACACCCAAACCATGAACCTTTCATTCAACTTCATAAAATCTGTCTCAAACATTTACGACGAGATGATTGATAATGGCTTCTCCCTTGTTTATCTGGGCGAGTTTAGTCATGAAATTACCAAAATGTTTACATCCATGGCTGAGTCGGATATGGAGAAACAGAGCGAGGAACGTTCCGTACAGCGGAAAGTTTACCATGTTATGGTTGAGACTCTGCAAAACATGAACAAACACTCCGACGAGATTAAAGAGAGAAAAATTGGTAGCGGGCTGTTTATTATTGGTAAGAAGGACGACACCTATTACATTATTACCTCAAATATGGTGGCAAAAAAACACAAGGATTCGCTTGAGCAATCATTAACCACTGTTAACAATGCAACACAAGCGGAGCTTAAGGAGATGTACAAGAAGCAGATAAAGGAAGGTAAACTCTCCGACAAGGGAGGAGCGGGTCTTGGATTAATTGATATTGCCCGAAAAACTGGCGAAACACTTAATTACCAATTCTTACAGCTTGATGGCGATAATTATTTCTTTATCCTCAAAGTGGAGATTAATGCCAAAAAATTTGCAAAAGAAGCATACTAGCTTTGGTTTAGAAATATTATACAGAAAAGGGGGGGCTGTTTATTGCCCCTTTCTTTTTTCTGAAAAATTTCACCACCTGGTGCTATTGAAAAGATCAGGGTCAAAAAAGTCATCCGGCAGGCAGCTGGGCATACGAACATCAAAATACTTCTCCAGCAAGTACATTTCACCATCCTGGAAATACTGAATTTGAGTTGCTACCGGTTTATCATAAAATGTTTCATACTTTTCAAAGAATATTTCTTTTACCCCGGTTTTATCAACTCTACGTAAACCATAAAAAAGCAACTCATCCTCATAAATCCAAAAACACTGATCATCAGGATCCCCAACCTGAAACACTTTATTGCCCTTAATTGTTGTTTTAGCAAGTAATGATAAATCAAATCCCATTGACTCGATCTTCCCAATGATATCCGCTGGAGGTGTGATGAAGATATCCAAGCCTAACGTCATAATATCATGAAGCCTTGGCTTTTCACCTATAAGCTTATCATGATTGAAAGTATAAAGAGTATCATTTGTTATAAGCCACCCTCTTCCTGAGTCAAAGTCTTCATACCTGATATGTAAATTCCCTGAAGCGCTATACGCAACAAGCCAAACCTCGTTACCTATTAAACTGTCATCACGGTAACGAAACATTTCCTGCTTAAAAGTTAGGTTAGAGTACCAACTATCTGAGTGGGTTTTGTAAATTTTACGTATTAAACCTCTTCCATCATCAATACTCCTCTTGTTATTATTAAAAGATAGACAGATAAGTATAAGAGGAATTAGTAATATGTAAATAAAAATTTGTTTTCTCATTTTCATATTTTTTTCAACTACCTGAGTTGCTTCAAAATTAATACTGCAATATATTAAATATGGATTTCATAATCCATTTTAGTTTAAAAGAAGTGAGATTTTTTTGATAAAAACATTGGTATAAATTTATATTATTACGATTTTTGAGAAGAAAACGAATTGATGAAATATGGAAAACAAGCACAAGGAGTATATGCAGGAAGCAATAAAACTATCCATTGAAAACATAGACAATAATGGTGGCCCATTTGGGGCCGTTATAGTTAAGGATGGAAAAGTAATTGCAAAAGGAGCAAACAGGGTAACGTGCAGCAACGACCCCACTGCCCATGCGGAGATAGTTGCAATTAGAGAAGCAGCAAAAAATCTTAATGATTTTAATCTAAGCGGATGCACCATCTATTCATCATGTGAACCCTGCCCCATGTGCCTTGCTGCAATATACTGGGCAAGAATTGACACCATCTTTTATGGCAACACTAAAACCGATGCCAAAGAAATTGGCTTTGACGATTCTTTTATTTATGATGAAATTAAGCTCCCCGTTGAGAAGCGACGCATCAGGACAGAACGAATACTAGAAAATGAAGCCATTAAAGGATTCCTGAAGTGGAAAGATTTTGAGGGAAAAACTGAATACTAGCATCGCTATACAAGCAAACTTTTTTCCATTCTAAAAATCTACAAACATAAGTAATCACTTAAGTTTATAAGGTTATTATAAAGAAAATCCATAGTTTTGCAAAAAACTAAATGGATGATTAAGGATACTACCATAACCGCCATTGCCACACCAGCAGGTGTGGGTGCCATTGCTGTAATTAGGCTTAGCGGGAGTGATTCCATTAATATATGCGAGAAAATATTTTCTCCCACCAGCAAGCAAAAAAAACTTTCAGAACAACCAGCATACACCATTCATCATGGAAAAATTTACGATGGTGGTAAGGAGATTGACCAAGTTCTGGTTAGTCTGTTTAAAGCGCCCAACTCCTATACTGGTGAGGATATTGTTGAAATTTCATGTCACGGATCAATATTAATACAACAGCAAATACTTGAACTGCTAATTAAGAATGGCGCAACAATGGCCCAACCAGGTGAATTCACATTACGTGCATTCTTAAACGGGAAAATGGACCTTTCACAAGCGGAGGGAGTTGCCGACCTAATAGCATCCAACAGCGAAGCTGCCCGAAGGGTGGCAATGAATCAGATGCGAGGCGGCTTTTCTGATTATCTAAAGAGGCTCCGTGAGCAGCTTGTCCACTTTATCTCGCTAATTGAACTTGAGCTGGATTTTAGCGAGGAGGATGTTGAATTTGCTGACCGCACCCAACTTATTAAATTAGTTAATGAGATAGCAAGCCATATAAAAAAATTACTTGGCTCGTTTAAACTGGGGAATGTTATAAAAAACGGTGTTCCGGTAACCATAGCGGGCAAACCCAATGTAGGCAAATCCACATTGCTTAATAAAATTCTTAACGAGGAGAAGGCTATAGTCTCTGATATTGCAGGAACGACCCGCGATTCCATTGAGGATACCGTTAACATTAAGGGGATTAACTTTAGATTTATTGACACGGCTGGGCTAAGGCTCTCCACCGATAAAATTGAAACGCTGGGAATTGAAAGAACCTACATAAAAATATCACAGGCTCTTATTATTTTAATGATGGCAGATGCCAGAGATAACACCAAAATTACGGTTAATGAGATACAGGATGTTCTCAACTCTTTAAAAGAGAATCAGCAGATGGTGGTGCTAATCAACAAGGTTGATATGGTGGATAACCAGAAGCTCAATTCTTTGCAAAAGCAGTTAAAATCAGAATTTCCCAACATCAAAATTATTGCAATTTCAGCAAAGCATGGGTTAAATATGGAAGAGCTCCACAATGAGCTAACAGCCGAGTTCTCCCCCGCTGCGTTAAATAGCGAAGCAACTATTGTTACCAATATTCGCCATTACCAATCGTTACTAAAAGCACAGGACAGCTTAGCGCGTGCAAAGGAAGCATTACAAAACAACATACCGACCGACCTATTGGCAATGGATATTAGGCAGGTGCTTTATTATATTGGGGAGATAACGGGAGAGATTACAACGGATGAGATTTTAGGGTCAATTTTTAGTAAATTTTGCATCGGAAAGTAAAGAACCACCTAGTATATGGAGGAATTCAATACACTTGAAAGAGATTTCAACAAAGAATTTGTTTTTAACACCTCCCGAAGCAGCGGGGCCGGTGGGCAGAATGTTAATAAGGTTAGCACCAAGGTGGAGCTTAGGTTTTCTGTACCCAACTCCACCCTTCTAACTGATAGAGAGAAAGAAATAGTTTTGGAAAAACTTTCAAATAAAATAACCTCAGAGGGCATTCTAATAATCGTTTCACAGGCTGAGCGTTCACAATATGGGAATAAACAAAAGTGCATAGAAAAGTTTTACAAATTACTAACAAAAGCACTTACACCAAAAAAGAAGCGCAAGCCAACAAAACCTACAAAAGCATCGGAAAAGAAACGTTTAGAATCAAAAAAGATTCAATCAGAGAAGAAGTATCAGCGCAAAAAACCATCGGTATAATGGAAGATATTAATCCGAGTGATTTTAATAGAAATATCCTGAAAGAAGTTTTAACTACCAAAATGCCTTACGGCAAATACAAGGGTAGGTATATTAGTCATCTGCCCGAGCATTACCTTGTATGGTATCACCAGAAAGGTTTCCCCACAGGTAAATTGGGAACCCTAATGCACACCATGTACGAGATTAAACTAAACGGGCTTGAATATCTTCTAAAGTAATAGCATGCATTTATTATACCATCTTTTAGCATTTAAATGAATATACTACTAATAATAAACCGATTTGATTTTGGCGGTGCAGAGAATCATGTTTGCGATCTTGCCAATGAGCTATCTAAGAGGGGGCATCGGGTTATCTTAATAGGTGGCAAGGGTCGTCAAGTAAAAAAACTATCCAGCAGTGTTAAGTTTATCCCATTAAAGTTGCGAGATTTTTTACTGCCATTACAAGTTCTATTTGTAGCTTATCTTATAGTTAAAAATAAAATTAATATAATTCATGCTCACCAGCGCTTAGCTATAATAGTTGGGGCACTTGCGGGCCTCCTTACAAATCGGAAGACAGTAGCAACCGTTCACGGAAGAGCCCGCTACGATTTAAGGTCTAAACTATCCAGAAAGCTAACCAGCAAAATCATCATTGTAAGCCAAAAAGTTCTTGAGCATGCAAACAGACGCTATAATTTTGGCAATAAGGCTGTACTAATACCCAATGGGATAGATATAAAAACATCTAAAAATGATGCAACACCCTATCGAATCTATCATATAAGCCGAATTGATAAATCGCACTATAACTTTCTGGAGCTAATGATTAAAGACGTACTACCTAATCTTTTAAAAAAATACCCGAAAACAGAATTTCATGTTGTTGGCGATGGAAAGAAAAAGGAGGATTTAATAAGCATCGCACAAAAAATAAAAAAAACGCATGGAGACAATTGCTGTCAGGTTCATGGATACGAATCTCAGATTTCAAAAATATATCAGGATGCATCCTTAATTATTGGTGTGGGAAGGGTTGCCCTGGAAGCCGCCGCACAAGGAGTGCCAGTTATTTCGGCAAATAGCAAAAGGATGGGGGGGCTTTTAACAATAGAGAAATATGAAAACATCAAGAATACAAATTTTATTGATGTTAAAAGCACAAAACCTTCAAGTAAGGAACTAATTAAGTGTATTAGCAGCTTCTTCTCTCAGCAGAATAAATATAAAAACGAGGCGCAAGCAATTGCTCACAAAGTAAAAACAGACTTTTCTATTGATAGTATAGTTAAAAAAATTGAGAGCGTTTATAAAAACCTACAAACCAATTAAAAAAAGCAGAAAAAAATCCGCTAATTAGCTCAAGCAAAAAAGCCCGCCAGAAAATGGCAGGCTTTTAATAAATTTTAATACAATATTAATCTCCGAAAGAGATACCAATTCCTTTAGCAGTTCTAACCAAGTCGCAGTCAGGGCTAACAAGGTTTGGTCTGTCAACTGCTTCCGAAAGGGGAACAGAAATAATATCGGGGTGACGGTATGCTACCATCTCACCAAAACGACCCTCCAGCACCATTTCAAAAGCTTTTACGCCAAATTGCGATGCCAATATCCTGTCGTAGGCTATTGGCACACCTCCTCTTTGAAGGTGTCCAAGAACTGTTTCGCGCAAATCAGCCTCGAAGCCAGCTTTCTTGAGATCATAGGATATTTTATGAGCAACACCTCCCAGCCTAATATTTTTATAACCAACCTCATCGCTATGCTCAGCTGTTACACTTCCATCCTTGGGCATAGCACCCTCAGCAACAACAACTATGGCATTACCTTTCCCACGGCTATACCGAGACTGTAACCGTTCTAACACCTTGTCAAGATCATAAGGAATTTCGGGTATAAGGCAAACCTCTGCCCCACCACCAATTGCTGCGTGCAAGGCAATCCAACCTGCAAAACGACCCATAACCTCAAGCACCAAAACCCTATTGTGGCTGGCTGCGGTTGTTACCAACTTATCAACAGCCTCTGTTGCAATCTGAACTGCCGTTTGAAACCCGAATGTAAAATCAGTTGCAGAAAGATCGTTATCAATTGTTTTAGGCACACCAATAATCTTCAGCCCCTTTTCATGCAAAGCCTGAGAAATTTGCTGAGAGCCATCGCCCCCAATGCTAATCACGGCATCAACACCAAGATACTGTAATTTTCTAATCATCTCATCTGACCTATCAGCATACGCCCAAGTTCCATCTGTATTCTTTACTGGCCAGGCAAATGGGCCACCCTTATTGGTTGATCCAATTATTGTTCCTCCCTGCACATGGATTCCTGCTACCGAGCGCTCATCAAGAACTCTAATCTCGGTAGGTTCGCGGAGTATCCCGTTAAATGATTCAATACTTCCAATTACTTCCCAGTCCCTCTCCTGTTCTGCTCTTTTAACAACTGCTCTAATAACAGCATTTAATCCTGGGCAGTCACCACCACCCGTTGCAACTAGTACTCTCTTCATAAATTAATAAAAATTATATCGTAAAAAAAAATCTATATCGTTTGTTTAAAATTTTGGCGTAGTTAACAGGACACTTGATGTTGAGTTAATAAAAACACTGTATTTTTATAGAGCCAAATTTTTCCACGCTAGCAAAAGTACAAAAAAATGCATGTTCTATTCTATTAGCACGTACTTAAAAAACATAAATTTCTGTGCAATCGAATGAAATTGAAGTTTAACTAACATACAGATAAAACTATGAGAATCAAATTATTTACTGAACTCAAAACAATGGCTGTGGTGCTATTATTGTCAATGGCACTAAGTTTTTCAGCCTGTAATCAAAAGGAAGTATCAAAGGATGAACCGTTTCAGGTTGAGCACGCCAGTTGGGTTCATAACGCCACCTTGTATGAAGTAAACATAAGGCAGTACACCCCTGAAGGCACCTTTGCTGCATTTGAAGAGCACCTACCAAGGTTAGAGGAACTTGGCGTAAAAATTCTTTGGCTTATGCCAATTCATCCCATTGGGGAGGAAGAGCGAAAGGGCACTTTAGGAAGTTACTACTCAATTAAGGATTACAAGGGCGTTAATCCGGAGTTTGGAACAATGGATGACTTTAAAAACCTAGTGAATAAAGCACATGATTTAGGAATGAAGGTTATACTCGACTGGGTTGCCAACCATACTGCGCACGACAACCATTTGGTTAACGAACACCCGGATTGGTATGTAAGGGATTCGCTTGGCAACCTTGTTTCTCCGTACGACTGGACAGATGTTGTTCAACTAAATTACGATAACAATGAACTGCGAGAGTACATGCTTGGTGCCCTTAAGTTTTGGGTTGAAGAAGCTAATATTGATGGATATAGGTGCGATGTTGCAAATATGGTTCCAACGGATTTCTGGAACAAAGCTCGTGAAGAGCTCGATAATATTAAACCCGTATTTATGCTTGCAGAAGCAGAAGAAATTGATTTAATGAAGTATGCATTTGACGCTGACTACGCATGGGAGTTCCATCATATAATGAATGCTGTTGCCAAGGGAGAAAAAACTGTTCTTGATATTGATGAGTACTACCAAAAAGAAATTGCTACCTATCCGAAGGGTACCATAAAAATGCATTTTACAAGTAATCATGACGAGAATAGCTGGGCAGCCACAGAGTTTACCCGCTTAGGCGATGGTGTTAAAACCTTTGCAGCGCTCAAATTTATGATTCCAGGAATGCCTCTTATATACAATGGGCAGGAGGTTGGTTTTGACCGCATGCTTGAGTTTTTTGAGAAGGATGAGATAGACTGGACACCCAATCCAGAGTTTACCGAATTTTATAAGAAGCTTATCAACCTTAAAAAGAATAACACTGCCATTTGGGCCTCACGCAAGGGGGGAGATATGTTCCGTGTAAAAACCAGCAACGATGTGAATGTATTTGCTTTTACTCGTGAAAACGAGAACGATAAGGTATTTACCATTTTTAATCTTTCAAATTTGAAACAAACCATAGAACTAAGGGGTGATGCTTATATTGGCAACTATACAGAACTTTTTAACGAGGAAACGAAAGACTTTGAGGAGGGTGTTACAGTTGAACTCAAACCTTGGGAGTTCCTCATATATGTGAGATAATCCAGCTGGAATAATCTTAAGAGGCTGTCCTAAAAAAGGCAGCCTTTTTTTATGCAAATTAAATCGGAACGTTTCAACCCTTTTACTAATTTTGTGTTATCAAAATACAAACAAATCAATATAAATCTACGATATGCATTACACAGTACCAGTTAAAGGCAAAGTTCACTGGATTGGAGTGAACGACAGACGTAAAAGACTATTCGAAAACATGTGGCCACTTAACAGGGGCGTTTCTTATAACTCCTACCTAATTGTTGATGAAAAAACTGCTCTTGTTGATACAATTGAGGATAGGGCTGCAGGGAACTACATTGAGCGAATTGAGAAACTGCTCGATGGCCGCAAGCTCGATTATCTTATTATAAACCACATGGAACCTGACCACTCTGGTGAGGTTAAAGCGATATATGACCATTTTGATGGTGTTACTATTATAGGTAATGTGAAAACATTTAAAATGGTTGAGGCCTATTGGGGTATAACAGACCGTCTTCATAAGGTGGAGGATGGAGATACTTTAAACCTTGGGCATCATATACTAAATTTTGTAATGACCCCCTGGGTTCATTGGCCTGAAACCATGATGACTTATGATGCAACTGACAAAATACTGTTTTCTGGTGACGCTTTTGGTAGCTTTGGAACCCTCGATGGTGGCATATTCGATGATGAGGTAAATTTCAACTTTTTTGAGGATGAGATGCGTCGTTACTATTCAAACATTGTAGGGCCATATGGTAACATGGTTCAAAAAGCCTTCGCAAAGCTTGAGGGCATTCCGGTTAACGTTGTAGCGTCAACACATGGTCCAATTTGGCGCGAAAACCCACAAAAAGTTCTTGATTTATACGATAAATGGAGCAAGTACGAGGCCGATAATGGCGTAGTAATTGTTGTAGCATCAATGTATGGGAACACTGAGCTTATGGCCGATTATATTGGCCGAAGACTTAGTGAGCATGGGATTATGGACATTAGGATACATGATGTTTCCAGAACACATATTAGCCATTTAATTAATGATATCTGGAAATATAAAGGACTTATACTTGGCTCATGCGCATACAATGGGCACATGTTCCCTTTAATGGAGAACCTTACCAGGGAATTACTCCATCTGAAATTAAAGAACAGGTTTCTAGGTGTTTTTGGCAGCTACAGCTGGAATGGTGGTGGCGTGCGTAACCTGATGAAGTTTGCTGAAGAATCAAACCTTGACATTGTTGCAGACCCTGCTGATATTTATGGAAAACCCAGCGATAACAAGTACGCACAATGCGATGTAATTGCTGAAAAAATGGCTCAGAAATTAAAGGACTAACTTCATAATAACCCTTAGCATAAGGGAGAGGTTGGTTTTTACTTTTTTGAGATTATATTTGCTTAAGCGAAAAATTCATCATACATCAAAATATAATAACATGTCCAGAACAGCAAACCTCTCCCTATTACTGTTACTAACAATTTTCATTGCTTCCTGCAAAAGAACCCCTGTTGATAAAGGCGTCTCTTATGAGTTAGCACAAAACAGAAAAGCACAAGTAGCAGATATTGCCTACTCGCTTCACTTTAATATACCAGAACAAAAGGACTCGCTAGTATCAGCCAATGCAGCTATTAGTTTTACTCTTGAGAACCCGGAGGAGGTTGTGCTTGATTTCAGAGTTGCCCAAGAGATGGTTGTGAAGGTGATGCAGGGAGGTTCTGAAATTAAATATAGATTTGAGAATGGACACATTGTTATTCCAAAACGATACATCAATGCTGGGGAGAATACTATTTATGTCGAGTTTGTATCTCCGGATGGATCACTAAATCGTAGCAACGAGTTCCTTTACACGCTCCTTGTCCCCGACAGGGCATCAACGGTGTTTCCATGCTTCGACCAGCCCGATTTAAAAGCAACTTTTAACCTGTCGCTAAACCTTCCTGCAAAATGGACGGCCCTTTCCAATGGCAAGTCCGATACTATTCGCTATACCTCAAATACTGAGAAGCGAATGACTTTTGAAACCACAGAACCCATTAGCACCTATCTTTTTGCTTTTGCAGTTGGTAATTTCAAAGTTGAAACCCAATCTGTTAACGGGAGAACATTTTCCCTCTACCATCGCGAAACGGATAAAGAGAAGCTGGAAAAAAATCTGCCCGATATTTTTAGTTTACACGCCCAATCATTGGATTGGCTTGAGGAGTACACGGGCATCCCCTACCCTTTCGGAAAACTTAACTTTATACTAATTCCCGGGTTTCAGTATAGCGGCATGGAGCACCCTGGTGCTATTTACTACCGCGATAGCAGGTTGCTTCTGGAGAGCAACCCGTCAATAAATCAGCAATTAAACCGTGCAAACCTCATAGCCCATGAAGTTGCCCACCAGTGGTTTGGCAATTTAGTTACAATGCGCTGGTTTAATGATGTTTGGCTCAAAGAAGTTTTTGCAGGATTTATGGCCGACTTAATGGTTAATCCGCAGTACCCCGATTTAAATCATAGGCTTCGCTTTCTCCTTTCGCATTTTCCCAGGGCCTATTCGGTTGACCGTACTCAGGGTGCAAACCCCATTGTACAACAACTTAATAATATGCTTAACGCTGGAACAATATACGGTGATATTATATACCATAAAGCACCAATAATGATGCAGCAGCTGGAAATGCTAATGGGTGCAGAAGCGTTTAAGGACGGTGTTAAAGAATACCTGCAGAGTTTCCACATGTCTAATGCAAATTGGAACGAACTGGTTGATATACTTAATAAGCACACCCAGTCAGATTTAAAGGATTGGGCCAATACCTGGACTCTCAAAACTGGCAGACCATTAGTCAAATATAATATTGATAATGAAAACGAAACAATCAAATTAAAGGCATTAGACAGAACGCCACTTCCAAAAATGAGGGTAGATGCTAGCAATTTTAATGCCAACAGGACAGACATGCGTATTTGGTTAGACACATTACCAACTTTTGCAGACATGGATGCTACTATTGCTTCCAACAAACCAATTGCCTTTAACTCAAGCGGTTTAGGTTATGGTTGTTTTGTGCCCGATAGCCTTACTTTGAAATTAATGCTGGCAAATCCCCAAGCAATTAAAAATCCTACTGCAAGAGCATCGGCACATATTTCAATGTACGAGATGTTTTTGGAGGGTTTAATTAAGCTTAATGATTACACTGACTTCCTTCTAAAAGCCATAGCAAAAGAGAACGAGCCACAAATACAAGAATATCTGTTAAGCTCCCTCAAAAATGTATTCTGGATATTTTCCTCCCCAAGGAAACGTGAGGGTATTGCTACGGATGTTGAAAACACCTTATGGAAATTAGTTAGTGCCAACCAACCTATTGAGCAGCGAAGAAGCGCGCTAAAAGCAACCATCTCATTATTCACAACAAACGAATCGTTTAGTAGGCTGCACACTGCATGGAATAATGAGGAGATTTATGGTATTGAGCTAAGTGAGAGCGACAGAACCAAGCTAGCTTTTGAATTAATGATTCGGAAACCCGAATTGTACCATGCCATTGCTTTTGGTGAAATTGAGAGGATGGATAATCCTGACCGTATAGCAAAATTCGAGTTTTTGCTAAATGCTGCTTCGCCAATACCGAGCCAACGAATTGATTTTTTTGAAAGCCTCAAAGAGCCAAGCAGAAGAAAACCAGAACCATGGGTGGTTGAAGCCCTCCGCTTATTGCATCACCCTTTAAGGAGTGACCTTAGCATCCGATTCATTGAGCCATCGCTTGATATGCTTCCTGAAATACAGGAAACTGGCGACATATTTTTTCCACTTAACTGGCTTAATGCAACCCTAAGTGGTCACTCGTCGCCAGAAGCAGCTGAAATTGTTGAAGAGTGGCTTAAGGCACATCCTGACCTTTCCCCAAACCTGAAAATGAAACTTATGCAATCGGCTGATATGCTATTTAGAGCCAATAAGAATAATGAAGAATTACACATAAGCAGTAGTGAACAAATAATTTAATATGATGTAATTCTTATAAGTTTAGACTCATTTAAAACACAAATTCTTTTGGCCTAGCAGCATCTTCAAATATTGTAATGCTAAAAATAGAAAAACATATAATAGTTCTATATGATGGTGTTTGCAACCTTTGCAATAGCAGCGTGCAGTTTATAATTAAACGTGATAAGAAAGACCTATTCCGCTTTGCAGCCTCGCAAACGGAGGCAGGAGAACAGTTGTGCTCTGTGTACAACGTAAAACCCATAAAGAACGATACGCTGATTGTAATTGAGCATGGTAAGGTTTACACAAAATCAACAGCTGCTTTAAAAATAGCAAGAAGATTATCAGGACTATGGCCCACACTTACAGTATTCTTTATAGTACCTCGTTTTATTCGTGATTATATATACGGTGTAATTGCCAAAAATCGGTATAAATGGTTTGGCAGGCAGGATACCTGCGTAAAACCATCAACAGAAGAGAAAGAGAAGTTTATTGAGAATATCAAATTGTAACAACCTTTATGTGCTAGCTTGTGGTTCACTATCATTGCCTGTTGGTAAGGTAAAGGCAAAGCGACTCCCCTTACCCTCGGTGCTCTCAACCCATATTTTTCCGTTATTCTTTTCAACAAACTCCTTGCACAGAATCAGACCTAACCCTGTGCCTGGCTCCTTTGCTGTTCCCTGCGATTTTATATTACCATCAAGCCTAAAAAGCTTCTCCTGCACACTTTCACTCATGCCAACCCCCGTATCAGTAACGCTAACAACAACCTTGTCGTTTTCGTAAGCAGCATCCAAGGTAACGCTATCGCCCTCATTTGAAAATTTAATGGCATTGGTTATTAAATTCCTTACTATTGTATGCAGCATGTTAGGGTCAGAATACACAAACAGCACCTTACCTAGGTTTGATTTCAAAGTAACACCTTTAAGCTTAGCAGAACTGGCTAGAAGCATTACGCTAGAATCAAGCAATTTTTTTAAATTAATATTTTTTGGATTAAATCCTATAGCACCCGATTGACTTCGGCTCCATGTTAGCAGATTCTCTAGTAGTTCGTAGGCAGTTGATGAGGTTTGGTTAAGCATATTGGCCAGAAACAGGGCCTTATCAACATCCTTCTTCTTTAAGCTCTCAATAATAAACTCGGTTAATCCAATAATATTATTAAAAGGGTTCCGTAAATCATGCGCAATAATTCTAAAAAATTTATCCTTAGTAATATTAAGCTCTTCAAGCTTATCTCTTTGCTTCTGAATTTCTACCTCAGCATGCTTGAGCTTTGTAATGTCGGATTCAATGGCAATAAACTTTTCAACTTTACCTTCTGTGTTGAATATTGGC
The DNA here is from genome assembly GCA_046542995.1 of Bacteroidales bacterium. GTDB lineage: Bacteria > Bacteroidota > Bacteroidia > Bacteroidales > Tenuifilaceae > Perlabentimonas. The sequence goes on from JBKHAH010000027.1 coordinate 21,779, forward strand.
GTTAGGGTGGTTTGAATCCATAGCATTTCTCCAGAAGGTAACGTGTTTAAATTTTGGTATGTTGTAGATTTTTTATGCTTTACACACTCTTTAACTAAGCTTGATATATTCGTATTAAGACTTGACTCCATCAAATTGGTTCCACGATTAGCCTTTAGTTCATCCAAACTAGTGTTGTACATACGTGTAAAGCCATCGTTAACCCATTCGAAGTTTGTTTCAGCATCCATAATAATAACGGCATTGTCGGTTTTACTGGCAACAATTGATAGCTTCTTCAGCTCAACATTTTTATTAGCCAGCACCTCAGCCTGCGCGGTTAACTCCTCCTGTTTTATCTCCAATTCAGCCTGCTGCTCCTCAAGCTGGGTATTCACCTCAGCCAATTCAGATGTTCTTTCCCAAACAATTCTTTCAAGTTCTATATTTGCTGCCTTAAGTCGCTTAGAGTTTAAATATAGCATTAAGTACATTAGAGAGATTATACTAACAACGTAAGCGATATACGCCCAAATGGTTCTGTACCATGGTGGTAGTATCGTAAACGAAAACTCATCAACCTGCCCTTCCGTTCCGAATATGTTTTTAGATTTCACATAGAAAGTGTACTCCCCTTCGGGAAGGTTCGTGTACTCTTTCATTGTGTTTTTCTGCCACGAGGACCATTCTGATTCGAAACCATCTAGGATATAGCTGTATAAGTTCTCCTCCTCATTCATGTAGCTTTGGGCAGCAAAGGTTAAAGTTATGGAGTTTAGCTTATAACTAATTTTACTTAATGCTTGTTTAGGATTGTCAGGTAGCTGCTTCTTATTGTAATTAAGATACGTACCTCTGTAGATTATTGAATCGCCAGGTAACGTAATCCCTCTAATTAGTGTGTTATACTCCTCCTTATAGCGTGTTGTATACTCAGGGTCATACTTAAATAATCCGGATGAGCCTCCGAACCAAGCAGTTTCGTCTGGTTCCACATAAAATGCAAGGACCATCATTTCAGGTAGCTGCTTAAATGGCTCATTAATCAACGAGAATGAATTATCATCCTCGGGTTCAAGATACCCTAAATCCCCTAATTTATTGTTAAGCCCTGAAATCCAAACTCTTCCATTGTTACGTGGAATAAATGAAAACACATCATTCTCTCCACTACAGAACTGACTGCCAAAAGTTGAGTCGGGTTCCATTCTATCTGTTTTTGGATTGTACCTGTTAATTCCACCATCAGAGCCAATAACAAAAGAATTTTTATATGGAAAGATGTATGGGTTCTTACTTGATGCTAACCCCTGTTCCTCTTGGTAGTAAGAAATTTCAGGGTTAAACAAGGACTTCTTTATATTTAACTTTGCAACCCCATTCCTAAAAGTGCCTATCCAAATTTCAGTACTGTTGTCCTCGTGGATACTTCTAATATTATCGACCAGCCCCTCTACCATTCCCTCAAAAAATAATTCGCCGTTCTTGAACGAGTAAACAGAAAGGCCCTTGGTTGTACCAGCAAAAATTTTATCAGGATAGTATTTGCTTTTGTAGAGGGTGTAAACGTATGTAGAAGTATTTATTACAGGTTTAATATCAGTAGAATCTATCATCCAAATCCCGTTGCTGGCTCCTACCAATAATTTAGGTTCTGACTTAAGCAATGGATCGCTATATACAAGGAAGTCCCATGCAGTGGCGTTTAAACCGCTAATTTTTTTAACTTTCCCATTATCAATATAATATACCCCCTGATGCGTTCCAGCATATAATCTGTCATTATACCTTATTATGGACTCAACATTCCCATCAAGCCCATCTTTAGAATCCCAAAAAGTAATTGGGGAAGATATGGCCACTTTGCTTATACCATTATTTGTAGCTAACCATAAGTTATCCTGTTTATCAATGTATAGAGAATGAATTCTATCGGTTTGTAAGCCTTTAGCCTGATTTATGACGTGCTTAATATCTCCGTTCATATCAACAATAAAACAACCATTGCCAGCTGTACTTATATAAAATAGATTATTATACTGCTGAACCTTTGAGGCCATGCCAAACTTTTTGTAAATCTCTTCAAATGGAGATTCAAATGGCTGAACAACAGGTGTTTTGCTTTTTAAAAAAGGACTATACTTTATTAAGCCCTTTGACGTGCCAATAATTGCAGTGCTATCAGACATTGAGTGTGAAAGCAAAATATCATGAGATTTAAAAGGAGCTGATTCTGGTGCTGGAACTAATTCATCTCCATCAATATAGAAGAGCCCTTTACCAGAAATAGAAGTAACGAGCTTATTATTAAGAACGAAGCTTTGTCCAAACGATTTCTCGCTGTGCCAGGTTGTAATTGTATCTTTTGAATACTTAAATATGTAGTTATCAGTTCTGAAAAACACCTCGTTATTAATAACATGAGTTTCCCACACATCATTAAAATTTTTGTATTGTGGCGGTATTTTATGATTAAGTGTAATATACACCATGCCTTTATTTGGCTTCTGAGCCAGAATGCCAATTTCGTTTGAACCACCTACGTATATTCTCCCCGAATCATCCTTAGCAAAAGATCTTGCCACATCGGAGGAAGCTAAGCGAATCAATCTCCAGTTCACACCATCGTACTCAAGTATTCCATCGGTATTACCAAAGTACATTACACCTCGGTCATCTTGAATAATGGCCCAGTTCTGAACATGCGCTTTATAATCTTGGGCTAAATAGTTTTTTACAAAAGGTTTCCCCTCCTCCTTAGCATATAGGTAAAATGGGAATAACAATAAATTTAAAAGAAGAAAAGTCCTTGCCATTCAATACAATTCTAAAAATAAGATAGTTAAAAAAAGCATCCAGGCTTTATTTGATTTAACGTTTAATGCTATTCTCGTTACTAATACAAGCATTTTAAAGTATTGTAAGATATTAATGGATATTGCAAAGATACTGTTTTTGTTTTAGTGATTATTCTAAATTAACTATCCAACTAAGAATCAAACAATACTTCACATAATAAATCTCTTTAAAAGCCTGATATTTCGTTATTTAACAACAGTTTGATACATATCATCAGTATTATAATTAAACCTTTTACCATTTTATGGCTCTATTCTTTAATCTATTAACAGCATCGCTAATGTTTGACCTTTCAAAGAAAATTTGGCAATGGGCAGCTATGCTTTTTTTGGCCTTAGTATGGGGCAGTTCATTTATACTTATGAAAAAGGGACTAATGGCTTTTTCATTTATGCAGGTAGCAGGCATTAGGGTGTTTTTTGGCTTTTTATTACTAATACCTGTTATTATTCGCCATTTCTCAAAAATTGGCAAGCATAACGTAAAGAAGTTAGCCATTGTGGGGTACGCAGGTATATTCTTTCCTGCATTTCTGTTTGCACTTGCACAAACACACATCTCAAGCGCACTATCGGGGATGCTTAATAGTTCTGCCACCCTTTTTGCGCTAATAGTTGGTGTTTTATTTTATAAAAACAGGCCACTTCCAAACCATATTATCGGAGTATTTACAGGGCTTATTGGAGCCTTAGCACTTATAACGGGAGGAGACTTTAGCGCAATATTTGGTGCTAACTCCTATGCGCTTTATGTTCTGTTGGCAACAATTGGATATGGAATAAATGTTAATGAAGTAAGGTTCCGATTACCAAGCATGAATGGTATTCAGGTAACAGCATTATCATTCTTACTGGTTGGCCCATTAGCTGGAATAATCCTAATATTTTTTACTGACCTAAATGATGCTTGGGCATCTCCACATTTTTGGCCAAGTTTACTAGCTGTTCTAACACTCTCAGGGGTTGGCTCAGTAATTTCATTATTTGTTTTTAACAGCTTGATACAGAATACCAGCGCTCTTTTCGCCACATCGGTTACCTATATTATACCTTTCTTTGCCATACTTTGGGGCGTTTTTGACGGCGAAACCATTAATTCGGTTCAAATTATCGGGATTATAATAGTTCTTCTGGGTGTTTATCTTGTAAATATGAGAAGGCCTGCTCCTCCAAAATAATTGATTTATGAAAATCCAGCACATAACCATTTAACATACAACACACCAACTATATCAATTCAATTGTACCACTGGGTATCCAACCTTTGTTACCATCAGCAATTTTAATCTCCACCCATTCGCCAATAGTTTTAGTGATTTTAACTTTTGTACCAGAATGTAGTATGAATATCTCCTGTCCTGCTTCTCCGGGTGAACTCTTAACTGTAACCACAGGCTGGAAAATAATTGCATGGTTGCGTAGCTGCATGCGCTGCTTCTCCTGAGCGCTAAAGATACCAGACATAGCTGTGAGGACGAATGCAAAAATTGCCATAGCAAAACATAATCGTTTAAGCCAGGGCCTGGATGAGAACCAAAATACTAACGCTAAACTAAAGCCTATAGCAAGCCAAAAAAGGCTAACCCAAGCCCACGCATTTGACGAAAGTAAACCTCTGACTGAACGGTACCACTTAGTTAAAAAAAACACTGGTATTGGTTCAATTCTGTCCACTGTAAAAGTTCTTGCATACTCTAAATTATATTCAATATCCTCATCGTTGGGCTTAAGTTGATAGGCCCTTTCGTAGTTGAGAATGGCATACGGTATGTTGTTTTGCTTAAAATATGCGTTACCTAAATTATAGTATAAATCGGCGTTATGATAGCCACTATCAACAAGGGTTTGATAGGTTTTAGCAGCCTTTTCAAAATCACCGTTAGTATAATGTTCGTTAGCAGCGTTAAGCAACGAGTCGGGTTCTGCTTTTGCTAGGGTAGCAAAATGTAGTATTGACAAAACGAGCGATAATAATATATACTTCATGCTTCTAGTTTACAATAATTTAAAACTATACTACTCTACTTACCAATTACCTCCTCAAGTTTGGATATTAGTTTTATGGCGCTATTGTATAGCTCATTCATTTGCGATTGCTCTCCAAATGGGGCATAACGAGCGTATTCGCAAACGGTAATAATTCTTAAAAACTCCTCAATATCCGCATTATCAACTCCATTATTTATAAGAGTTTCTTTTACACTATCGCTTGATAAGCTTGCAACTGGAATGCTTAGCTTATCGGAAACATAGCCCCAAATTGCCCTTAAAAGTTCATCATGGAATCGTTCAGAGTCTGAATTAACTAGGTGATTATGAGCAAGTTTTAGTCTTCTTCTTGCAACCTTATTGGCCTTGCGCGTCTTAACTAAATCAATATTCCCCATAATCTTTCGTTGCTGGTTAATCCACCAAAAGATTCCTGTAAATACAAGAGTAAAAATAATTACATATAGATAGTACCTTGTACTAGCGAAGAGGATGGATGCCCTTTTTGTAAGCTTTATATCTTCTGTTTTTATATGCCGGATGTCCTTACCAATAAACCGAATGTCCTCTCGACCAAAACCAACCATCTGTTTTTGGTCCTCATCGCTACCATCAGATGCTACGTTAATGGTAATTGAATCTGATTTTATGGTTTCATACCGCTCCTTATTAGGGTCGAAATATGTAAACTCCAAACTACCAAGATTATATTCACCGGGTCCGCGAGGAATTGATACGAACTCAAATGTTCTTGAACCTGTGACGCCTTTAGACGTTACCGACAAGTTTTCGCTTGATTTTGGATCGAAAACCTCGAAACTAGAGGGGAACTCTACTACTGGGGTTTCAATTAGCTTTAGGTTGCCTGTTCCTGCGACTCTTAATTTTAAATTAACGGCCTCGTTGGCCTTAACCTCCGACTTATCTAATTCTGCGTTAAAGTTAAAACTTCCTACAGCACCAGTAAATGATTCAGGAGCATTAGGTGGTAAAGCTCTAACTTTAAGGCTGGTTTTCTTGCTGGCTAATTTCTTACGAACTGTTTCGAAGGATCCAAAAAACTCATCGAAAATAGATTGTGGACGGCCAGCTCGCTGCTGTGAAAGAACAACAATTTCAAATGGATCAATTTGAAGATTACCTGTTCGCTGGGGGAAAAGAAGATACTTCTTAAGAACGCCCATATTATATATCCTTCCATCGACGTTTACTCTCTGGAAAGTTACATTGTTTTGAGATTCAATTTCTTGGCTCCAAAATCCATTAAATGAGGGGAATTTCACCTCATCAAAACCAGAAATATTCTGGCGGGTAAAAATTTTAATTGTTGCAAGAATTGGCTGCCCTCGGAATGCTGATTTTCGATCGAACTCAACGGCTACAAACATCTCTTCCTCCTCCTGCTGTTGATCTTGCTCCCTCTGGGGCTTTTGAGCTTGCTGGGATGATGATTTCCTTGATGAACCTTTTACTACCTCAATGGTAACAGGATCGCTCTCGTGGGTTTGCTTCGAAACTGTAGCTGTTGCAGGATCAATTGTAAACTTGCCTACCTCGGTTGCTTCAAGAATGTAGGTATATGAGAACTCATAAGTTTGTGTCATCTGCCCATTAACAATTTGTATGCTACTACTAGTTGATGTGCTTGGCCCCGCAAGAATATAAAAACTATCGAATGCGGGTGGGTTCAATTCCTGAGGACGAGCATTCAGTTTGTAAACTATCCTGAACTGCTCTCCTACAGCGACCACATTTGGTGCGGTTACAGAGAATTCAACATCCTTATCCTGAGCAAATATATTGCCGAATAGCAATAGAATAAGCGATGATAGTATAATTAGCTTCTTGGTTAGCATGGTTGCTGTTTTACCAGTTCTTTTCAACTTTAATTTTTGCTTGCTTTGCTTTTTCTTCCTTAACTCTTTCCTGTACTTCCTTCTCGTTGTTTTGAATTGCCTCTAGCATTCTGCGAGCATCTTCGGGTGAAATCTGCTGCTCCTGATCCTGCTGATTTTTTGGGTCATTTGGATCTTCTTGATCTTGCTGATTATCATCACCTTCATCCTGATTATCCTTCTCCTGCTGATTATCATCACCTTCATCCTCATTGTCCTGTTCCTGCTGATTATCATTCTGGTCATCGTCTTCATCGTCACCATCCCCATCGGAATCGCTATCCTGCTGCTCTTCCTGATTCTTCAGCATTCGCTGAGCCTGCGCCAGGTTATGCTTGGTTTCCACATCGTTGGGGTTTTGCCTAAGAGCATTTTTATAAGCCTCAATGCTCTCAGCGTAATTCTCCTGCTTAAAAAGGGAGTTTCCTAAATTGTGAAAAACCTTCGCCTTCTTTTTAGAGTCAATATCTAAATTTGTAATATCATCAAATATCTGAGCTGCCTCATCGTACTTCTCCTGTTTATAGAGTGCATCGCCTAAATTAAAACTCCCCTTAAATGATTCAGGATTCTTGTCAATTGCTGTGCGATAAGAAATTTCAGAATCCAAATAATCACCATTTTTAAACTCCTTATTACCTTGTCGAATGGCTTTTCTCTCAGATTGTCCGTATGTTACCGAGACCGATACAAAAAGAATAACTATTATTATGTATATACTGCGTTTCATCTGTAATTTTTTTTCACATTTCAAGATTTTTCAATAAAACCTTATATCTAGTCCTCATTATACTCACCAAACAGATTTAGTCGTCGAATTAGCTTGTTTCTCCTTTCCAGTATAAAAAAGTCTATTATTAGTAGTATTAATGCCAGCCCAAAAAGATACTGGAACTGATCGTTATACTCGGAGAAAATCTTCTCCTTAAACTCCTCACGTTCCATTCTCTTAATCTCCTCCAATAAAGGTGATAAACCGATTTGGGTGTTACTTGCTCGGATGTATTTTCCACCTCCAGCAACAGCAACCTTTGACAAGGTTTCCTCATCAAGTTTTGTTACTACAACATTTCCATCGTTATCGCGCATAAAATCAGAGCTTCCTGGTGTTTGTGGTATTGGAGAACCCTGCCGTGACCCGATGCCAATTGTATGAATTAGAATACCCTTTTCATGTGCACGCTTTGATGCTTCAATGGGGTCGTCCTCGTGATTCTCCCCATCGGAAATAGCTACAATAATCTTTCCTGTTTCTTCTTTTGGGCTGAAGGAACTTGCAGCTAAATCAATGGCCGAACCAATGGCCGTCCCTTGCTTTGGTACCATGCCAGGATCAATGGATGAAAGAAACATTTTAGCGGAGGTGTAATCGTTGGTAATTGGAAGTTGTACGTAAGCATCTCCTGCAAAAACGATAAGACCAATCCTATCGTTGGCCAGCTGGTCAACCATTCTGGATATTGCTTGCTTTGCTCGATCAAGCCTGTTGGGCTGGATATCCTGAGCCATCATACTATTTGATACATCCAGAGCAATAATAACTTCAATCCCCTTGCGCTTTGCCTCTGTTAGCTTTGATCCAAACTGCGGTCGGGCCAACCCTACTACCATTAGCGAAAATGCTGTGGTGTATAGGATAAATTTCAACCATCCTCTACGGTAAGAAACACCTGGCATCAGCTGCCTAATTAGTTTTAAGTTTCCAAACTCAGCAAGATTCTTTCTTTTTCTGTATGATGCATAAAAGTATAAGCCAACCAGTAAGGGTATTACCAGCAGAATATATAAAAATTCTATGTTTGCAAATCTGAACATCTTACTAAAATAATTGATGGTTTAACGCATGTTTACTAAATTTAAGGAATACTCCTAAGCATTGTCGTTCGAAGAAGTATTTCCAATCCAAGTATTAAAAGAGCCAACATTGCATACAATGCAAACTCCTCCTTTTGCCTTGTGGTTTCAACTACCTCAATTTTTGTTTTTTCCAACTCATCTATTTGCTCATAAACCCTCTTTAGTCCTTCTCCATCGGTTGCTCTAAAATACTCCCCTCCGGTAAGTTGAGCAATTTCTTTTAGTACATCTTCGTCTATCTCCACCTTCATATCCTGAAGCCTTTTACCAAAAGGGGTTTGCACAGGATAGGGCGCAGTACCATGAGACCCGACTCCAACTGTATATACTCTAATATTGAATGTTTTTGCAATTTCGGCAGCAGTTAGAGGTGTTATCTCGCCCTTATTATTTACACCATCAGTTAAAAGGATTGCAACCTTGCTTTGTGCATCACTATCTTTTAATCTTGCAACGGCATTTGCCAATCCTACACCAATGGCGGTACCATCTTCAATTAATCCCAAATCAATCTCATTTATCTGGTTTATGATTGTTCTATAATCAGAAGTTAAGGGGCACATTGTGAAACTTTCTCCTGCGAATGTAACAAGGCCAATTCGGTCGCTATGTCTTCCTGATACGAATTGTATGGCAATATCTTTTGCTGCTTCCAGCCGGTTGGGTTTAAAGTCCTGGGCCAGCATGCTACTAGATATATCAAGTGAAAGCAAGATATCGATACCCTCGGTTTCAACATCCTTTGTTACGTTGAATGACTGAGGACGTGCCAAAACAATTATCACTAGCGTTAAGGCTATCATGCGGAGCACAAAAGGTGCATGAAGAAGATAAACCCTAAAGGTTTTTGGGGATGAACTAAATGGCATCAGGGACGATAGCTGCAAGCTGGGCCGTGAATCTTTCTGACGAAAAAAATACCAGGCTATAAAAGCAGGTACTAAAACCAGCAGGTATAGTAATTTTGGATGTGCAAAGGTTATTCCGCTCATGACTTGCTTGTTTTTTCTGATTTAACAGGAATGGCCTTTGTTTTCTCGTTGGATTCTGACATTAAACTATTTGTATTATCCTTGTGGCCTTCTTCTTCATCCTTTTCCTCTTCAACCATGGTTTCGTTTACAAAGCGGAAACCAAATTTTAAGCTAGTTTCATTCTCTGATATATTAGGGGTAAATTTTGCAAACTTCACCAAATCGGCCAACGAGAGATTTTGAAGTAAATCATCAAGAAGTTTGGAGTCAATCTCTCCATAGTTCTTAAGATTACGGATAGTTTCGTCAGTTGTTTGCTCCATAGCTGGCACACCATACCTACCCTCTATGTAATCCCTGATAACCTCAGTTAGTACTGAATGAAAATGCTTGTGATTATCGGTATTCCAAAGTTTTTGCTCCTGTATTTTGTTTAGTTCACGAAGAGCAACAATGTGAGGTGGTTCGGAAGGTTTTGCAGGAAAGAATAGTGACTCCCCCCTCTTCCTTTTAATAAGATATATTACCAGCAATGCAATTAATCCAGCCAGCAGTAAACTCCCGCCAACCCAAGGAGCAACCTCTGCAAAGGTAAGCGGTTCCTCAATTGGCATTTTAATGTCGTAAATTTTGTTTGCAGTGCTATCAGCAGGCATTGTATTTACCAACAACGATATTGACGATGTTTGTGCGGTATCCTTACTCGTTCCATCAGAAAAAGGCAGCTTAATCCTGGGAATGCGATAAAATCCTTCATCGAAAGAAGTAAGCATCAAGCTGTAAAGATAATCTGTTTTCCCTGATTTACTTTGTACTGTATCAACACTAGGCTGACCTAAAACCTCAAGGTCAGTAACTAAAGTATCGGTAAAAGAAGGGAAATAAACTTTGTAATTTTCAGGAACTGTTGCCTTAATGGTAAATTCTACCTGATCGCCAATTAGTATGCTGTCGGCAGAAATCTCCGATTTAAAACTATAGGTTGGCTGTTGCGCATGCAAACTAGTTGGCAACTGTGCAAATAAAAAGAGTATTAAAAATGATCCGTTATAAAGTAATATTCTCATTTTTCGGTAAAGTTATGACCTCAACTTAAATAGTTTAATTAATGGTTTAACATAATCCTCATTGGTGGCAATGGCAATGGAATCAACCTTGCTTCGCGAGAAGGTTTGTTTAAGTACCCTTTCTGTTTGCTGCCACCAATCGGAGTAGCTTTTTCTAACGACACTGCTTGATGTATCTATCCATGCATACTGCCCCGTTTCAGCATCTTTAAACTTCACAAGCCCCATGGAAGGAAGCTGTTCTTCGCGAGGATCGAAAATCCTCAAGCTAACAACATCGTGCTTATTGCTGGCAATTGTTAAAGCATTAGTAAAGTTGGGCTCCACAGAATTACCGTTGAAATCCATAAAATCGCTTAAAACGAAAGCTGTGCAGCGTTTTTTTATGGCATTGGTTAGGTACCGAAGAGCCTCGGAAATGTCTGTCCCATCGTTACTGGGCTTAAAGTTAATTAGCTCTCTGATTATATGAAGAATATGGGAACGTCCTTTTTTAGGCGGAATGAACTTCTCCACCTTATCGCTAAAGAATATCACGCCAATTTTATCGTTATTCTGAATTGCCGAAAAAGCAAGCACTGCTGATATTTCAGTTATAAGATTTTTTTTCAGCAAGTTGGTTGTACCAAACATGCGTGAACCGCTAACATCAATTAGAAGCATGACGGTTAGTTCGCGCTCCTCTTCAAAAATCTTAATGTACGGCTGATTAAAACGTGCAGTAACATTCCAATCAATATTACGGATATCATCGCCATATTGGTACTCACGCACCTCGCTAAAAGCCATACCTCTGCCCTTAAAGGCGCTGTGGTATTGTCCTGCAAAGATTTGCCGGGACAATCCACGTGTCTTTATCTCAATTTTACGTACCCGCTTTAGTAGTTCTGATGCATCCACTTTCTAAAGAATTTTGCGTATCCAAATAATATACTTTGGGCAATTACAGAGCTTTAATGTTCCTTTTTAGGTTTAGTTACTACAACTACAAACCACTGCTTTCTGTTGAGTTCAACTGTGTATTTTCGCCCTTCATTGTCATACTCCCAAATTAAATTCTTGCTCTCGCCATACTTTTCATTTAATTCTTTCTGTAAACTGTTGTAAAGCCAGGTATTATACATTCGTGATACGGATGTGCAATACCCTTGAGAATTAAGCATAAAAATGAGAGTTTGCTCTTCAAACCTGTTTTCGAATTTAATGAAGCTCCTATCAAAATTATACACCTCCTTTGCAAAAGCAAACCCTGAAAGTTCGCTTGCTACCTTTTCTCGAATCTCATCCTTGTGTAGTCCGATATAATTCTGGCTAACTGCAGTAAGTGAAAATACCATTAAGAATATTTGGATAAAGACTCGAGCCATGCTGTTAAAGACTATGGTACTTCTACCGTATTGAGTATCTCATTGATAATATCCTCGCTGGTAATATTCTCTGCTTCTGCTTCATAGGTAAGACCTATACGATGCCGCAACACATCATGACAAACAGAGCGAACATCCTCAGGTATTACGTAGCCTCTGCGTTTAATAAATGCATAAGCTTTTGCTGCTAGAGAGAGGTTAATGCTAGCCCTTGGCGAACCACCGTAAGCAATCATATGCTCAAATTTTTTGAGGTTATAATCCTTTGGAAAACGGCTTGCAAATACAATATCAACAATATACTTTTCAATCTTCTCATCCATGTAAACCTCACGCACAACCGTTCTAGCTTTTGATATATCATCAGGCTTTATAACCCTTGTTGCCGTTGGGAATGATAATGAAACATTTTGACGTATGATGAGCTTCTCCTCCTCAATCTTTGGGTAGGTTATTGTAACCTTTAGCATAAAACGGTCAACCTGCGCCTCTGGCAAGGGGTATGTTCCTTCCTGTTCAATGGGGTTCTGGGTGGCCATTACAAGGAAAGGTTTTGGTAACCCAAATGTTTCATCACCGATTGTCACCTGGCGCTCCTGCATTGCTTCGAGCAAAGCACTTTGGACTTTGGCTGGGGCTCGGTTAATCTCATCGGCCAAAACGAAATTGGTAAAGATTGGTCCTTTCTTAACATGGAACTCCTCATTTTTCTGACTATATACCATAGTACCTATAAGGTCGGCTGGTAAAAGGTCTGGGGTGAATTGAACTCTGGAGAAACCAGCATCAATAGTGTTTGCCAGCGTGTTAATAGCCAATGTTTTGGCTAAACCAGGGACACCCTCTAGTAGTATATGGCCATCGGCCAGTAGTCCTACCAAGAGCGACTCAACAAGGTGCTTCTGGCCAACAATCACCTTGTTCATCTCCATATTAATAATATCTACAAACGAACTTTCTTGTTTAATACGCTCGTTTAACTCCTTGATGTTTACGCTTGAAGTCTCATTCATTTTAAAAAAGAATTTAAATTTCTGAGTTGAATTTCTGAGTTACAAATATGCAGAATTAATAGGCTTTACAGCGTTAAGTAATGTTAAAAAGATTGAAGGTGTGTTATCTATTGAAAACAATAGTTATAAATTGGTTGATTGGTTAGGATTAAGGTTTGGTAAATGCAATTTTATTGTTTTGAATTGAAAGACATATCTTTTTGAATTTTTGTTATATTTTGGCTATAAAGGAATTAGCATGTAATTTATTTAATAATTTTAAATACTTTGGCTTTGCTTCAATCGTAGAAAAATTTATTTAATGCAAAAATCAACCTAATATGAAAAGAGTTATGTATATTATTACAACGCTGATTATTATATATGGAATAGTTCTGGGATTCTTTTACTTTTCACAATCAAGCATGCTTTTTTTTCCTCAACAAATAGGGCATCAAAAAACATATGATAATACTGAGGAAGTTCGTATTGAAACTTCAAATGGTAATCAACTACATGGCTGGTTATGTAAAAGTGATTCAGGGAAAGATACTCTTACTAATTTAATAATATATTTTGGAGGCAATGCTGAGGAGGTTTCCCATTTAATACCGGCTATTTCTTCAAGATTAAATGGATGGTCAGTGTTGGTTATTAACTACCCTGGCTATGGATTGAGCAAAGGGAAGCCAAGTGAGAAAAGTTTTTTTAATGCTGCCTTAGCAATTTACGACTATGCAGACTCAAGAAAAGATATTTGCTCTAACAATATTGTACTTCTAGGAAGAAGCATTGGCACTGGTTGTGCATCGTACTTAGCAGCAAATCGAGAGGTAAAAGGAGTGGTATTAGTGTCTCCTTTTGAAAGCATGAAATCGGTGGCACAATCGAAGCTACCTTATATACCCGTCTCTTTATTACTAAAGCACCAGTTTGATTCGAATAAATACGCTCAAGAAATTGATGCATCAATGCTTGCATTCTTCGGCACAGCCGATGATTTAGTCCCTCCGATACACGCTAAAAGATTAGCTAAAAGTTGGAAGGGCGATGTAACCCTAATTCAATTGGAAGGCTACAACCACAACAATATTCTTGAAAGTGAAAAGCTTTGGAGTGAAATGATTGCCTTTTTAGATAAACTATAAATTCAGGCTCCTGCCCAGCATGTCAAACATATCCATGTAAATAGAGGTAAAACAAAAGTTAAAAGCCACGTGGATGTCTAAAATGTCTCAAAAGCATCATTTTGGATGAGCAAGAGGCGAATTAACCTACTGTTATGCTGCCATATAATATTGCTTCATTTCTTTCGCAATGATAAAAATATCACTTTATAGATACACTTGTGGCAATAGAAATACTACTCGTACTTCAATGTTTCCACAGGGTTAACCCTTGCCGCCTTATAGGTTTGAAACAGCACGGTAAGTATTGCAGTAAACCAGCCAACAAGGGCTGCAGCAATAAATACCCAAATTTCAATATCCTGCCTGTAGGGGAAATTGTTTAACCACTCCCTTAGTATAAAATAAGCAATTGGCGTGGCAATTAAACAGGCAATAATCACTAATCGGCTAAACTCTGAAACAATTAGCACCAATATTTGATGCATTTCTGCACCTA
>JBKHAH010000002.1:0-88420 GCA_046542995.1 Bacteroidales bacterium
AGGTTTTAACAGCAAGTAGGAGATAAAAAAAATCAATTATTTTAAAAATAATTTATACCGACTTGCTATCAAGTTGCTTAATATAATTCATTCCATTTTTATATTAAGATTGATAGTCTGTCGGCATAAACTAAACCTGCTACAAGATTGCACTTTGTTCATCTTGTTAGCGGTTTAGATTTACAATAATTACCCTTTTGCGTGCAGTATAGTAATGGTGTAAAAGCTTCGCTATAATTAAAAGTAAGGCTATCGATGCGGTAATTCGTATCCAGAGCGTTTCAGTATTTATTAAAAATACAAAAAAGATTGGTATGGGGGCAATGAGAATAGCTTGGCTCTTAGCAAATTTTGGATTCTTGTAAACCTCAATCTTAATATCCCTGTTTGTGTCAATATCAATCAATTTACTGCCTATCCAAGGAGCCTTTACGTAGAGTTGAACCTTCTCTGCATTGGCTTCAAACTCCAGAGTGTCGTTCTGCCCTAACTTCCCTAGCAATTCTTTGCCATGGAATATCTGGATATTACTCTCGTCGTAGTATTTTTCCTTCTCCTTAGGTCTATAAATAATTAGCTTTCGTGCTTCCATTACCAAAAGCATTAAAATTTAAAGTAGATAAATGGCTGTAAATCGGCCGATTTAACCTGGAATATAACAATTGCCATGGCAATAATAATAAGTGCTTTTATAACTAGGTGCGATTTTATGAACAGCCCCCTGTAGTACTCCTTCCATTGTACAGGCAACCAGTGTACACCCAGCGCGACAATCATCAGACCCATAACGGGCGTGTACGATGCGATAACTGCGCCAAATGAATGCCAACCAAAACGAGAAGTAATCTGGTTTATCATATCAACCGCTTTGGACATGCTATCGGCACGGAAAAAGATCCATGATAAGCATACCACATGAAAAGTTATGAATGCTGAAAGCAACCGCCTCCATATTGATGATTTCTTTTTTGTTGGAGGGAAAATTTTTACCCAGAGCTTATGCAGAACCAATGAAACCCCGTGAATTCCACCCCAAATAACAAACCTGAAGTTTGCCCCATGCCACAAACCACCCAGAAGCATTGTAACCATAAGGTTTATGTGCGTTCTAACTTCACCCTTTCTGTTGCCGCCAAGGGGTATGTACAAATAATCGCGTAACCACGATGACAGCGAGATGTGCCAACGACGCCAAAAATCGGTAATATTTACGGCTTTGTATGGTGAATTAAAGTTAATGGGTAGCCTAAAGCCCAAAAGCAATGCTACGCCCAAGGCCATATCGGTATATCCTGAAAAATCGCAGTAAATTTGAACGGAATATCCATAGGTTGCCAGCAAATTTTCGAAACCTGAGTAGCTTAAAGGGCTTTGAAATACCCTATCGACAAAGTTTAGCGAGATATAATCAGAGATTATAACCTTCTTTATCATCCCATTAATTATCAAAAAAACTGCATGGCCAAACTCTCTTTTGGATAAGCTGTACTTTCGATAAAGCTGCGGAATAAACTCTGCCGCCCTTACAATGGGTCCTGCCACCAACTGCGGAAAGAATGATACGTAGAACCCAAAATCAATAATATTGGTAACGGGCTTAACCTTTCGCCTGTATATATCAACCGTATAGCTGATTGTTTGAAACGTAAAGAAAGATATTCCAACGGGCAGTACAATGGATGTTACATCAAACGTTGCCCCAACAAGAATATTTGCCCAATGTGAAAGGAAGTTGAACACCTGATAATCAGTCCCAAAGGCAGCATTAACGGTATCAACAAAAAAGTAACTATACTTAAAAAAGGAGAGTACAGAAAGGTTAATAAAAACGCTAATCCCTACAAGTATCTTCCGTTTCCATTTTACTGATGATTTGGAAATAAGCAAACCGAAGGTGTAATCGCATATTGTGGAGAATATGAGGAGTATAAAGAAAAATCCGCTTGACTTGAAATAGAAAAAGAAGCTAAAAAGAAGCAGGTACGAAGTTCTGGCCAATCGTTTTTTGTAAACAATTGAGTAGCCCAACAGAAGAATAGCATAGAAAAGCCAGAACGATCCCTCGGTGAAAATTAGCGGTCGGGCATCGTTATACGACAGGAAAACTTTAATATGATCCCAAAAACTACTCATCTACAAATATATTTTCTCTCCTTATTTTATGGGGGTCAGTGCTGCTAAACTCAAGTAATGCGTCGAAAAGAAGATTACCCTGTAACCTGTAACCCTCCCTATTTAAGTGAAGTTTATCTGGTGCCGACAGCCCAAACTCATGCCATAACTCAATGCTTCCTTCGCCTCCCATAACCTCATAAAAATCCCATACACCACACTCTGTTTGCTTTGCAACCTTTTTTATGTCGTGCTGTACTTTTCTTAACATAGGATTAGTTTTGTGCTTATCTACCAAATGATTCCCTGGGGTTGATAAGATAACTATGGGATTTTCCTTATATTTTTTCACCCTTCTTACCAACTCATTTAGGTTGCTCCTAAAGTGTGATGAACTAAAGCTATTGTTGTATGCATCGTTGGTTCCTATTGATATTATTACAATCTGAGGGTTGAGCAAGGCAAGTTGCCGCTCAAAATTTGCCGATTTCAAGAAAGTAGTAACCGTTGCACCATTTACACCTGCCGCATGGTATTTCACTCTTGATTTTGAGTTGATTAAATTGAAACCATACAGATTAAACACATCCCCCTCGTTATCTTTCCAGTTAATACCAACAGAAAAATTACTTAAAGGCTTTGTAAAGTGGTATGTTACGGAATTTAGGGATTGATGGACCAGCTCCGCTTCTTCCTTTAAATACGGAATTACTGAACTATTGGTACAATCGTAAAAAATATTAACCATATCAAAAGTCTGGTATAATGACCATGGTGAATTCAAGCTTACTTCAAACTCGCTGGCAATTTCAGTGGTTTGCATAGAGATTCCTGCAACGCCCAATTTTGGGTTATGGGCATCTCCTATCCTATTGCGTTTCCAAATACCACTCCATGTTACTTTATAATCATCGGGGTTATTAGAGCCGATAATGTGGTATGGAAATGTAAAACCTCTTGCTGTATAATTCTTATCGAGCCAAGCTGACAATAACCTTCTGGTTTCACCCGTAAAAAAATCTGCTTGTATATGTGAATCTCCAATATGTAGAATTTTTAATGGTGCCACTCCCTCTTCAACCCTACTCAAACATTCCTTTAAATCTCTTTCCTCTTTGTCAGAAGTAAAAACAATATGATTCTTGTCCAGTCTTAAAAATTCATACTGTTTATAATACTCGCTAATATCCTCCTTAGTAATATATTTTAAAGGCAATAGTATAAGTATTGCTACAAGAATTATAACAGTTAAAATTGCCGCTGCAAAAAATATCAACCTATATCTAGCCTTATTTAATTTACTGCTCATAACTTAAATATCTCATCTAGTAAATCCGTTTTTGCATATTTGAATACGCATATTTAAACTGATTATACATTTTTATTTCAGCATATTGGGCTATTTGTTTATTTCATCTACATAACGTTCGTAAGACTGCATTAGGGATGAGTAAAACATTTCTGCAATAAGGTTTGACCCCCTTAAGGTAAAGTGAACAAAATCTTTTGATGCTAAGGGTGGGTCGGCATAAACCCAAGCGGGCATAGAATTCTCTCCTCCCATAGCTTTGTAACAGTCCCAGAAAGCAGCACCTGCCCTAAAGGCAGCATTACGCTGTGCATCCCTTATTTTCTTGATATTTGGATACGAAACATATCGGCCAGACTCGCGTTTGGACATATCAGACACTCCTACCAAAAGGATAGCTGTGTTTGGGTTTGCACGCTTTAAAGCCAACACTTGACGGTACATCTGATTCTCATAGTACTTATAGCTATCTACAACATGTGGTACAATATTAACTCCAAACTGTAGAATGATAAGTTTTGGAGAAACAATGTCCAAAGCTTGCTTTAAAGCGTTGTCATCAGCCCTTGTAAAATCAGCACCTGAGCTGCCACGTATGGCAATGTTATCGAGAATTATTCCTGTTTTCGATTCTAATGAAACACCATAAACCTTAGGGCTCTCATCGCCTTTGAAATCAAGTTGTACGTTGTCAACAGATACGGGAACGCTCCAAGTTATTTGACTAATACTTGGTAGGGGGGGAACCATATCGGACTGCTGCGTCTCACCCTTATAGTTTAATGAGATTAGAAACGGTTCCTCTACGTCCCCGTAAATAACCTTCAAATGCGTGTAGTTTCTGGCAGAAGAATTATGGGAACCAATTCGCTGAAGTCTTATCCATGCCTCGGTATATCCCCCTCTTCTTGTCCTGCGTGTTTTGGTGAAAATTGAGTATCCTCCTTGCAGACCAAATTTTGAACCAAGCCCCTCCTTACCGAGGTCAGGAAGCAGCATCTTTCTCCAGTTGCTTGATGATGACTGATGCACAGCGCCAGGCTGGTAGCTATGTGGAACGGCATGAAGCAAGCCTACTCCATTACCTCCGAAACGATTCTGCAAACGCGACCTAAGAAAAGAGCTAACCCTATCGCCCTCTATTTGTGAGTCGCCGTAGTGAAGAATTCTTACCTGGCTTGTAGATGCACGTCCTGAAGCCAAGGCCTTAAAAAATGGTGCTAGCGGTTCTAAATTAGAATCGTTGGTTTCAATAGGAATAAGTTTTCCTTTTAGTATATCAGCGGTTAACCTTGAGTCATGGGGAATGGTATCTATTCTAATGTATATAGAATCAGGCTCCAACGTTTGGGTAGTATCTCTTGCAGGTAAGCTATCAACGTAATATTGCACGGAGTCTTCAAGCCCAGCAATCATTAGGCTGTCTATTAATTTATCGAGCGTAGCTATTTCGGGAACTAGCTTAAACTCATCCCTATTTTGAGTTGTGTCAAGTTCAAACAGCTCAAGTGGAGAAGGAAAGCTGACAGTATAGTTGCCTAACCTAATTCCTTCCTTCGGCACAAGCATAGTTAAGGCAACCAGCAGCACCAGTAGAACTAAAAGAAAAAGAAAAGTTTTATGCGGTTTTACCATTAATTACGCCAGCTTAGTAAGCATTTTATCAATGGCTCTAAAGATAGAAATATTTTAAAAACCCATACCAATTAGAATTCTCAAAACTTACTTTAAAATAAAAAAACAGTTCGATGTAAATATCACTATAAATAATTGCAGAACTATTTATAGAAATCTAAAGCATTTGGGTTTCTGAAGGAGCAATATTAAATTATCAGGATGATTTGGGCTTAATTTTCAGCACCTGCCCTGGCATTAACTTATCGTTACTTAAGTTATTAATCTTTTTAATATCAGTAGTGCTAATGCCTGGGTATAAACGAGCAATATCCCAAAGTGTATCGCCGTTCTGCACCTTGTAATAAACAAAATCAGGATCGGATCCATTTGGTGGTGATACCTGCCCATGCCCCATTTTCCGTGCCGTGCTTTCAGGAACATAAATTGTAAGATTTTGCCCAACACGTATTAAGCTGCCTCTAATATTATTCCAGCTTCTTAGCTTCGATAATCCAACTCCATGTTTCTCGGCAACTTTGCCTAGCACATCGCCAGACTTCACCTTGTAGGTTATTCGCCTGCTGTTAGGTGGAACATTATGCCTGTATGATGCTGTGTAGCGACTGGGATTAACCACTTTATTGCGATCGAAAAATACAGAATCCTTATATGCATAAATTTCCTTCTCATTATCAATGAAAGAACCTACAAACTCCAAAGGCAGTTTTAAGGAGCGCTGACTTGCAGATGCTGGTATAATATCCATCTTATACTGCGGATTCAAATCGCGTAAAGTTTTTATAGGAATATCAAGGAATTCTGATACTTGTTGTAAATGGAGCATCCCTGAAATCATAAGGGTATCAGTCGTAGCTGGTAACGACATGGGCACTGGTTTCATATTATGCTCACGATGGTACTCAAAAGCGTAGCTTGCTGCTATAAAAGCAGGAACATAGCCCCTGGTTTCTCTGGGTAGATAGTAGTATATGTCCCAATAGTCTGTCTTGCCTCCTGCTCTGCGTATTGCCTTATTCACGTTACCGGGGCCACAGTTGTATGCTGCAATGGCCAAATTCCAATCGTTATACATTGCATATAAATCTTTAAGAAAGCGTGCTGCGGAGTAAGTTGACTTGATGGGGTCTCTACGCTCATCAATATAAGAGTTTATGGTTAAATTGTACATCCTGCCTGTGCCATACATGAATTGCCAAATGCCTGTTGCTCCAACTCTTGAAACCGCACGCGGATTCAATGCAGATTCGATAACTGGCAGAACTCTTAGCTCAATGGGTAGCTCGTGCATTAGGAGTATCTCCTCAAATATTGGGAAGTAATGATCAGCCAGACCAAGCATCACCTCAACTTTATCGCGCTGCCTATCAGTATAAACATTTATAAAGTTCCGAACGATTCTATTGAAAGGCAAGCTTATGGCCGATTGCATGTTTTCCAAACGCTTAATGTAAACAGAATCAGGAACCTCAGAACTAAGAATCATGGAATCGGGTTCAACAACTGTTAGCAAATCGGCTGTATCAATTGCATTCTGTATGTACCAAAGGTTCAGTAGGCTATCAAGGTTCTGACCAAAATTTGCCATCAACATGGTTCCTTCCAGAGTGGAGTCTTTAAGGGCGGGAGGAATTGTATCTCTATGAGTATTTGCTGAAAGCATGATAGGCAAACACGCAGTTAATAGCAAAAAGAGTACTTTTTTCATATTTATAGTCTATATTAAAAATAATACAAAATTATTAGCTTTGGATGAATTAAAAACTAAAGCTGAACTTAAATCCTGGGGCAGGTTCAGAAAAACGTCCCGCTGCCACTAGCGAATTATTAAGGACAGGCTCTATGTTGAGTGCTAAATTATCACTTATATCCCAATCAAAAAAATGGGCATCCACATTGGCATCAATAATATTAAGCACGTAAAACCCAAATAACGCAATTATTGTTAAGTCCCGATTCCGCCTGTAAGCATCTCTTAAGAGCTTAAGTTCGTCTTCACTTCTTGTTCCCCCAAACTCATCATTGGGGAACACTTGGTATGCTTCGCCGAAACGGTTGAACCCTCTTTGGTTAAAATCTACCATGTAGTATAAAGTTCCCAGCCCTCCGTAAACTACCGGAACCTTCCAAAGCTTCTGATTATAGATTTGTCCCAACCCAGGCACCAGCGTTGAGAGGATGGTTGCTGTTGCTGGAGAATGACTACCCTTGTTTTTAACAATCAGTGCATCAGCAACGCTAGCCAGATAAAAAGCGGCTGCGCCTGTAAAGTATAAGTTTCGTTGAACCTTATGGGGTGTCCACCTCTCTCTAAATCTAGTTTCCTCTTCGAGGCTAAAATATAAGGGATCGTACTCATTCTTAATTCTCTTGTAATTTTGATTTGCCTGATGCCCCATATAAATCATACTGCCCATACCAGAATAAAAAACAGGCAGTTTCCAGTACTGTTTATTAATGATTTGCCCTGACCCTGGTAGAATTTGAGATGCAAGCCAAACCTTCCCAGTAGAAAGAGAGTCGAGGCTTTTGGGGTTATCTGCGAAAGCTGAAAAACTCCAAAAATATAAAAGCAGGGCTATCAAAAACTGATGCCCTCTAATTTTTACCATTCTATAAATATGGTTACCTAAAGTCAATACCCTAAGTTGATGTTATGTTTGGTAAGTTCTAACGGTATTTCTGAAGATTTGTTATTCCTTAAAACGATCAAGTTTCTTGCTAAGCTCCTCAAGCTCGCCTGGGCTTCTATAAGAGATAACTATACGCCCCTCCCCCTTCTTTCCTGGCTTCACTTGGGCACCCCAACCAAATATTTCCTGCAATTTTTCTTGAAAACCGTTTAATTCTGGAGTTTGAACTTTTTCTTCTCTATCCTGATCTTTTTCTGATTTACCATCGGGCTCCTCAGCTAGCTTTCGAATCAGCTCCTCAGCTTTCCTAACCGAAAGATCGTTTTCAAGTATCCTATTAAACGCATTGACCTGTGCTTCCTTATTATCAACACTGATAAGAGCACGGGCATGACCCATCCCAATTTTTCGCTCACGAATTCCCAGCTGGATCTCTGCGGGTAGCTTGAGCAGCCTTAAGTAATTGGTAACCGTTGCTCTCTTCTTCCCAACCCTCTCGGAAAGGGTATCATGAGTGAGTTTACACTCGTCAACCAGGCGTTGATAGCTAATGGCTACCTCAATGGCATCTAGATCTTCTCGCTGGATATTCTCCACAAGTGCCATTTCGAGCATGCCCTGATCGTTCGCTGTACGTACAAACGCGGGGACTGTCTTTAAACCAGCAATCTTGGCAGCACGCAAGCGTCTTTCACCTGATATAAGCTGAAATTCATCATCAATGCTTCTAACGGTAAGGGGCTGAATAATCCCTAGTTCTTTTATTGAATCGGCTAGCTCCTGTAATGCCTCCTCGTCAAATGTTGTTCTGGGCTGGAAAGGATTAGCTTTAATCTTGCTAATGTATATTTCCGAAACCGAATCGGTTGGAGTTGAGCTGCCCTCCTTGCGCTCCTCTCCTTTTTTCTCCTGTGTCTGGCCAGCATCCTCAATTAACGCCCCTAGACCACGACCTAATGCCATTTTCTTTGCCATTGCTTACTTTGTATTGTATATTTACTCCTGCTTTTTTTCTGCCTCTTCCTCTACCTGTGCCTTTTCGTTCTTCACAAGGAGTTCTCTTGCCAAATTCAAATAGTTTGTAGAGCCTGTTGAAGCTGCATCGTAAAGTATTACAGGCTTTCCATAACTTGGCGCCTCACTTAGCTTGATGTTACGCTGAATTATGGTATCAAATACCATGGTTTGGAAATGCTTCTTCACTTCATCAACTACTTGATTGGAAAGTCTTAAACGAGCATCGTACATGGTGAGCAAGAATCCTTCAATAACAAGTTCAGGATTAAGCCTTGTTTGAATAATTTTAATTGTATTTAGCAGTTTTCCTAACCCCTCCAAAGCAAAATACTCACACTGCACAGGAATAATAACAGAGTCGGCTGCCGATAGCGCATTTACAGTTATCAAACCCAGCGATGGTGAACAGTCAATTAAAATGTAATCGTAGTCATCCTTAACCTTCTCAATAACCGTTTTAAGCATTTTTTCACGGTTTGGCATATTGAGCATTTCGATCTCGGCACCCACCAAATCAATGTGAGAAGGAATTAAGAATAGGTTGTCAATCTCACTCTTTAACACTATCTCTTTTGGATCAAGGTCTTCAATTAGACATTCGTAAATGCTTGTATCTATATTCCTTAAATCAAAACCTGTTCCGGATGTAGCATTGGCCTGTGGGTCGGCATCAATGAGCAAAACCTTTTTCTCTAAAACTGCAAGGCTGGATGCTAAATTAATTGCTGTTGTTGTTTTCCCTACCCCGCCTTTTTGGTTTGCTAATGCTATTACTTTTCCCATAACCTAAGATTTTATAATGATTTTTTAAAGTTACAAAGTTATTTTTTACCTACCTTGTGCTTTGTTTTGCCCGGTCCGAAATATAAACATTTGCGCCAAACTTACCAACAAGTTATTAACAGCTGGCTGCGTTTTACCCTGCAAAATTAGCATTTTTTTCCATAACTTTAGGGCGCAAAAACAATCCCTTTGGCTATTGCCTAATAATGCATACTTTCGCAAAAAAATAAATTTTGACAACTAACAATTGGTTTGTTATAGTTAATCCTGAGGCAGGTTCCGGGAAGGGCATAAAGCACTGGCCAGCAATAAAGAAAGAGTTACATAAGGCTGGTATATTTTTTTCTTTTGCCTTTACAGAACGGAAATTTCATGCAGTTGAGCTTACCGTATCTGCCATTAAAAAGGGTTACAGAAAAATAATCTCTGTTGGTGGCGACGGCACGCTAAATGAAATTGCTAATGGGTTATTTATTCAGAAGAAAGTTGAACCAACCGAGGTTACCATTGGAGTAATTGGTGTTGGAACAGGAAATGACTGGCAGCGAACCCACGATATTCCTAACAACTATGCAAAAATGATTGGCATAATAAAAAGAGGAAAATCAATGCTTCAAGATGTTGGAGAAGTTAGTTTTTTTGAATCAAGAGTGAGCCAAACCCGCTACTTTGTAAATGCAGCAGGCACAGGGTTTGATGCGCAAGTAGCCCTAAACACCAATAGACTTAAAGAGAGCGGACACAAAGGAAAGCTGCTTTATAAAATCAGCCTGCTTAAATCTTTATGGAAATACAAATGTACAAGCCTACACCTTAGTATTAACAATAAGGAATATAGTAGCAAGATGTTTAGCCTAATGGTTGGCATTGGCAAATACAACGGCGGGGGAATGATGCAGGCACCAAATGCAATAACCAACGATGGGCTGTTTGAGATAACTTTGGTAAAGAAAATATCACGATTAAGTTTTATTAAAAACATAAAGAGGTTGTTCGATGGAACTTTACTTGAACACCCAAAAGTTGAGAGCTACAGAAGTAATAGTTTCTCAATATCAACAAGACCAGCATCTAACCTTGAGGCTGACGGCGAATCGTTGGGCACCTCTCCGTTTAAGTTTAGTATTTTACCAAAGAGCTTAAAGATTATTGTAATGTAGGATTGGGTAAATTTGTTAAACCGGATCAACATCAGGCAAGGTAAGGAGCCCTCTGAAAGGTTTATGTTCCTTTAACGAATTTATTTCTTGCTGAATATATTGTTTTGCCTTGGGAAGATTAATATTCCTCTCCAACTTAATAAGAATATCCATAATGTAATAGTTCTGTATTCTGTTTACAATTGGCTCCTCGGGCCCAAGAACCCTGTTTTTAAGTTTTATGCGTAAATTTCTGCTCAGTTGTTCTGCACCAACTTCCAGCACCTTTTTGTCTTTATGCTTTACGGATATTCTAATTATCTTGTAATATGGCGGATAATGAAAATCTTTCCGCTCAACCAGTTGCTGCTGATATAGTTCATCATAATTATTATCAACCACCTGCTTTATAACCTGATGGTCTGGATTGGATGTTTGAATCAGAACGGTACCCCGCTTGTGCTTCCTTCCTGCCCTGCCACTCACCTGAGCCATAAGTTGAAAACTACGCTCATAAGCTCTAAAGTCGGGGTAGTTAAGCATGTTATCAGCATTAAGAATGCCCACAAGGCTTACCTTGTCAAAATCGAGCCCTTTGCTTATCATCTGTGTGCCAATCAGTATGTCGATATTTCCATTCTCAAAATCAGCAATTATGCGTTCGTACGAACTCCTGCTGCGTGTTGTATCCAAATCCATTCGGCTAATTCTCGCTTCAGGAAAAAAGATGGATAGCTCATCCTCAATCTTTTCGGTTCCAAACCCCTTTGTGCTTAACCTTGGGCTACCGCATGCCAAACATGATGAGAGATTCTGTATTGCATACCCACAGTAATGGCAAACCAGCTGATTGCTTTGCATGTGTAGGGTTAGGCTAACAGCACAATGCTTGCATTCGGGCACCCAAGCACATTCGTCACACTCAACAAAAGGTGAGTAGCCTCTACGATTCTGAAAAAGAATGACCTGCTCGTCACGAACTAACCTATCGGCAATGGCATCAATTAGCTGTGGCGAGAACATCGACTTCATTTGCTTCCTCTTGCGCGCCTTAAGGGTATCTACCACAATAATCTCTGGTGGAGTAATATCCAAATAGCGACTGGTAATAGTAGCTAAACCATACTTACCAATTTGTGCATTGTAAAACGACTCGATTGAAGGCGTAGCGGTACCCAGCAGAACCTTCGCATTATGCTTTTGTGCCAGCACAATGGCAGAATCACGAGCATGATATCTAGGTGCAGGATTAAACTGCTTAAAAGTATTCTCATGCTCCTCGTCAATAATAATCAAGCCCAAACGCTTAAAAGGCAGGAAGATTGATGAACGAACACCAAGTACAATATCGTACGAGGGAGCATCCTTATCATCACCATCATTGTGTAGGTTTTGATAAACCTCAACCCTTTGGTTATCGCTAAACTTACTATGGTAAACTCCAACCCTGCTCCCAAAAAATCGTTTTAAACGAATAATTATTTGTGCTGTTAAGGCAATTTCTGGTAGCAGATAGAGCACCTGTTTCCCCTGCTTAAGTTGCTCTTGTATTAAATGAATGTACATCTCCGTTTTTCCGCTAGATGTTACCCCATGAAGCAGTACGACCTTTTTACTCTCAAACTCCCGTGCTATTCTATTTATGGCTTTCTGCTGATTTTCATTGAGAGTTAACTCGCTCACCTTATTGGTTTCATCACCAACATTCAGTCTCGAAACCACACGATGCTCAACTTCAAACACGCCCTTTTCAACCAAAGCGTTAAACGCTGAGAGTGATGCTCCCGCCTTTTCGGCAAGCTCTTTTTTGGATACCCAGCCCGTAAAGGTACTTTGGTTTGATGCTGTTAATGCTAGGAATGCCATTAGGAATTTTTGCTGTGCTGGTGCATTTTGAAGCTCCTCAAAGGCACGATTCACATCCGCATCAACCTTAAAACGGGAGTGCAACCTAATGTATGTTTCTACTTTGGGTTTAAATGCTGGCTCAATTGATTCGTAAATGGTAAGCACCTTCTTGTCAAGCAACGACTTAATTGCCCCCATGGCTTTGGGAGTATCAGCCTTTGAAATTAACTGTTGAATGCTAATACCTTTCTCCCTGTCAACTGAAGCCAAAACAGCCGCCTCGGCTTCTGGCAAGAACGATTCAATGGCAGCTGTTTCTCCCATACTAACTACGGTCTCACTCTCCATTTTAAGGGCTGACGGGAGAGCAGCTTTCATAACCTCACCAATAGTACACATGTAGTAGCTAGCCATCCACTCCCAAAAACTTAACTGACTATCAGAAACCGGTGGGTTGCTATCAATAACCTGAATAATATCTTTGGTTTTGTAAGCCTCAGGTGCATTGTTATGTACGCGATATACAATTGCAGAGTACAATTTCTTTCTGCCCAATGGTACCACCACCCTAACCCCTGGCACAACCTTCTGCTCAATGGTTTCAGGTATTGAGTAGGTATATAGTTTTGGCAAAGCCAACGGAAGAATTACCTCAACAAATGCAGGGTTTAGCATGCTAAAAACATAAATTTATGGCAAGCTAAGTTAACTAAGTTTAGGGGGATAAGGAAATTTCGAGACGTGAAAAACAAAATGCTTTAATGGCATATTAAATTGTAAAAAATTGATTGCAAAACAAGATTAATGCTATGGCGTTCATTTTAACCAGAATCGTTCATTCAAAAATTCAAAAAAGACTATCTTTGCACCCAAATTTTTCAACTACAAAAGATTATGTTTGAACTAAGCGAACAAGAACAGCTCCGCAGGGAGTCGCTTGCTGAATTACGCAAGCTGGGAATTAACCCCTACCCTGCCGCTGAATATCCTGTAACACACAGCACAGAAGATATTACGGACAATTTTGACAAGCTAGCCGAAAAGAAGGATGATATTACCATTGCCGGACGAATTATGTCGCGTAGAATAATGGGTAACGCATCGTTCTTCGAAATACAAGACGAAAAGGGAAGAATTCAGGTTTACATTCGCCGTGATGATGTTTGCCCAGACGAAGACAAAACTTTATACAATAAAGTATTTAAGAAACTGCTGGACATTGGCGATATTATTGGTATAAAAGGGTATGCGTTTAAAACCCAAATGGGTGAGAAATCAATTTACACGAAGGAGTTTACTGTACTTGCAAAATCAATTCGCCCGCTACCAATCGTTAAGGAGAAGGATGGTAAAACCTACGACGCTTTTACCGATGCTGAGCAACGCTACCGCCAACGCTACGTTGATTTAATTGTGAACCCTCAGGTTCGCGACACCTTTATTAAACGTAGTAAGATTATAAATACAATGCGCGATTTTTTTAACTCAAAGGGGTACCTTGAGGTTGAAACACCCATTTTACAACCTATACCAGGTGGTGCTGCTGCAAGACCCTTTAAAACGCATCATAATGCGCTTGACGTTCCACTTTACCTGCGTATTGCAAACGAACTCTACCTTAAAAGACTTATTGTTGGCGGATTCGACGGTGTTTATGAGTTCTCAAAAGATTTTAGAAACGAGGGCATGGACCGCACGCACAATCCGGAGTTTACCGTTATGGAGATTTACGTGGCGTACAAGGATTACTTCTGGATGATGGATTTTACTGAGGAGATGATTGAGCGCGTAGCGCTTGCTCTTCACAATAGCACAAAGGTTACTATTGGTGAAAATGAGATTGATTTCAAGCGCCCATTCCAACGTATTACCATGACTGATGCAATTAAAAAGTATGCTGATGTTGATATTTCTGGGAAAACAGAGGAGGAACTCTATCAAATATGCTTAGACTTAGGAATTGAAGTTGACGAAACCATGGGCAAAGGCAAGCTGATTGATGAAATCTTTGGTGAGAAATGTGAGCATCACTTCATTCAGCCTACCTTCATAACCGACTACCCCACAGAGATGTCGCCTCTGTGTAAACGTCACAGGGATAACCCTGAACTTACCGAACGTTTTGAGCTGATGGTAAACGGCAAGGAACTTTGTAACGCCTATAGTGAGCTAAACGACCCCATAGACCAGCTGGAAAGGTTTCAGGAGCAGCTTAAATTAAGCGAAAAGGGCGACGATGAAGCCATGTTCATTGACCACGACTTTGTTCGTGCTCTTGAGTATGGTATGCCAACCTGCTCAGGAATGGGAATTGGAATGGACAGGCTTACCATGTTTATGACCAATCAACCCTCCATTCAGGATGTACTTTTCTTCCCCCAAATGAAACCAGAGCCTAAAGCGCAAAGGGATTCTCTAGAAACTTTTACAAAAGTTGGCATACCACAGGAATGGGTTCCGGTTCTTGAAAAGATGGGGCACTACACATTAGCATCACTTAAAGGATTAAAACCAGGTAAACTCTTTAACGACCTGTGTGGATACAACAAGAAAAATAAGTTGGGGCTTACAAATCCCGCCATGGAGGACGTTGCAAAATGGATTGAAGGGTAGGTCTGGTCGCCAATTTACTTTAACAAACGGTTTAGAACAAACAAACTAATTGCTGCTGACTATGCAAGATGTTATAAAGATTGAAACAGATAAACGCGAAGGGCTATACGACATAACATCGGATGTGGAAAGAATTGTGGCTAAATCAGGTATCAGTTGTGGTATGGTTAACGTGTATGTTCGTGGAGCCACTGCTGGCATTATGATTCAAGAGAATTGGGACGAGTCAGTACAAACGGATGTTGTAAACCTACTGAGAAAACTAATCCCCTCTGGGGTTTGGCTGCACGATGCTCAGGATGGCAATGGCGATTCGCACCTTAAAGCTGGTATAATTGGCCCACAAGAAACAATTCCAATTATTGATGGCAAAATGGGGTTATCAACATGGCAAAATATTTTTCTGTGTGAATTTGATGGGCCACGCTCCAAAAGGGATATTATAATTACAATTTCCGTTACCTAACTGAAAATTATATTTTTTTTTAGCAGAGATGCCCATAATGTAAACATATTTTAATACATTTGTAAAGTAACCACCGGGCCAACAGATCATAGCTTGAATTTTGAGGTTCGGATAGTTTCAGAGGGGACCGTCTGGTCCCCTCTTTTTTATTTAAAAATCAGGGCTTTAAATGTGACAAGTATTGTTAGAATCGTTTTTGTTCCCATTCTTTCGAAATAATCCCTACCTTAGCTTTTTAATCGATACCAACCCTAAAACACTAAACCAATATTTACACACCTTATTATCAATATATTTAAGTAATAAGAATGGAGTCAAAAAAAACAGTTGGGGTAGTAGGGAGTGGCAGCTGGGCCACTGCAATAGTAAAAATTTTACACGAGAACCAGCAGAAGGTGAACTGGTATATTCGCGAAGAGAGCATTATTAAAAACCTTAGAGAACACCGTAATAACCCCCAGTATTTAAGTTCAGTCTATTTTAATACCGAGAAGCTTAAGATAAGTAACGATATTAATCAGCTTGTCAACGAGTCTGATATAATATTTTTTGTTGTTCCCTCTGCTTTTTTAAAAATATGGCTAGAGCCCCTCACAGAGAAACTAAACAATAAATTTATTGTAACAGCTATCAAAGGTATAATTCCGAGCGATAACCTTACCGTAGCAGAATATTTTAACCTGTCGTACAATGTTCCTTTCGGAAAAATTGGCGTTGTAAGCGGTCCGTGCCATGCCGAAGAGGTTGCCCTTGGCCGATTATCGTATCTGACAATTTCTTGTAAAAATATAAATACCGCTAAAGGTATTACCGAACTTCTTAACTCCCACTACATTAAAACAATAACGAGCACAGACATATACGGTACCGAATATAGCGCAGTACTAAAAAACATATACGCTATAGCTACTGGGATAGCACACGGACTAGGATATGGCGATAATTTTATTGCCGTGCTGGTTACCAATGCTCAGCTGGAAATTGAGCGTTTTCTGAACCAGACATACCCAAGCAATAGGGAGGTAAACACATCAGCCTACCTGGGAGACCTGCTGGTTACCTCATACTCACAGTTTAGCCGTAACAGGCTGTTTGGCACAATGATTGGCAAGGGATACTCCGTAAAATCGGCCATACTTGAAATGAATATGATTGCAGAAGGGTACTACGCCAGCCAATGTATTCAGGAGATAAATAACAAGCATGCTGTTGATATGCCCATTAGCCAAGCAACCTATAATATTCTATACGAGAATATTGCTCCCGCAATTGAGATGAAAATTCTTGCCGATAAATTAAGGTAAAACAAAAAAATTAAATATTATGAACGGTTTAAAAGTTGATATTGAAGATATTTTCGAATTTGCCACACAGGATCAGGTGCAAAACTTTCAGACTGAACTTGAAAAGAATCTTTTAGTTCTCCACCAGAAAACTGGCAAAGGGAATGAATATCTTGGATGGCTGAACCTTCCCTCAAGCATCACCGACAACGAAATTAAATTAATAAAAAGTACAGCCGAAGATATTAGGAAAAAAAGCGAAGTGGTTGTAGTTGTTGGCATTGGTGGTTCCTACCTAGGGTCCAAAGCTATTATAGAGGCCCTTAACCACTCTTTTGCCGGTTTAACTGACCAAAACGGGCCAACGGTACTTTTTGCTGGTAACAGCATTTGCGAGGATTACCACCATGAGCTACTCGAGGTGCTCGATAAAAAATCGTACAGCATTGTAGTAATATCAAAATCAGGAACCACAACAGAGCCAGCAATTGCATTTAGGTTAATCAAGCAGCACCTAGAGCAAAAAGTTGGAAAGGATGAAGCTTCAAAAAGGATAGTAGCCATAACCGACTCTTCAAAAGGTGCGCTGAAGCAGCTAGCCTCTGAAGAGGATTACAAAGCCTTTACCATTCCCGATAATGTTGGTGGCCGGTACTCTGTTCTAACTCCAGTTGGACTTATACCAATTGCCATTGCAGGTTATGATATTGAATCTTTTATTAGAGGTGCCGCCGATGCTGAAGCCGAAACCAACCCTAACGTACCCTACGAGAACAATCCTGCATGCCAGTACGCAGCTGCTCGAAACGCATTGTACAGGAATGGATTTAAGGTTGAAATAATGGTTAACTACACTCCTAAGCTACATTTTTTAGCCGAATGGTGGAAGCAACTCTACGGCGAAAGCGAAGGGAAAGAGAACAAAGGAATATTTCCTGCTGGTGTCGATTTCACTACCGATCTCCACTCATTAGGTCAGTACATTCAGGAAGGCGAGCGATTCCTTTTCGAAACGGTACTCTCTGTTCAAAGCCCAAAGCACAAGCTTACCATTCCATCGGACTCAAACAACCTTGACCAGCTAAACTACATAGCAGGCAAAAGGCTGTCAGATGTTAACCGAATGGCACAATACGGAACCACCCTGGCCCATATTGATGGGGGCGTACCAAACATAAATATTGAAATACCAAAAGTTGATGAGTACTGGCTTGGGTACACTATGTACTTCTTTGAAAAAGCCTGCGCCATAAGCGGCTACACACTTAATGTGAATCCTTTTGACCAACCAGGCGTAGAAGCATACAAAAAGAATATGTTTGCCCTGCTTGGGAAAAAAGGGTATGAGGAGCAAGGAAAACTTCTTCGTGAAATACTAGGAGAGGATTAGCTCCCCCACGTATACCTTTTGATAAATTAGCTGCTCATATTTTAAAAACTGATTATGCTAAGATGCTCAAATAGCACAATGAGATTTCTAACCCTTCAACTATCTCTACTTGTATTGTTTAGCGTTATCCCCTTTACAGGAGCATCAAAAAATTACCACAAACTTATTAAGCAGGTTAGCGCTGGCATGGACTCCTCACAGGTTATTGATATTGCAGGCAATCCTAGCAAAACAATATCTGTTGAGCGCTGGTACTATAAAGCCGACCAGGTAGTTGTATCAAACAACGAAGTGGTTGATATTCGATTAAAATCTCGAAAAAAACCCGACATAAAAAAAAATCAGGACTTGGTAGGGCAACGTTCGGTTTCGCCTCTCAGAATTGGCATGAACACAACCGAAGTACTAGATATTGCTGGTCAACCAACTATTAAAGATATTGGAACCGACCTTTATTTTACGAACCGACACAGGGTTGAGATAACCCAAGGGAAGGTTTCTGATGTTGAAATGCATATTAAAAAGAACTTTGAGATTCTAGACTGGATAAGGCTTAACTTTGGGAAAGGTGGCCTGCTATTTATGAATATCACCATTGCCTTCATCATGTTTGGTGTAGCCCTTGAAATAAAAGTTAAGCAGTTTAAAAACATCATCATAAAACCAAAATCGATACTTGTTGGCGTACTATCGCAATTTATTGCATTGCCAGCGGTAACATTCCTTATGATTTTAGTTGTTAACCCATCACCTAGCGTTGCGTTGGGAATGATTTTAGTGGCGGCTTGTCCTGGCGGGAATGTTTCAAACTTCATATCCTCCCTGGCAAAGGCCAATATTGAACTATCAGTAAGCTTGACTGCAATAGCTACCATTTCAGCAATTTTTATTACTCCTCTAAACTTTGCCCTTTGGGGCAGCCTCTACTCCGGAACGGCCGATTTGGTTATACCCATTAGCATTGATGCTTGGGAAATGATGAAAACCGTATTCGTTCTTTTAGGCATCCCCGTTGCTTTAGGTGTTTGGTTCTCCGACAGATATCCTGAAATTACTAGAATGATTGTTAAGCCCATAAAAATAATTTCAATACTAGTTTTTACCGGTTTTATTGTTGGTGCGCTAACATCAAACTTTAAATTTTTTCTTGAGTATATCCACCTAATTATACTGCTGGTGTTTATTCATAACTTGCTTGCCCTAACAACAGGTTACTCGTTAGCCACATTATTCAAGCTGCCACAAGCCGATAGGAGGACCCTAACAATTGAAACAGGGATACAGAACTCAGGCTTGGGGCTTGTTCTTATTTTTAACCCGAACCTTTTTAATGGACTCGGTGGGATGGCTTTTGTTGCCGCTTGGTGGGGCATTTGGCACATAATTGCAGGACTAGGAATTGCATCATACTGGTCAAGAAAGGCTCTGCCTCATAATGAAACAAATTAAAAAATAAAGATATGCCAACTGACAGAAGCATAATTGAGAAGTGGTCACTGACCTATCATACCCTAAAATTTTATGTTGATTTTTCGTTTAAGTTCTACTTTAGAACCACTTACAGCGGGAAAGAGAAAATCCCTTGGGATAAATCATTGATTTTTGCCCCTAATCACCAGAATGCCCTTATGGACGCTTTGGCCCTACTGAGCCTTAAAGTGTGGCAACCTGTTTACTTGGCGCGAGCCGATATTTTTAAAAAACCCCTTATTAATAAGATACTAACATTCCTCAAAATATTACCAATTTACCGCATGCGCGATGGTTTTGCCAGCCTCCAAAGAAACGATGAGGTTTTTAATAAAACCATGGATGTACTGAAGAATAAGAATGGGCTGGTGATTCTACCCGAAGGTAACCACGGCGATAAGAAGCAGCTCCGCCTCCCTTTAAAAAAAGGAATAGCCCGAATAGCGCTTCAAGCGGAAGATGCTAGCAATGGAAATCTTGATATATACATAGTACCTGTAGGGCTAGATTATAAAAACTACGTGAAAGTTGGTAGTAAACTTCACATAAGGTTTGGTACTCCCATCAGGGTTAAATCTTTCTTAAAGCATTACGACAATAATCCTGCTAAAGCATACAACATGTTGCTAAACCATTTGCAGGATGGTATGCGCTCCGAAATGATTGACATTGATGATAGTCAGTATTACTCTGCAATAAAAATTATTTTAGACACCTTTACAAGGGAGTACCTGACAAGTTTAAACCTGAAGCAAACGCACCAGAACGAAGTAGATGCTCAGATAAAAATACTAAAGAAGATTAAGACGTTTAGGGAGAAAAAACCTGATAGTTTCTTGCTACTGGCTGCAGATGCGCTTGAATACAGAATGCTCCTAAACCGAAGGAAAATTGACCCAGCTATTTATCCTATGACAACCATACAGAAGTGGTACCAAATTCCAAAGATTCTTCTTCTTATTGCTACACTTCCCCTCTTTGTAGCATCGTTTGTTAATAATATCTTTCCCATTGGCATCTCAAATATTTTAAGCAAAAAGTTTACCGACAAGCAATTTGTAAGTAGTGTACGCTATACAGTTGGTTTAGTGCTTACCCCTATTTTTTACCTGCTACAGGTTGCTGCTATTGCAATTATAACCAAAAGCTTGGTATTTACCTTGGCCTATTTTGCTTTCTGCCTACTTAGCATGTTTATAACATTTGAGTGGAAAAAAGTTGCGGTTTTAACAAATGAAAGATTGCGCGAGTTTTTCTTTAACACCTTCAGGGCACGCAAGATGGAACGAGTTAAGGAGCTGAACAAGTCCATTAATCAGCAGCTTAAACAAATAATTACGTTTAATGAAGAGGAAGATTATCTGGGGGTTCAATAATTATATTGTTGCGAATTATTTTCTGTAGGCCTCTCCTTTCATTACAACAACCGGCGGATCTCCATAAGCTCTGTGATGAAGAACCTCTATTATTAAAACCATATCGGCTCTTCTCAAAGCGGCTTCCTTCTTAATTGCAATTTCAGCGTTTGTTTCCAACGTGGTGGTCTTTAAAAACTGAGATCTGCTTATCGCCTCCCTCCTAATTTCTAAATCACCAACTTTTACCATGCCGCTTACCTCATCAGCATTTCGGGTAACCTCAACACCTCTCCAATCTTTAGCCTTACTACCATCATTGGATCTTCCTTCCAGGTACCGCTTGGTTCCGTCCCTGTATAGAATCGCCTCCACCTCGTCCTTGTCAACCCAATCAACATTATCAACTCCTGTTTCCGAGAAAAAAACGAACTTATCTGAAATCTCTTTGACTTTAACCGACCTCTCGGTTCCATCTGCCATTATAAGTTTGTCAAACTTTTCTTGTTCAGCCGTATCGGTTTTACTAACAGAATCTGGCTCCTCTTGTGAAGCCAAATATGTGCCATGTAAATTATTTCCATGAGTAAAAGCTACCGAAACCATCAGTAGCATGCTGATTAAAGCACACAACCTCTTCATATCCATTCTTTTTAATTAATACAAAATTAAAAAAATCAATCCACTCTACCTACATCACATCCAATTATTTATTGACTAATAATAAACTCCAACTAAAAATAATTTAAAAAGTGCATAGGGTAAACTTACACTTAAAGGTCATAGTAGTGAGTAAAGATAATTGTTAATCCCTTAATTCGATAAAATTATGAAAACACTAAAAAAAACAATCCGGCACATGAGCATGATCTCCCTGGTCATACTCTTCCTTAGCTCTGCAATGGCTCAGAATGGAAGTAATTTCACCACAGTCACTGGTCAACTTAAGGATGCAAAAACTAACGACGGGCTATTCTTTGCATACGTTACCATTCCTGGCTCTCACGTAGGTACAGTGACCAATAGCGAAGGTTTCTTTACCTTAAAGATTGGCGAAAACCTGAACCCTCCTGAAATTGAATTCTCTCACCTTGGGTACAAAGACAAACGAGTACCTCTTTCAGATTTACGGGGAGAAGAAGTAGAGATTCATCTTGAACCATCCTCTATCCCAATTGATGGAGTAACTGTGCGCCCAGCAGATCCTAGAAAACTGGTGAGCGACGCTTTTAAAAAAGTGAACGAGAACTATAGCAATCAGGCTAATATGCTATCCGGTTTTTACCGCGAAACAATAAAACAGCGCTGGAGATATATTTCAATATCAGAGGCTGTGGTTGATATCTACAAAGCACCATATACCGCATTCACCAGAAGCGACAGGGTAAGAATTTTTAAGGGTCGTAAAAGCACTAACGTCAAGCGTGCCGATACCCTTGCCGTTAAGTTACAAGGTGGCCCACGCGTTTCGCTACTACTTGATGTTGTGAAAAACAACGAGCTACTATTCTTCGAGAATGATCTTAACTATTACGAATTTACCCTTGAGGACATGGTTACAATTGACGAAAAGGTAAACTACGTAATTCGATTTAAGCAGAAATCTCACATTCCTACTCCATTATACTACGGAAGGCTATATATAGATACTGAGAACCTAGCTATTACCAACGCACAGTTTAGCCTAAATCTTGAGAATGAGGATGAAGCCGCAAACCTGTTCGTTCTCCGCAAACCAAGAGGGGTTAAACTTACACCTACCAGCACATCGTACTATGTAAGCTACATTGAGCAAGATGGTGTTTACTACTTAAATTACGTGAGAAACGAGCTGTCGTTTAAGGCCAATTGGAAAAGTAGAATTTTCAACTCGAACTATTCTATAACAGCGGAGCTTGCTATAACCGATAGAGACTTTACCAATGCTGAAAGGTTCCCCTACAGGGAAAGCTTTAAAGAAAGGGATATTATGTCAGATGCTGTGGAGGCTTTTAACGACGATGATTTCTGGGGTGAACACAATTACATTCGCCCCGAAGAGTCAATTGAGAGAGCAATTGAAAGATATGGAAGAAGGTTAATTAGAGAATAAATACCAATAGCAACTTCCTGCC
Source organism: Bacteroidales bacterium (assembly GCA_046542995.1). Taxonomy (GTDB): domain Bacteria; phylum Bacteroidota; class Bacteroidia; order Bacteroidales; family Tenuifilaceae; genus Perlabentimonas. The sequence continues at coordinate 23,168 of JBKHAH010000002.1, forward strand.
CTGCCAATGCAAGGCAGGATATTGCTATTAAAACAATAGAATAATTTAGGTAGCTTTCTCTCATTCTGTGTATCTTTGGCGTAAAGAAATATAAAATGGATCTTGTCTTCAGATCGTCGCATAAAAAAATCCGGCAGGACAACGTAAAGGAATTCGAAAAGGTTTTTCGGAAACTTTACAAACCCCTCTGCCTTTATGCTTTTAGGTTTCTGGTTGATATGGATTCTGCCGAAGAGATAGTTCAAGATCTGTTTTACAACTATTGGAAAAAAAGGAAGAGCATTACCATTGATACATCTTTAAAATCGTACCTATACCAAGCTGTAAAGCATAAGTGCTATAAAGAAATTGACCATGCTGCCGTAAAAGAAAAGTATTCCAACGAAACAAAGCATTTTGCGGAAAGCAACAGCAATGAAGATACAAGTACAATAGAAACAGCCGAACTTGCACAGATAATTGACGATACTCTTAACCAGCTGCCTGATAGGTGCCGGCAGGTATTTGAACTTAGCCGATTCGAAGGATTAAAATATCATGAAATAGCAAAAAAACTATCAATATCAATAAAAACCGTTGAGGCTAACATGGGTAAAGCCTTAAAACTATTCAGGGTTAACCTAAAAGAATACCGACAAATTACTTGTTAAGCGAATGAACCATGAAGCTAAATATTAATAACTCAGCCCATACTGAAATAATTGCAAAATACATCACGGGAGAGATGAATGAGGAGGAGACCGCTCAATTCAATAAGGTTCTTAACAAGCATCCCGAGAATAGAACGATTGTAAATAAAATGAAGAACGACTGGAATCTTATAGGAAGCAGCAAGGTGCATGCACCAAGCACAGACAAAGCCTGGTGTACCCTTTTCAACAAGCTTGAAAGGGATAACCTAATACCCCAACAAGCCAAGGCCATTCCCATATATAAAACGCAATGGGGCAAGTGGGCTGCAACGGTTGCCCTTATTGTTGCAGTTGGCTCAATTGTTTCACTACTCGCAATTTGGGGACAACCTACCGTGGTGCAATCAGGTCAAGACTCATCAACGCTTGTGCACACCCTGGCCGATGGTAGCACCGTTTACTTAAAGGCTAACACCAAGCTAAAATACTCAAAACGTTTTAGTAGAACTGATAGAAGCGTTTCCCTTAGCGGTGAAGCTTTCTTCGATATTGAGTCCAACCCCAAAAAACCTTTCGTAGTTAACACCAACAAGGCAACCATTGCTGTGTTAGGAACTTCCTTTACCGTTAAATCAAACACGAACGATTTTCTTGATGTACTTGTTGAAACCGGGACAGTAAGCGTTTCATTAAAAAACAGAACGGAAACTTTGGTGGCAAAAGCAAATGAAAGGATTACTTTATCAGAAGGAAAACTAGCAAAAACCACCGTTAGTAATAGCCTTCAGGACAAATGGAGAACAAACCGCTTGCAATTTAAAGATGAAACCATAGAAAGCATTATTCAGGTTATTAATAAAACCTACGGAACCAACATTATTTTAGGCTCACAAGGTATAGCACAACGCAGGCTAACCGTTACATTCCAAAATAATTCAATCAACTCAATGGTTGAGATAATTAGCGCAACATTAAACCTAAATACTAATTATTCTGAGAATTCAATAATTCTTACAGATCCAATGCATGAAGAATAGTAGAGTATTCTCTATATGGCTACCTCTAAAAAAAACAACCTACTCTGTTGTCTTGGTTACGCTATGCTTCTTTTGCACCACAGCCAAATGCTTTGCTCAAGAAAAAGATTCAATTCTTCAGAAACAAATATCCCTAAGTAGACAGTTCACAACAGTTTACAAAGCGCTGAATCAAATTTCTGATAGCACGGGCATTCTATTCGCATACGACAGCAGAATAGTTAAAAGCGATAGGAGAATTAGAATAGACAAGACCAAAAGATCTCTCTCGCAAACCCTTATTCAAATACTAAATGACTCAACCCTAAAGTTTGAACCCATTGATCAACACATACTCATTTACCGTGACTCCGCAGTATCCTCCCTAAAAAGAACTTTACAACCAACTGATTCTCTTAAAAATTTCACCGTTAAGGGAAGGGTGCTTGACTCTGAAACACAAACACCAATTGCATACGCTACCGTTGGAGTTCCAGATTACGCACTGGGGAATGTATCAAACCTCGACGGAGTATTTACCCTCAAAATACCAATGTTTTTAAAGGATAGCACCCTGAAAATTTCTCATATCGGTTACAAACCAAAATCAATCTCCATTAGCATTCTTAAAAAAGAACCTGTTGATATATACCTAACTACCGATTACATATCAATACAGGAAGTTATCATTCGAAATATCGACCCACTATCGCTTTTAAAAGAGGCTCTATCTAAAGTTGATAAGAACTACTCTTCGCAACCCACATACCTCAACTCTTTCTACCGGGAGGGTGTTGTAAAAAACAACAAGTACCAGAATTACTCCGAAGCAATCTTCTCAATATACAAACCGCCCTATTCAAGTAGATTTACTAACGAACAGGTGAAACTGCTAAAGTCCAGAAAAACTCAAAATATTAACGCGTCTGATACTCTTAGCATAAAACTTCGTGGGGGAATTAATAGCATCCTACAACTTGATATCATCAAGAACCTGCCTTCATTTTTAGAGCACGAATACTGGAAGTACTTTAACTACACCAGAAAAGACATTGTTTCATACCAAGATAAAATTGCCTACGAAATTACATTTGAACAGAAGGAGCATATAACCAAACCCTTATTCAAGGGCAAACTTTATATTGATACAGAAACTTTTGCAATAGTTGGTGCTAAGTTCGAAGTGAACCCTCGCTACATCTCTTCTGTAACAAGCCAATATGTATATAAAACAAACTGGCGCTTTAGAATTAAGCCTGTTAGCATTCGTTACTCTGTTTCGTACTCTCAAACAAATAATAAATACCACCTGTCGCATATTCGTGGTGATTTGCATTTTAAATACCGAAAAAGAAGAACCCTGTTCTACAATCCTTTCCACACATTTTTCGAGTTGGCTGTTAGCCAGGTAAGCACTTCCGATGTCAACAAATTTCATAGGAAAGAAACAGCATCAACCTCCACGGTCTTTTTTGATGAGAGATTAGAATACGACCCAGAATTCTGGAGAGATTTTAACATTATCCTACCCGAGGGAAACGTTAAGGAAGCCCTTGAACAGATAGATGCAAAAATTGAAAATATCGTTATTGAAGAGGATGACACTAAATAAATCATTAACATCTATAACATCAAAAAATTTCCTTTTAAGCTCAAACTAATTATATTTGTATTTTATTTAGATTGATTCTACGTTTTCTGTTAAATGTTTAACAGAAGTCTGAACAAATACATGCTTCTTGTGTTGGATCTTTAGAGTTTATTAAAAAACAAACATTATTAATGAGCAACGATCAGGATAAAATTCTTAGTGACGTTACAAATCAAGACTATAAATTTGGTTTTGTAACAAATATTGAGAACGAAAGCATTGCTAAGGGGCTTAGCGAGGATGTGGTAAAGATAATCTCCGCAAAGAAGGGCGAACCCGAATGGATGCTTGAGTTCCGCCTTAAAGCTTACCGCCATTGGAAAACAATGGAAATGCCACAATGGGCGCACCTTAATATCCCTGAAATTAACTATCAGGATATTATCTACTACTCCGCCCCCAAGCAGAAAGCTAAACTAGAAAGCCTCGATGAGGTTGACCCCGAATTGCTTGATACATTCAACAAATTAGGGATTCCTCTTGAAGAACAAAAAATGCTTTCGGGCGTAGCCGTTGATGCTGTTATGGACAGCGTATCTGTTAAAACCACATTTCGTGAAACGCTAGCCGAACAGGGTATCATTTTCTGCTCAATGAGTGAAGCAATTCGTGAGCATCCTGATCTTGTCAGAAAACACTTGGGCTCCGTGGTGCCAACTACCGATAACTTTTTTGCCGCTCTTAACTCAGCAGTATTCAGCGATGGTAGTTTCTGCTACATACCAAAGGGCGTAAAATGCCCCATGGAGCTTAGCACCTATTTTAGGATTAACGCTGCCAACACTGGTCAGTTTGAACGTACGCTCATTGTTGCCGACGACGACAGCTACGTCTCCTACCTTGAGGGATGCACCGCCCCACAACGCGACGAGAATCAGCTGCATGCCGCCGTTGTTGAAATTGTTGCAAAGGATAACGCGGAGGTAAAATATTCAACCGTGCAAAACTGGTACCCTGGAAACAAGGAGGGCAAAGGCGGAATATATAACTTTGTTACCAAAAGGGGTATTTGTAAAGGGAAGAACAGTAAAATATCATGGACTCAGGTTGAAACGGGCTCTGCCGTAACCTGGAAATACCCAAGCTGCATCCTTCTGGGCGACAATTCCTACGGCGAATTCTACTCCGTAGCCGTTACAAACAATCATCAGCAGGCCGATACTGGCACAAAGATGATACATATTGGCAAGAATACTCGCAGCCACATCGTTTCAAAAGGAATATCAGCAGGCCTTAGCAACAACAGCTACCGCGGTTTGGTTAAGGTGGTGAAGAACGCCGAAAATTGCAGGAACTTTTCGCAGTGCGACTCCCTGCTTCTAGGAAGCAAATGTGGCGCCCACACTTTCCCCTACATTGAGGTTGACAACCCTTCGGCAGTTGTTGAGCACGAGGCAACCACTTCAAAAATTGGAGAAGACCAAATTTTTTACTGCAATCAACGTGGAATTTCCACAGAAGATGCCATTGCGCTAATTATTAATGGCTATGCAAAGGAGGTTCTTAATAAACTTCCAATGGAGTTTGCTGTTGAAGCGCAAAAACTACTTCAAATAAGCTTGGAAGGCAGCGTTGGATAAAAAAATTACAATTTGATTTTAATTTGACTATTAATACACTCTCAACATGTTAACAATAAAAAACTTACACGCCAGTATAAACGGAACAGAAATACTTAACGGTATCAATCTGGAAGTAAAGGCTGGCGAAATTCATGCAATCATGGGACCAAACGGGTCTGGTAAAAGCACGCTTAGTGCAGTTCTTGCCGGGAAAGATTTGTTTGAAGTTACTAAAGGCGATATTACATTTAATGGAAAAAACATTTTTGATATGGCTCCTGAGGAGCGTTCCCGCGAGGGGCTGTTCCTCAGCTTCCAGTATCCTGTTGAGATACCAGGGGTAAGCATGGTAAACTTCATGAAAACTGCCCTTAACGAGCACCGCAAGCACAAAGGTTTACCCTCGCTATCGGCCTCCGATTTTCTTAAATTAATGCGAGAGCGTAAGGAATTGGTAGAGATTGACTCAGCATTAACCAACCGTGCTGTTAATGAAGGTTTTTCTGGTGGTGAAAAAAAGAAGAACGAAATCTTCCAAATGGCTATGCTTGAACCAAAGCTTGCCATTCTTGACGAAACCGATTCCGGATTAGACATTGACGCCCTAAGGGTTGTGGCAAATGGAGTAAACAGGCTTAAACGCCCCGATAATGCAACCATTGTAATAACACATTACCAAAGGCTACTGGATTACATTGTGCCCGATTACGTTCACATTCTATACAATGGTAAGATTGTTAAAACCGGAGGGAAAGAACTTGCCTTTGAGTTGGAAGACAAGGGGTACGATTGGATTAAAAACAGCGAAGAAGCATAAACGTAAACAATTTTGGCCGCTATTTTTTACCAAAACTGGCGGCCAGGCGTTTAAAACGCACAGAAACTATGAACGCAGCAAACATATCAGCAAAAGACGACTTTATCAATCTTTACATTGATAACTTCGATTTAATAACCGAGAACTCTGCCGAAGTGCTGAACCGCAACAGGCAATCTGCACTGGAGAGTTTTAAACTGCTTGGATTTCCTGGCGAAAAGAATGAGAAGTACAAATACATGAAGGTGGAATCTCTGTTCCGTCCTGATTTTGAGAAGTACTTCACACCTAAATCTATCTCGTTTAATATCGACGATATTTTCCGTTGCGATATCCCCTCGCTCAACACGCACCTTGCCCTAACGCTCAACGGATTCTACTTCAATAATCCCAGCATGCTTACAGAGATTGAGCATGGCGTTATTATTGGAAGCCTGGCTGAGGCAGCCAAAAAGTACCCCAATGTTGTAAGCAAGTACTACAACACCATGGCAAAAAATGATGAGGATGGTCTGGTTGCCCTCAATACTGCTTTTGCTCAGGATGGTGTGTTTGTTTACATCCCTAAAGGGGTTGTGCTTGAGAAGCCTATTCAAATTATTAACCTGCTTATGAGCGAGGAGAACCAGCTGGTTCATTATCGCAATCTCATTGTAGCAGACGAGAATGCGCAAGCCAATGTAGTTATTTGCGACCACACCTTATCACCCTCCCAGTTCTTGTCCAACGTGGTAACGGAGGTATTCACAAATGAGGGTGCCAATGTCGATATCGTATCCATGCAGAATCAGCATAACGATTCCACTCAATTTTTACATGCTTTCGGTAAGCAAGAGCGCAACTCCGTTCTCTCATCCAATTCAGTATCGTTGCATGGTGGAATAATCCGAAATAACGTTCATGTTCTTCTCAACGATGAGGGCTGCGAGAATCATACTTACGGCCTTGCCCTTGCCGACCGTAACCAGCATATCGATATGTACTCATTTATCGATCACGCCAAGCCAAACTGCAACAGCAACGAGCTGTATAAAGCTGTTCTCGATGATCAGGCTACTGGTGCTTTTAACGGTCGCATTCTTGTACGTAGAGATGCTCAGCAAACTCAGGCATTTCAAAGCAACAACAACCTTCTGCTTACAACTGATGCAAAGATGAACACAAAACCACAGCTCGAAATTTATGCTGATGATGTAAAATGCACTCACGGTGCAACAGTTGGCCAGCTCGATATGGATGCGAAGTTTTATATGCAATCACGGGGTATTGGCGAACGAGAAGCCAAACTTCTGCTCATGTTCGGTTTTGCCCACGACGTGGTGGGGCATATTAAAATTGAACCGCTCCGCGAACGTATTGATGAGTTGGTAAACAAACGATTAAGAGGGGAACTATCACGCTGCCAAAACTGCCCCATGCATTGTTGCTAGGTTTTTTTGTTGCTAACTAGATTGATGTTTATTGGGGCCATAAGTTTTTAAACTTAAAAAAAAGGTACGTTATCTTTAATACTTATTTAAATCAATTTTCAAATGACAACCAATAGTCAACAATCAGCAAATAAATCCATCAACATTGATAAAATCCGTGCCGATTTCCCAATCCTTAATCAGCAGGTTCACGGAAAACCCTTAGCTTATTTCGATAACGGTGCCACCACCCAAAAACCCAAGTGCGTTCTTGATACCATTAACCATTTTCATAATCAAATCAACGCAAACATACATCGCGGGGTACACAAGCTTAGCGACGAATCGACCCAAGCCTACGAAGCTGCCCGTGAAACCGTCAGAGAGTTTATCAATGCTAAAAGTACCAAAGAAATTATTTTCACATCGGGTACTACTGCCAGCATAAACCTGGTGGCCTTCTCCTTTGGCGAAGCTTTTATTAATGAGGGCGACGAAGTAATCGTTTCGGAAATGGAGCATCACTCCAACATCGTACCATGGCAGCTCATGTGCGATAGGAAAAATGCGAAGCTTAAGGTTTTGCCCTTTGATGATAATGGCGAATTAATCATCGAGAAACTAGACGAGCTAATCACTAAACAAACACGCATTGTTGCTGTAACCCACGTATCTAATTCACTTGGAACGGTTAACCCCATAAAAGAAATAATTGCTAAAGCCCACGCCAAAGGCGTTAAGGTACTTATTGATGGAGCTCAGGGCGTAAAGCATGAAAAAATTGATATTCAGAGCCTTGATGCCGATTTCTACACCTTTTCCGGGCATAAAATATATGGTCCAACTGGCATTGGTGTGCTTTACGGTAAGCAGAATCTTTTAGAAGAAATGCCCCCATGGCAAGGTGGTGGTGATATGATTGAAACCGTAACTTTCGAGAAAACAACCTTTAACCAGCTGCCGTTCAAATTCGAAGCGGGTACTGCTAACTATATAGGTGCCGCAGCCATGGCAACCGCCCTGCAATACTACCAATCAGTTGGCATTAATGCTGCAACAGAATACGAGCACCAGCTGCTTGAGTACGCAACCCAGCAACTACTTTCCATTGAGGGGGTTCGTATTATTGGAAATGCAAGGGAAAAAGCATCTATTATATCGTTTATAATTGAGAATATACACCCATACGATACAGGAATGATCCTCGATAAGATGGGCATTGCCGTGCGCACAGGAACCCACTGTACTGAACCAACCATGGCTCATTTCAACATCGATGGAACGGTCCGTGCCTCATTGGCATTTTACAATACAAAAAGCGAAATTGACCGGCTTACCGAGGGAGTTAAAAAGGTAGTAACCATGTTTGGTTAACTTAAATAGTTAAAACTAATTCACAAATAGTTAGCAAGCATCTTAGCACTTAAAATATAATCAACCCATTGCCTTCGGTATTTTTCTTACAAAATACACGAAAAAATCGCATCATTTTTTCATATTTCATTATAATTCAGTCAAATATTTTGCTCACAAAAGTTTTTTTTATACTTTTGCAGTGTCATACCGCAAGCGTAGCAGGGGACTGGGTCCCCTGTTTTGGTATAATATACTGAAAGAATGATTCAACAAGGCACGATAGAAGGCATTGTAAAAGAAGAACTTAACCCTGAAACAGAATTTATTGTTGATATTTCTGTTACTTCAGGAAACAAAATTACTGTGCTTCTTGATGGCGAAGAAGGCATTACAATAAACAGATGCGTACAAATAAGCAGAGCCATTGAGCAAAGTTTTGACAGGGATGAGGAAGATTTTGAACTGGAGGTTTCTTCAGCAGGACTCTCCACTCCCTTAAAACTTTACAGACAATTTGCAAAGAACATTGGCAGAGATGTTGACGTAGTAATGCTCACCGGCGAAAAATATACAGGGAGATTAACTCTGGCCAATGAGTCTTTGTTCACAATTGAATTTGAAGAAATTGTGAAAGTGGAAGGAAAGAAAAGAAAACAACGAGTGGAAAGAACACTTGAAATACCATACACCGATACAAAGTCGGTATTAGTATCAGTATCATTTCGTTAAGACAAAATAAATAGTTTCAAAAGAAAATGGAAAACATTAATCTAATTGACACCTTTGCCGAATTTAAAGAGCTTAAAAATATTGATCGGCCAACAATGATGAGCGTGCTTGAGGATGTGTTCCGCAGCATGATTATTAAAATGTATGGTTCGGACGACAATTACGATATTATCATCAACATTGACAAGGGCGATTTTGAAATCTGGAGGAATCGTGAAGTAGTAGAGGACGGAGAGGTAGAAGATCCTAACAGGCAAATATCGCTATCGGAAGCAGCTAAAATTGATTCCGACTATGAAGTAGGCGAAGAGGTTACCGATGAGGTTAAACTTGCCGACTTTGGTCGCAGAGCCATCCTTTCACTCAGGCAAAACCTTACCGCCAGGATTCTTGAACTCGAGAAAAACAATATATACGCCAAATACAAAGACAGAATAGGTGAAGTTATTACCGGAGAGATCTATCAGGTATGGAAGAAGGAAGTACTTATCCTTGACGATGAAAGCAATGAGCTAATTCTCCCAAAAACTGAGCAGATCCCCTCCGATTTCTTTCGTAAGGGTGATACAATAAGAGCCGTTGTAGTTAGAGTTGAAATGCGTAATAACACCCCATTAATCATCCTTTCCAGAACATCTCCAGTCTTTCTTGAACGTCTATTTGAACTGGAAGTTCCCGAAATATTCGATGGCCTTATCACTATTAAAAAAATTGTGCGGATCCCTGGCGAAAGAGCTAAGGTTGCTGTTGAATCGTACGATGAGAGGGTTGATCCCGTAGGTGCCTGTGTTGGAATGAAAGGTAGTAGAATTCATGGTATCGTGCGTGAACTACGTAACGAGAATATTGATGTAATAAACTATACTACCAATACCCAACTATACATTACCCGATCATTAAGCCCCGCTAAAATTACATCAATAAAAATTGATGAAGAGAACAAGACTGCCGAAGTTTTCCTCCAGCCCGAGGAAGTATCGCTGGCTATTGGAAAAGGCGGCTTCAACATAAAACTGGCTAGCCAACTAACAGGCTACGAGATAGACGTCTTCCGTGAGGCAGATGCCGTTGATGAAGAGGATGTTAACCTCGATGAATTCACCGATGAGATTGATGGCTGGATAATTGATGTACTTAAAGGCATTGGTTGTGATACGGCAAAAAGTGTGCTCGAAATACCTTATAACGATCTTGTTAAAAGAACTGACTTAGAAGAGGAAACAGTTAAAGAGATAATAAGAATTTTAGAGTCGGAATTTGAATAGTTTTGGCTTTAGTGTAGATTTGCAACAATTTTCAAACCTGGATTAACATAATATGACAAACGCCGATAAAGCAATACGATTAAGCAAGCTGGCACGAGAGTTCAACGTGGGGATATCTACATTAGTGGATTTTTTAAGTAAGAAGGGGCACAAAATTGAGAGCAACCCAAACACAAAGGTTGACTCTAAACTTTATGATATTTTGGCTCAAGAGTTTGGTGCTGAAATGAACCTGAAACAAGAATCTAAAAGGGTTAGCCTCAGTAACCTACGCGACAAAAAAGAATCCGTATCCATTGAGGATGTTGAATCCGAAGAGAACGAGGAGGATGGCGAAGCAGCCAATGACGAAGTTATTGTTAAAAACGTTACTCCAGAAAAAGAGGCTTACAAATCTGAAAAACCAAAAATTTCTCTAAAGGTAAAGGGAAAAATTGATCTTGATAAGCCCGAAGAAAAACCAGAACCCAAAAAGGAAGATAAGGCTAAACCTGCAAAGAAAGAGGATGAAAAGCCACAGCCTAAGAAAAAGGAAGAAAGCAAGCCCAAGAAGGAGGCTGAACATATTGATACCGAGAAGCAGAAACTCAAAACCCCTAAAGTAGTTGGCAAGGTTGACCTTAAGACTGAAGAGAAGAAAAAAGCTACCATAAAGAAGAGAAAAGACCAAAAACCTGCCGAAGAGGAAGCAAAAACCAAAAAAACAAGACCAGCAAAAGGTCAAAAAGAAGAAGTCAAAAAGGAAGAGGTTAAGAAACAAGCACCCTCTAAAGAAACTGCAGCTAAAGAAGACAAAAAACCAGAACAGAAAACCAAAGAGGAGGCATTCTATAGGTCCGACGTGGAGAAACTTAGCGGACCAACCGTAGTTGGAAAAATTGATTTGGCATCAATGCAGCCAAAAAAGAAAAGCCCCGCTGCAAAACAACAAGAGGCCGCTGAAATTAGAAAAAAGAAAAAGCGCAAGCGCATTCGCAAAGATAAAGTGGCTGTTTCTCACGATGAAGGAGGAAAATCTCGTCCACGTCCGCAAAAACAAACGGGCGGTCCATCACAAAATCCAAAAAAACGCAAAAAGAAGCAGCTTAAGCCTGAGGTTAGCGAGGAGGATGTACAAAAGCAAATAAAGGAAACCTTGGCAAGGCTAACAAGCAAAGGTGGAAAATCAAAAGGCTCAAAATACAGGCGCGAGAAGCGCGATATGGTTAGCGCTCGCCAACAGCAGGAGGTTGAGAAAGAACAGCAAGGAAAGAAAACCCTAGAGGTTACAGAATTCGTTTCAGCCAACGAGCTGGCAAACATGATGGAAATACCAGCCACCGAAGTTATTGAAGTTTGCATGAACCTAGGCCTGATGGTATCCATCAACCAGCGACTTGATGCTGAAACCATGGCTCTTGTTGCTGATGAGTTTGGGTACAAGGTAAACTTTGTTAGCATTGATCTTCAGGAAGCCATTGGTACCGAAGAGGATAAGCCTGAGGATCTTGAGCCCCGTTCGCCTATTGTAACCGTAATGGGTCATGTCGACCATGGTAAAACATCCCTCCTTGACTTTATCCGCAAGGCGAATGTTATTGCAGGTGAAGCAGGAGGAATAACTCAGCACATTGGTGCTTACAACGTGGAGGTAAGCGATGGCAGAAAAATCACTTTCCTCGATACGCCTGGTCACGAAGCATTTACTGCAATGCGTGCTCGCGGCGCAAAAATTACCGATGTGGTAATTGTGGTTGTATCAGCCGATGATAATGTGATGCCACAAACCGTAGAGGCAATTAACCATGCCAGCGCAGCAGGCGTTCCCATTGTTTTCGCCATAAATAAAATTGATAGACCCAATGCTAACCCCGAAAAGATTAAGGAAGCATTGGCCAATATGAACTACCTTGTTGAGGAGTGGGGTGGTAAGTATCAAAGTCAAGATGTATCAGCTAAAGAAGGGCTTAATATTGATAAGTTGCTTGAGAAAGTACTCCTTGAATCCGAATTGCTTGACCTTAAAGCAAATCCAAACAAGAAGGCCGTTGGTACAATCATTGAATCATCGCTCGATAAGGGGCGTGGCTATACCGCAACCGTTCTTATTCAAGAAGGAACGCTTAAGCAGGGTGATATAATGATTGCAGGGACACATTACGGGCACGTAAAAGCAATGTTCAACGAGCGTGGTAAAAAAATTACCGAAGCGGGCCCCGCTACGCCTGTTCAAATAATCGGTTTAAACGGTGCACCTCTTGCTGGCGACTATCTAAACATAATGGATTCCGACAAGGAAGCGAAAGAAATTGCAAACAAACGTGAGCAGCTCCAGAGAATGCAGGGCTTAAGAGCACAAAAGCACATTACCCTTGATGAAATTGGCCGCCGTATTGCTGTGGGCAACTTCCAGGAGCTAAACATCGTTCTTAAAGGTGATGTTGATGGGTCAATTGAGGCGCTGTCCGACTCGTTAATTAAGCTCTCTACCGAACAAATACAAGTTAATATTATCCATAAAGCGGTGGGGCAAATATCCGAATCGGATATTCTTCTGGCTGCAGCATCCAACGCAATTGTTATTGGCTTCCAGGTCCGTCCATCAGCCGGCGCACGGAAAGTAGCCGAGAAGGAACAGATCGATATCCGTATCTACTCAATAATTTACGATGCCATTAACGAGGTGAAAGCCGCCATGGAAGGCATGCTATCGCCCGAAATAAAAGAGGAGATTCTTGGTACAGCAGAAGTGCTTGAAACATTCAAGATAACTAAAGTTGGCACCATCGCAGGGTGTATTGTTCGCGAAGGAAAAATTCTACGTAACGCCAAGTGCCGCCTTATACGCGATGGCATTGTTGTTTACACCGGAGACCTTGGCTCGCTAAAACGATTTAAGGACGATGCAAGAGAAGTGGCCAATGGCTTTGAATGCGGGTTAAACATCAATAATTTCAATGACATTAAGGTTGGCGATTTTGTAGAATCCTTTAAAGAGGTAGAAGTTAAAAGAAAACTGTAAAGAACCCACACTACAAAAATATTAAGGGGCCACATGCCCCTTTTTTTAAATACGTTTCTAGGGCATGCAGTTTATATTCAAACTATCCAATTATTCTTCATTTTTAAATATCTTTACGCTCCAAATATAAAGTAAGTATGAACAACATTCGTAATTTCTGTATTATTGCACACATTGACCATGGCAAGAGCACCCTGGCCGATAGGCTGCTTGAACTTACTAACACTTTCTCAGGTAAAAAACAGCAGGAGCAGGTACTTGACAGTATGGAGCTTGAACGAGAGAAAGGCATAACCATTAAGAGCCATGCCATACAGATGGATTATGAATTAAACAACCAGAAGTACGTCCTAAACCTTATTGACACTCCCGGCCACGTTGACTTCTCATACGAGGTTTCAAGAGCAATCGCATCCTGTGAGGGAGCCCTTCTAATAGTAGATGCCACCCAGGGCATACAGGCACAAACCATATCAAACCTTTACCTGGCCATTGGTCACGACCTTGAAATAATCCCCGTAATCAACAAGATTGATATGGATGCAGCCATGGTGGATGATGTTAAGGAGCAAATTGTTGAACTAATTGGTTGCGACAACGAAGATATTATTGCCACAAGCGCAAAAACCGGACAGGGGGTTGAGGATGTTCTAAAGGCTATTGTTAAAAGAGTACCGCCCCCAAAAGGCAACCCCAATGAGCCGCTTCAAGCGCTCATATTCGACTCTGTGTTTAACTCATTCCGCGGGATAATTGCATACTTTAAGGTTTTTAACGGAACCATCAAAAAGGGCGATAGAGTGAAATTCTTCAACACCAACCGCGAGTACGATGCCGATGAGGTAGGAATACTCCGCCTAAGTATGATTCCTAAAGAATCAATAAGCGCTGGCGATGTGGGTTACATCATATCAGGCATCAAGAACTCTTCTGAGGTGAAGGTTGGTGATACCATAACACACGTAGATAGGCCGTGCGATAAAGGAATTGCCGGATTTGAAGATGTTAAGCCCATGGTGTTTGCAGGGTTGTACCCAGTAGAATCCGATGATTACGAAGACCTTAGAGCTTCGCTTGAAAAATTAAAACTCAACGATGCATCGCTTACGTATGAGCCAGAGAGCTCGCTGGCGTTGGGGTTTGGCTTCAGGTGCGGATTTCTTGGGCTCCTTCACATGGAGATTGTTCAGGAACGCCTTTACCGTGAATTCGACATGGATGTAATTACCACCGTACCCAACGTATCTTTTAATGTTTTTACCAATAAAGGGGAGGTAATTGAAATACATAACCCAAGCGGATTGCCTTCACCAAACCTTATTGACAGGATAGAAGAACCTACGATAAAAGCTCAAATTATTACCAATAGCGATTCGCTTGGAGCCGTAATGAAACTCTGTATTGAGAAGCGTGGCGAACTCCAAAATCAGGTGTTCCTAACTACCGATAGGATTGAGCTAACCTTCATTATGCCCCTCTCAGAAATTGTTTTCGATTTCTACGACAAGTTAAAATCCCTCTCGAGGGGTTACGCATCCCTTGATTACCATATGAAAGGGTACCAAACAGCAAATTTGGTTAGGCTGGATGTGCTGCTTAACGGTGAGATTGTTGATGCCCTCTCAAGCCTCATACACAGGGATTACGCCTATCCGTTCGGACGCCGGATGTGCGAGAAGCTCAAGGAGCTTATTCCTCGTCAGCAGTTCGACATTGCGGTTCAGGCAGCGATTGGCACCAAGGTAATTGCACGTGAAACAATTAAGGCTTTGCGTAAAGATGTAACCGCCAAGTGTTACGGTGGTGACATTACCCGTAAAAGGAAACTGATTGAGAAGCAGAAGAAGGGTAAGAAAAGAATGCGTCAGGTAGGCAATGTTGAGGTACCTCAACAAGCTTTCCTTGCAGTACTAAAAATGGACTAATTATTTAAATAACTATATTCTGGTTCTGATTGGAAATGGTGAAAAACACCTAACTTCTCATGCTCTACCTCTCTCTCCAGCACTTAACCCAGTCCACCTCAAGCAATGCTGGTAGATTGGTCTCGTTGGCATCGTCGGTAACGCCCGATGAAATTACTAGGTACACAGGGCTTTCGGGCAGATACTGACTGGTTTCCATGTATGGAACGCCATTAATTTTCCAAATAATTTTATCCTGAAGCCAATCAATCCCCAGTATAAAAAAACCTGAACTAATGTTAAAACCGCTCAATGCTGTTTTAACTGAGCTGGGTTTCTTGCTGCTTCCGTTTTGCCAGTACAACGAACTTTTATAGGATGAACCCTTGGCATCCTTCCTGAGCACATCAATATGGGGCAGCATGGCATCTCCCACAAGCCAAAATGCGTGGTAAACACCAGGCGTATTGCTAAATTTCAATTTGGCCTCAAACCTACCATTCTTCTGTCTGAATGCTTGACCTGTATTAATAATGCCAGAGGTATATTGGAAAGATTTTGGTACAAAACCATACTTCTTATCCCAAGCCAACCCTTCTGCATTCTGCTTTTGGGTTTTTATTCTAAGTACACTGTCGGCCATCTCAATATTATCCGTATCCGGATAAAAATGCTTGTCGTTTGCCAGTGAGTAGCTCTTGTTAAGCAATGCCTCGCCCCAAAAGTAGCGTGTAATCCAGCTCTTTGTATCTAGCGCATCCTGATCAAAATCATCTTGGAAGGAGAGCTCCCAGCGCTTTATCTCATCAAATTTTGTTGTATTTTCCAAGCTATTAAACCAAACGATTTTACTTGATTTTTTTAGCTCCTCGTACTCCTTAAGCTTTTGGTAAGCATCAGACTTTTCAAACTTAGTTTTTGATTTTAGGTAGCTCCTTCTCTCAGCAAATTCTTCTGAACCAATATAGCTTTCCAGCTCTAAATACTTCTCAATGGTTTCAGAATTTTCTAATTCAAAATAATCAATAAAGGGCTGCCAGTTTTTGAGTTTGAGGTACTTCCTGAGCTGCTTATCCTTTTTTAGATTTTTAAATTCTAACTCCTTGTGAAACTCTTCCGTTTTATTCTTCTTGTGCTCTGCCCTATGAGCAGTATAGTCAGGCGACTCAACAAAATCCTTAAGCTCCTTGAATTTAACAGGTTTTCCTGTTAGTTCAAAAGCTTTAAAATCTTCAAGCTCCTTAGAGTTCTTCACTCGTAAGTAATTTTTGATAGGCTTGCTTTTACTAAGCTTCTTATACTCCAACTCCTTTAGCTGCTCCTCCGAATTCGGATACTTCAAAAGGCGTAACTCTTCCTTTACACGCTGTAGTTCGCCAGAGTCAACAAATTCTTTTAACTCAATATACCTTTTGTATTCTGGAGTATTAGTAAACTGTTTGTACTGTTCGTATTCTTCTCGGAGCGCCTTATCATGCGCCTCAAGAACTTCAGTTTTTGGTATTTTCCCAAAAATCTTTTTTGCTGTAAAACGGAGTTTTAAGAATGCCATGGGTTTGACCTATTGGTAAGTTATGTTTATCGATGGTGAGCAATAAATTTAAAAGGCACTTTAATATTTTCTGAATAGTCCTCCCCCGCTTCAATCATATCCTCATCATCCTCCAAATAATGCCATTGCACCTCAACTTCAAATCCATTACGGTGAATATCTCTAAACTTTTCCAAAAGTTTTAAAATCATTTTTGAAGAGGAGGTGTTATAGTACTCAAGGTTAAAAACTATCTTGGTTTTATCGTTCGGGTTTTTAGCATATTCATCAAACCAGGAGAGAATGGGATTATAGAATGTAGCCACATCCTCAGGCAAAGAGTTTCCAGAAAATTCAAACACACTATTCTCTTTATCAAGAATAACCTTTGGCGTTTCATTCGTGGGCTCAATCACTATCTTTTCCATGGTTAATTTGATTGGTTAATACTTTGAAATAACAAGCTAGGTATTCACCCCAATATTTTTTATACCATTCCTTCTATATACAAAGGTAACGAAAAAGTGTTTACTTAGTTGCTTTTTGTATGATAATTAAAAGGCAACAAAAGAAAAAAACTGGACTAATGCCCTATTGCACTATTTTTTTGATTTTACTGTAAGAATTCAGTTTTGGTTATGGTTCTGATAGAAGCTTAAACCCTTTCCCCCTAACATTAATTATTTCTACGTTAGGATCGTCACTAAGGTACTTGCGTAGCTTTGTAATGTAAACATCCATGCTTCTAGCATTAAAGTAACTGTCGTCAATCCAAATGGTTTTCAGAGCAAAGTTCCTATCAAGTACGGAGTTCTTATTAATGCATAGGTATTTAAGGAGTTCTGACTCCTTGGTGGTTAAACGCTTCACCTTATCACCAAGGGTAAGTGTCTGCTTTGTTACATCGAAGTCAAACTTGCCAATTTTAAATGAACTATTCTCACTACCAGCCAAACCGCTATTCCTGGTTCTTCTTAAAATAGCCTCAATACGTACCAGCAACTCTTCTATGCTAAATGGCTTGGTCATGTAATCATCGGCTCCAAGATTAAACCCTTCCAGTACGTCTTCCTTCATGGATTTTGCTGTAAGGAAAAGAATGGGCATAGCACTATTAATCATGCGTATCTCCTTAGCAAGGGTAAAGCCATCTTTTAAAGGCATCATAATATCGAGAATACAGATATCGTAATGGTTGTTTTTAAACCCCTTGAATGCCTTCTCTCCATCCTTAAACAGATCTGTATCGTACCCCTTTGCTTGTAAGTACTCTTTTAAGAGTAGCCCTAAGTTCTCATCGTCTTCTGCAAGTAGTACTCTTATTTTTGGATTTTCCATATCTAAATCATTTAGTCTATTGAATTATTATCGTTTGGACCCTTTAGTGGAAGATAAAAGGTGAAGAGACTTCCTTGTCCAACTGTGCTTTCTACCCAAATCTTTCCACCATGCTCCTCAATAATCTTTTTTACATAGCATAATCCCAACCCAAAGCCCTTCACGTTGTGCAAGTTTCCCGTTGGAACACGATAGAATTGCTCAAAAATACGTTTCTGATTATCACGGCTTATGCCTATGCCATTGTCTTTTACTGCAAGAATTATGCCTTTTGTTGCATTTTTAGTTGTAACTACAATTTTTGGTCTTCCTTGCCTGTACTTTAGTGCATTATCTAGTAGGTTATTAACAACATTTGTAACATGAACTTCATCGGCAATTATTATTGAGGTTTTGGCATTTAGCTCGGTTACCAGCTCTCCCTCGGAGTTCTGAAGCTGAATAGTGAACGAGCGGGCCACATTCTCAACTACTTTATGAATGTCTACCTCTTTGAGTTTGAGTTTAAGCTTGGTTTTCTCAAAAATTGCCATCTGTAGAACTTTCTCAACCTGTAAACCGAGCCTTTTACTCTCCTCGGTTATAACACCTCCTAAATGACCTGCCCTTTTGTTCTCATCGGGTATCGACTTGTCATTAAGCATCTGTGCAGCCAAGGAAATGGTTGATATGGGGGTTTTTAGCTCGTGTGTCATGTTGCTTACAAAGTCGCTCTTAATTTCGGACAGCCTCTTCTGCTTAAATATAATAGCAATGGTAACGGTAAAACTAAAAATTATGATAATTGTAAGAAGAAAGGTAGTGATTGTCATCCATCCTAAAGAACCAAGCACGTATGCTTTTTGGTTGGGAAAAGAAATGGTGAGGTAGAACTTTTTTGAAAAGAAATCGTTGGGAAAAAGTTTAGCGCGAAGTGGCTTAGCTGAGTTGAAACTAAACTCGTTAGTCTGATAAACGGTACTATCGCTCTCGCTTGCTACTCTATACTCGAATTGTGTTGATATCCCCAAGCGCGAAAACTCACTTTGAATAATCGTATCAAGTACTTCTTTCGGTATTCGCTCCTCTATGGGAAGATCAATGCGTACAAGCTTATCCACAATGTTCTCAACAAAAACCGTTTTGTTTATCAACCGCTCATCAAGTGAAATATTAAAGCTTAATTCAGGGTTTCGGCTTGCCTCATTAACAGGACGAACATCCCAAATATTCTTATCTATCTCAGTAAATTTTAAGGAGTCAAAACCTGTAATTTTTGAAACAGAGGGAATGCGAAGCGTATCAAGATTTGACAGGGTAAAAACATGCTGATCTTTTTGCTGCGTTCTAATACCACCCCTGGTCCGGTTTACGGTACTTAAATGGTAGGTTAACTTTGGTGAGGTTTTTTTTCCGGAGGATGCGTAGGGGGTAATCTCATCGATAACCTGTACTACTGTTTCTTGACGCTCAACTTCTTTTATAACCTGATTTAAGGCCAGCTTTGCCGTTTGCCAAAACTGTTCATCTTTTATTTCAACGGCTATGGTTACCCATTTAGACTGAACAAATATCAACCCAATGGTTGCCAAAGATATCAACCCCGTTAAAATCCAAATTGTGCTTCGTCTCATATCAGCAAAAATAAACACTTTAAATGGCGGTAATGTAAGGTCTTAACAGTGTTTAACACACCTTAAAGCCTATTAGCTTGTTTTACCTGTATATTTGTAAGTGTTAATTCATTCTTACATCTCCACATTTATGGAGAATCTACTAAGAGTGTTTTTTCATAGGTTTAAGGTTTTAGGGTTAATGCAGGCGGGGTGGTTCCCGCCTGTATGTTTTTAAAACGGTTTTGAATTCTTCATGAATTTGTTTTACTCCTTTTTAGAATGTTGGAGAAAAAGAGTGCTTCTGAATAATTCAGATTAGTATAAATGATTAAGAGCATTTAGCCCCTTCACAATCTTTGCATCTAGAAGTATAACAGCATTTACAGAGTCTATCCGTTTTAGCTCCGTTACAAATTTCTGCCTACCACTATCCGTCAATCCACCTGCCTCTTTTAAGATATAGTCAACATTTTTGAGTGTTGGAATAAGTGTTGAGCCATCGCTTAGTCTGTTTCTAATTAGGAAAACAGTCCTGTCCCTCTGCACAGGAAAATCCACCTTATTAACCTTCACCGTCTCACCCTCACTAAAACTCGCAGATAATTTTGCATTGATTAGCCATGCGAATTTATGCATTGGTTCCGGGCATGAAATAGCATAATAATAATGGCTAGCATCCTGCGGCATCTGTAGCTTAACTCGCATTTTCTTCATGCTCGGTACTATATTAAGGAGATTAAGGATTGGGGGGCAAGTTAAAAAACTTAATTAATAATCCGAGCTAGTTCTGCCATTTTAAAGCTTCGGGCTCTACCTTTTGGCTCGGTATTGGAACAATATCTATCCTTTCAAGTGCAACCATGGATGCGTTTTGCTCCGCCTCCTTTTTGGATGAACCATATCCTGTTCCAAGTAATTTACTGTTTAGTAAAACTTTTGACTCAAAATGTGGGGTTAACTTGTCTTTCGCTTCACACTCAATGCTATTAAACTGAATGGTGAACTTGTGCTTTTGCGCCAGCTCAATAATTTTGCTCTTGTAATCGGTTTCGGTTGACTGGAGGGCTCTAAGGTCGATATGCTTATCAAAGATACATCTAGCTATCCATCTAGCAGTTTTATTATACCCCAAATCCAGATACATCGCACCTATAAATGCTTCCAAAGCGTCGCCAAAGATATGCTTTTGCGTTGATAGGTTTTTTGCCTGGGTAACAACCAGATCATCTAGCCCAATTGATAAAGCTATCGCATTAAGGCTTTGCCTACTTACTATGCGCGAACGCATTTTAGTAAGGAAGCCCTCATCTCTGTTCGGGAAGCTGGTGAATAGAATCTCTGAAATAATCGCATCAAGAACGGAATCGCCCAGATACTCTAAGCGTTCATTATTAACTTTCTTTTGGCTTGAAACTATTGTTGATGCTGATTTATGGGTTAGAGCAACTTTATACAATTCAAGATTACTGGGCTTAAATTCAAAAGCATCCTTTAACCGATTAAAAAAATCTTTATCGGATTTATCAAGATGTTTATTAACGCTCCTAATGAATTTAAAAAAATTCACACTAACTATTCATCAAATTTTTTGAATACTACGGATGAGTTGTGGCCACCAAATCCAAAAGTGTTGCTAACAGCAACCTTTACCTCACGCTTTTGGGCTTTGTTTAAAGTCAGGTTTATTTTCTCATCAATTTCAGGATCGGGTGTTGTGTGGTTTATGGTTGGTGGAATTACACCCTTATTTATTGCGAATAGTGATGCTAAGGCTTCAACTGCACCTGCTGCACCTAGCAAGTGCCCAGTCATTGACTTAGTGGAACTAATATGCAAATTATAAGCGTGATCACCAAAAACAGATTGAACCGCTTTAATTTCGGCAACATCACCTAAAGGTGTCGCTGTTCCGTGCAGATTAATATAGTCAACGTCTTCAACCTTAAGATTTGCATCTTTTATGGCCTGTATCATAACGTTCTTTGCACCGATCCCTTCTGGGTGTGGTGCTGTAAAGTGATGAGCATCTGCTGTCATGCCGCCGCCCACCAGTTCGGCATAAATTTTGGTGCCGCGTGCTTTGGCGTGCTCCAACTCTTCGAGCATTATGGCTCCACCGCCTTCTCCCATAACAAAACCATCCCTGTTGGCATCAAATGGGCGCGATGCAGTTTTATACTCATCGTTATTGGTAGAGATTGCCTGCATGGCATTAAACCCGCCCATACCAGCCTCATTTATTGCTGCTTCGGAACCACCTGTTAGCATAACAGTTGCTTTGCCCATGCGGATTAGGTTCATTGCATCAATTAGCGCATGGTTTGAAGATGCACATGCAGAGACAGTAGAGTAGTTTGGCCCTCTAAACCCATATCGAATGCTAATATGCCCTGAGGCGATATCAGCGATCATCTTGGGGATAAAGAAAGGGCTAAATCGGGGTGTTCCATCACCCTCGAAGTAGCCTTTCATTTCCTCCATAAATGTTTGAATGCCTCCAATGCCTGAAGCCCAAATAACCCCTGCGGAATCATGGTCAACCTTTTCAAGGTTTATGCCAGAATCGAGGAATGCTTCGTGGGCAGCAACCATTGCATACTGACAGTAAAGGTCATACTTCCTAGCCTCTTTACGGTCAAAATGATCTTTGGCATCAAAATCTTTAACCTGACAAGCAAACTTCGTTTTAAACTTGGACGTGTCAAAGCGAGTGATCAGTTCACAGCCACTTACGCCTTGCTCCAAATTGTTCCAAAACTCATTAATGTTATTCCCAAGGGGATTAATTGTTCCAAGTCCTGTTACAACAACACGTTTTAACTCCATGGTTCAAAAAATTAAATCAGAATAATGCCTGCTTTTCAGGTTAATAAATGTTACTTTGAGTTATTCTCAATGTAGTTGATAGCGTCGCCAACTGAGCCGATCTTTTCAGCTTCTTCGTCAGGAATAGAAAGATTGAACTCTTTCTCAAATTCCATAATCAACTCAACGGTGTCAAGTGAATCTGCACCTAAATCGTTAGTGAAGCTGGCCTCAGGAGTTACCTCATTCTCATCAACTCCCAACTTGTCAACGATAATGGCCTTAACTCTGGTAGCAATATCAGACATAGCTTAAAATGTTAAATTAATAAATTAGATTAAATTCGACTGCAAAGAAAAAAATTATAAGCTAATATAAAAAACTTAATAATTTAATTCTGGACAAAAGTATAGTTTTTGTTTTTATTTTTGATGCTTTTAAGGTTTTTTTTTAACCCTATAAACTTAAAATAGACTTTATTTTTTTGATTATGAGATTTTTATCAATTTTTGCATCGGGTTCAGGAACTAATGCTGAGAATATTATTAGATACTTTAGCAAGAATAAAACAGCAAAAGTTAACCTGCTGCTCTCTGATAACTCCAGCTCCATGGCTTTAAAAAGAGCTCACAGGCTTGGAGTTGAAGCGCATGTTTTCTCAATGGATAACCTAAAAAGCGGACAAGTATGTAAATTTCTAATAGATAAGAAAACGGACTTTATTATTCTAGCAGGATTTTTAAAACTTATACCTGAGAATTTACTTGAAGCTTTTCCTGATAGAATCCTTAACATTCACCCTGCCCTACTCCCAAAATTTGGGGGGAAAGGGATGTACGGCATGAATGTTCACCGGGCAGCCATTGAAGCAGGAGAGCATGAGAGCGGCATAACCGTTCATCTAGTTAACAAGAAGTATGATGAGGGTAAAATACTATTTCAGCAAAAATGCCCAATATTACCCAACGACAATCCAGAAACGTTGGCTGAAAGAATACACCAGCTAGAGTATGAATTTTACCCTCAGGTAATTGATAATTACATTAACAAACAAAAGTAGTCCCTGTTTAGGCTACTCATAAAGCCTGTTTAAATTTACCATGACACCTAAGCTCATTATAAACGGATTATGATCCCAAGTTAAAGCGTTAGTTTCTTTGAAGGGGACTGAAACACCAAGCCCACCGACAAACCTAACCGATTTATACCCCAGCTTAATTGTGAGGCCTGGCTCAAAAAACACATTGGCCTCATTATTTATAGTAACTATGGAGAATCTAGAAACTCCGCTAAAATCAACAACTTCGCTACCCAGACCGATGGCAGGCTGAATAAAAAAATTGGTCATTGTAGCTATTTGGGTACCGTCATATGTGTAACTTACATTTCTGAAGTCGGCCGGGATTAACCCTAGGCCTCCACCACCAAAAATTTCAAACTTCCCCATTGTGCCAAACTTCCCGTAATAACCAACACCCGCCTCGATAAGATTACGTCTTTCATCAAAAATTTGCTCATCAACCTCTCTGGTTTCTCTAAATGTAGAGGCGTTTAACATTACCCCGATATTGTCGGTGGCAGCGTATGCTGTTTGCAGCTCCATATTTCCTATACCTAACACACCCGAAATCTGAATTTCATTCTTATTGTTAAGCATAGGTGAATTATACCCTTTGGGGTAGTAAGCTGTCTTACATGAAGTCAAGAATACTGCAACAAAGCTGGTTAGGGCGAATGCGCCAAGTCTTACAATTAGTTTTCTCATGATTTTTTTATTTGCAATTTACTGTAAAATCATGAACACGTCAACCCAATTTAAAAAAATAGATAGAATCTATCTGAGGTATTCAATTAGAATGAAGCATAAGCATTCTGACTTGGGAAAGCCGGCCTAAGAGAGATGCTATCTAACTTTATTTGGTAAAGTGCTATTGACTCTCTGAATTTTTCAACCTTCTCCTCATTAATAGGTTCAACGGGGGGAGCCTCCACCTTAAGTGGATCTATTGGCTTTCCGTTTTTCCAGAATCTAAGGTCTAAGTGAGGCCCTGTTGAATACCCTGTACTGCCAACGTAACCAATTACCTGTCCTTGTTTCACTTTTGCCCCTTTTCTTATCCCCTTGCCAAAGCGCGAGAAGTGATTGTAGCCAGTTGTGTAAACACTATTATGTCGGATTTTAACGTAGTTCCCTGCTGCTTTGCCATATCCTTTAGCAACAACAATGCCATCGCCAAGAGCAACAACGGGAGTTCCTGAAGGTGCTGCATAGTCAACTCCAGTATGGGGACGGTAAACTTTCAGGATAGGGTGAAAACGACTATGAGTAAACTTTGATGAGATCCGCGAGAATCTCAATGGAGCTTTTAGGAATGAGCGTTTCAAACTGTTCCCCTCTTCGTCCCAGTAACTCCAGGTTGAGTCCTGCATAAATCTGAACGCATAAAATTTATCACCTCTATGCTCAAACCAGGCTGCATGGATTGTACCTATGCCTACTGACTTGTCATCAACATAAAGCTCATCGTAAATCACTTTAAACTTATCCCCCTTAAAAAGGCCGAAAAAATCGACGGTCCATGCAAATATCTCTGAAAGATCGAGCGCCAGCATAGGGGGCAAGTTGTAATTTGACATGGCCTCCCATAGGGATGATGATATTTCTGCTTCGCTAATTTTGGTAACTGGCACTATATCGTGCTGCTCTTTGGTAACCCTTAAGGAATCAGTAAAATGAAAAACAACGTAATCAACCTGAGAATCCTCATATACAAAATACGTTACCGTTTCCGCTGTATCTCTTGCCGTAAAAACTTTATAGAGATTACCTGCCTTTATTTTTCTGATATCGAAAACATCTCTCGTTTGCTCACCTAACTGGCTAATGTATTTACCATCAATATTTAAGGAACGGAAAATACTACCAAGGGTCTGGTTTCGCTTAATTGAGTTTGAAGAAACTTCAAAGGAATCAACCGGCATACCGTATTCAAGGTTTGGCTGAGGCTCCTCTTGCTGCTCATTGTAAACTCCTGCATTAGACCTAATATTATAGCCTGTTGTTTGCGCAAAATGGATAACAGAAAGAAGTGAAAGGAGAGAGATTATGGAAATAAAAAAAATATTTCTTTTCATGACAACTATTAGTATTTGCCCCAAAAATACAGGTTTTTAAATACTTCCCCTAATCTTTCTCATAGTTTTAATACAAACATGTTTTACGAAAGGGTTAATGTCTAATTCGTTCAAATCCTTTGCCATAAACTCCCATGACATTAGCTACGGATATAAACGCCTGGGTGTCTTCCTCTTTTACTATCTTATAGATATCACTTGCTTCATGCTTTCGCACCACTGTTACAAGCACTTTCTGATGCTCTTTGGTGTACCATCCCTGCCCATCAACAAGGGTAACCCCCCTGTTAAGCTGCTCGGTAATACGATTGGCTATGGGCTTGTGATTTCTTGAGAATATCAACATTTGTACCGATTGCCTATTGCCCGACAGGACTGCATCTATGGCATAGGCCTGAAGAGCCATTGTTACATATCCATACACGATGGTTTCAATCCTTTTTACTGGCTCCATATCTGTTAAAACAAAAAATGAAGAACCAATTATAAATACATCGCAAAGAAGAATAACGCGTCCGGGGCTGATATTACGATATTTATTAACAATCATGGCAATAATATCCGTTCCTCCAGTGCTCCCCCCTTGAGTAAAAATAATACCTAATCCAACGCCACCAAGACCTCCACCAATAATTGCTGAAAGAAATTTATCTTCAACTATAGGTACTTGTATTACAGACTGTAAAACCGAAAGCGATGCAGATGCAAGAATAACTCCAAAAACGGTTTTAACTCCAAAGTTGGCTCCCAATACACGTATTGCCACAAATAGCAAGATAATATTTATAAGGAAAAAGGTGTATCCAACGGGTATGCCAGTGGCATAAAAAACCAGCGCTCCTATTCCAGAAACCCCGCTCCCTGTGATACGATGAGGGATGAGAAAGGCGGTCCAGGCCAAAGCAAATATTGCCAGGCCTACCGTTATTACTGAGTAGCTACGAGCAGTGTTAAGAATGTTTTTAGTTGTCATATAATTAGAGGGTAAAAGTTACCCGCAAAAATAGCGCATACCCAAAGAGTATTATATGATTTTTTTCAGAAAAATTGGGCGCATTAACCTTTTACAGAAAACCCAGCTCAAGCATAGCCTCTTCGCTCATCATGCTTTTGTCCCACGGTGGGTCGAAAGTAAGATTGACAACAACCTCTTTAACGCCTTCAACCTCACCAACACGGTCGTTCACCTCCTGTAGTAGTTGGTCTGCCATGGGGCAATTGGGGGCCGTAAGGGTCATCTTAATGGATGCCTTTCCATCCTCGTCAACATCAACCTCGTAAATTAGACCAAGGTCATAGATATTAACAGGGATTTCAGGATCGTGAATATTCTTCAGTGCCTTTAGTATATTGGCTTCAATGGCTAGTATATCAAGGGGTTGGTTCATTTTAAATTCACTTAATTACATACAGTTTTACAATTTATAAGGGTAACAAAGAGCGGGGGGGACTGTTCAAAATTACCTGTTCTGTTTTGCCTGATAAGCTAAGGCGTAAAGTTTCATCTGCTTAATCATGGCCAGCAGACCATTGGAACGTGTTGGCGAGAGATTTTCCTTTAATCCAATTCTATCAATGAAATATAGATCGGCATCAACAATATCTTTAGGTGTTTGCCCATTAAGCACGCGGACCAAAAGCGCTACAATACCCTTAGTAATAATAGCATCGCTATCGGCCTCAAAAAAAACTTTTCCATCCCTAAGTTCAGCATCTACCCAGACCCTACTTTGGCAGCCCTTTATAAGATGCTGATCTGTTTTTTTACTTTCAGGAATTGGCTTTAGCTCATTCCCCAAATCAATTAGCTGCTGGTAACGATCCATCCAGTCGTCAAAAACATTAAACTCCTCAACTATTTGGTCTTGAATATCGTTAATGGTCATTTGTTTATTCATTTTGTTGTTATCTAAGGGCAAAGTTAAGGCTAATTGTTAATATACAGGGGAAATTAATTTGAAAAAATTAATTTGAAGAGCATCTCATTAAAAATTCTCGGAATAAAACAGATAGGAATCTTAATGATCCCCTTTCACTATGCTAAATAATAAGTCCGGAAGTAGCGTTAATAACCTTAAGGGAAGTAATAAAAAAGCCCCGATTTCTCAGGGCTTCCTTGTAGCGGGGGTAGGACTCGAACCTACGACCTTTGGGTTATGAGCCCAACGAGCTACCAACTGCTCCACCCCGCAATATATTTTAAAGTATAACTTACTTTTTCTTAATTGCGGTGCAAATATAACGCTTTTTACTCCAATCGCAAAATTTTAAACTCATTTTATTTGATTTTATAACATAGCCAGGTACCATAAGCAAGGATTCTACATAAAAATAGACATAACACACTAAATATATGCACCTTAAGATTCAATTCATTGTAAGGCACAAGTTCACTTTAACACTTTTTAAAACTATTGATTAGTATTATGTTTCACATAATTGGTTAGGCTTTAGTCCCAAAAGTAAAAAGGTGCTATATTTGCATGAATTCATTCCATAAGAATTATGCCCAAGCAAAAATCAAAAAAAAGATACATTCACAAGCTTAAAAGCAAGTATAGGCTTAGCATATACAACGATCAGACTTTTGAGGAAGTTTGGTTTATGAGGCTATCTCGGCTAAATGTTATTTCTGTTATTGGTGGTTCATCCATACTCCTTATTGCCGTAGTAACGCTACTAATCGCATTTACCCCAATTAGAGAGTTTATCCCTGGCTATCCAGATGGTACAACCAGAAGACATATAGTACAGAATGCTCTTAAGGCCGATAGCCTGGAGCGTGAGATTCAACAATGGAAGATTTATTTAGGAAACCTTCATTCCATACTTAGAGGAGAGCGCCCAGACGATAAGGAAAGTTTGCCTGATACTTCCATACGATACAAAGAGATTCAGTTCTCCCGCTCATTAGAGGACTCTCTGCTTAGATTACAGATTGAATCGGAAGAACTCTACAACCTCTCATTAACGGATACCCGAACGAACAACGAGAAGCTAACCAGTTTACACTTTTTCCCACCTGTAAAAGGGATGGTAACAAATCCTTTTAATGCGAAAACCGGCCATTTTGGAGTTGATATTGTTGCTCCCCCTAATGAAGTAATTGTTGCCATATCAAATGGCACAGTAACATTATCTAGTTGGACCCTAGAAACTGGTTACGTTATTCAAATACAGCACGATGATAACTTGCTTTCAGTTTACAAACACAACAGCAAGCTGCTCAAACGGTCGGGAGCTCAGGTAAAAGCCGGCGAAGCTATCGCTATCATTGGTAATTCCGGAGAGCTTACAACCGGACCTCATCTTCACTTTGAACTCTGGCACAATGGGACCCCAATCAATCCAGAACAACACATTGTTTTTTAACCAAAAAAACTAAAACAAGCTCCTTACTATTTGTGAAAAGAAAAATTGCAATACTAGGTTCAACAGGTTCCATTGGAACACAAGCGTTAGATGTGATTGAGCAGCATCCCGAGCAGTTTGAGGTTGAAGTACTAACAGCCAACAACAATGCTGACCTGCTTGTCGCTCAAGCTTTAAAACATAAACCCAACTGTGTTGTTATAGGTAATAATGAACACTATAGAAAGTTGGAGCAAGCGTTAAGTAGAGAGGACATAAAGGTGTACGCCGGAGAAGATGCCATTGCTCAAATAGTAGAGATGGATACCATAGACATGGTTCTAACAGCCATGGTTGGATACTCTGGGTTACTGCCTACTATAAATGCAATAAAATCAAAAAAGCCGATTGCTTTGGCAAACAAGGAGACATTGGTTGTTGCTGGTGAACTTATCATGAAGCTGGCAATTGAAAACAATACTCCAATAATTCCTGTTGACTCGGAGCACTCTGCAATCTTCCAGTGTCTTGTAGGGGAGCAAAACCCTATTGAGAAGATTATTCTGACTGCCTCAGGTGGACCATTTAGGAACCATACGCTTAAGCAGCTGGCAACCGTTACACGAGCAGATGCACTAAACCATCCTAATTGGTGCATGGGAAACAAAATAACCATTGATTCGGCCTCCTTTATGAATAAAGGATTTGAGGTTATTGAGGCAAAATGGCTCTTTGGGCTCTTACCAGAGCAAATAGAGGTTGTTGTTCACCCACAATCAATTATTCACTCAATGGTACAGTTCGAGGATGGATCCATTAAAGCCCAAATGGGGCTTCCGGATATGAAGCTGCCCATACAGTACGCCTTGGGCTATCCAAAAAGACTTAAATCCTATTTTCCCCGTTTTTCATTTCTTAGCTATCCCACCCTCACGTTTGAAGAACCAGACATAGACAGGTTCCCTTCACTTGAGTTTGCATGGGAGGCGATGAGAAAAGGTGGTAATATACCATGCGTACTTAATGCTGCAAACGAGATTGCTGTAGATGCATTCCTGAATGAGAAAGTCAGCTTTTTAAGAATGGCCGATATTATTGAAGAGTGCATTCAGAAGGCAAACTTCATTACTAATCCTACCTACATCAATTATATAGAAACCGATAAAGCAACTCGAGAATTTGCGTTGAGCTTGCTATAACTTTACAAAAAGCGAATAACATAAATAATTAACAACAAAAAAATGGGAATTTTTAATCAGATTATACAGTTTTTCTTCAGCCTTTCAATACTGGTAATCCTTCACGAGTTTGGGCACTACGTATTTGCCCGTTTATTTAATACCAGAGTAGAAAAGTTCTACCTTTTCTTTAATCCATGGTTCTCCCTCTATAAAATTAAACGAGGTGATACTGAGTACGGTATCGGTTGGCTTCCGCTTGGCGGCTACGTTAAAATTTCTGGTATGATAGATGAGTCAATGGATACCGATCAGGTTAAAAAACCTGTACAACCTTACGAGTATAGAGCAAAACCAGCCTGGCAACGCTTTCTGATTATCTCAGGGGGCGTTCTGGTTAATTTCATTCTGGCTATTGGAATATACATCATGGTGCTTTACACCTGGGGTGAGGAGTACCTGCCCACGGACAACCTAGAGTATGGCGTAGCATGTCACCCGCTTGCAAAGGAAATTGGGTTTAAGAATGGTGATAAAATAGTATCTGTTGATGGTGAGAAGGTTGAATCATTCTTTCAGATTGCCCCAAGCATTGTTATTGAAGGTGCCAAGGAGGTGCAAGTGGAAAGGGATGGCAAAGAGGAAGAGGTTTACATAGATAGCAAGCACATTCCCGAACTTCTTAAAACACCCACACTTTTTGAGCCCCGGTTCCCACTTATAGTAGATAGAGTGGCTGAAGGATCGGCAGCAGAAGCCGCTGGTCTTAAATCAGGAGATAAACTGATGGCCATAAATGGTTACGAGGCGTCTTTTTTTGACCAGTACAAGGATACCGTTGAGGCATACAAGAATCAGCCAGTTAACCTAACCATGAGCCGGAATAACAATGAGGTAAACCTTACTGTTGATGTTCCTGAAACAGGCGTGATTGGGATTTATTCAGCCAGCCTTTCAAACTTTATTGAACTTGAAAGCAAGGAGTACTCATTTATTCAGGCCATTCCGGCGGGAATTAGGCATGGTGCCAACATGGTGTCAAGCTACCTGAAACAGCTTAAGCTGGTTTTTTCGCCAAAAACTAAAGCTTACGAGTCCGTTGGCGGGTTTATAACCATTGGCAGCATCTTCCCAAAAACATGGGATTGGCAATCGTTCTGGAACTTAACCGCCTTAATATCAATTATTCTTGCTATTATGAACATGCTGCCCATCCCCGCATTAGACGGAGGGCATATGATGTTTCTAATTTATGAGATGGTTTCCGGACGAAAGCCCAGCGATAAGTTTATGGAAATTGCTCAAGTTGCGGGAATGTTATTCATTTTGGCGCTCGTGCTTTTTGCCAACGCTAACGATGTTGCTAAGCTATTTAAATAGCTAAAATTTCAATATAATAAAATTTGGTTGTATTTTGCAATCAATAATAACAGTAAATATAAATAATAAGCTATGCTAGCATTCACTATTGCAGGTGCTTTCGGAGTATGGGAGATAGTCCTTATTGTCGCACTGGTTCTTTTAATTTTTGGTGGCAGAAAAATACCAGAGTTAATGCGTGGCCTTGGTAAAGGGGTGGGCGAATTTAAAAAGGGTATGCATGAAAACGACCAGAATGAGACAGACACTTCAAAAGAAGAAACTGAACAAAACCTTTAGGCCTTAAAATGTCTGCATTAAAGTATCGTTTTAACCCAAACCTTACTTTCCTTCTAATCTTTTTACTGCCATGGCCTACCATGCTATTGGCAAGTGGAGGGCTGTTAATATATAGCAGCTGCCCTGTTACTCAAAAGCTTGATAGCCTTAAAGAATTTAAAATATTTAACAATCCAACTGGGATAGTGCATGATAATCCAGTGAACCAAACATACCCTGATTTGGTTTATGAGGTAAAAATTGCCTCAATAGATTACCTTTCACCAATAAGTTTTGATTTTAATGAGCATGTAAAGCAGTACATAGATGTTTACACCATTGAACGTAGGGAACAGGTCTCCCAAATGTTAGGACTAGCCGAGCTTTACTTTCCATTGTTTGATGAATTTCTGGATAAGTACCAGCTGCCATTGGAGTTTAAATACCTGGCGGTTGTAGAATCGGCCCTTAACCCACTTGCAGTATCAAGAAGCGGAGCCGTTGGCCTATGGCAATTCAAAATTAATTCGGGAAGAATGTTCGACCTCGAGGTTAACAGCTACATTGATGAGCGCATGGATCCAATGAAATCAACCGAGGCAGCCTGCATGTATCTTAAGTACCTTTACAGAATATTTAACGACTGGCATTTGGTAATGGCAGCATATAATGCGGGGCCTGGAGTTGTTAGAAATGCCATATTTAGAGCTGGAGGTGAAACCAACTACTGGCAACTATACGAACATCTCCCCGAAGATGCCCAAAATTATGTTCCTGCTTTTATTGCTGCTACCTACGTAATGCAAAACGCACAATCGCATAACATCAAGCCAACTCCGCCGGATGTAACCTATTTTCAAACCGATACAGTTCAAGTGAAGAAAGCCATTTCGTTCTCTACCCTGTCAAATGAAATTGACGTGCCTATTGATATTATCCGATTTTTAAATCCAATATACAGAAAGGGGCATGTACCAATCCTTGAGGATCCAGCAACTATTCGCATTCCTGATACAAAAGTTGAAATGTTTTTTAAAAAAGAGAGCACAATTTACGAGAAGAGTATAAATAAACCTGATTTTCATGAAATTTTGGAGAATTCTGGGAGCACAAACAATCGTATAAAAATGATACACACGGTGCAGTCTGGCGACTATCTCCATAAAATTGCTGTAAAATACAAGTGCACAGTTGACGATATAATGGTATGGAACCCAGAGGTAGATAGCAATTTAAACGTTGGGCAAACGTTAACTATTTGGGTTGATAATGTTACTTATAAAGAGATACAAAGCCTTAACTATATGCCATAACCTAAAAACCCTTAATGTGGATGCTGTAACACTTTATGCGCATTTTTTTGTAACTTGCTATCGAATTATCAATTATAATTTTTCACGTCATGAAAAGAATCGTTTCAATTCTTAGCCTTACCCTCTTAATAATAGGAATAACCTCATGCGATAAAGGTTCCGGAGGCAAACGCACATTCCTTAAAAACGTTACTGGAGCAGCAGGGGAGGTTGTAGTTGTTTTAGAAAAAGAAGTTATAGAGGAACCTATAGGCAAAACGTACAGAAACATACTCCAGGAAGAGTTTCCAATGATTCCCCAGTCTGAACCATTGTTTACTTTAATAATGATTCCTCCTTCGGGATTCAGCGATATGTTTAAAAGCCACAGGAATATTGTAATTACAAAGGTGAGCAGTGAGCACAAAGAAGCTAAGATTGTCCCTCAGCATGATGTTTGGGCGGCTCCACAAACCGTAATTAACGTTGTTGGGCCCAACTATTCGGCAGTGAAAAAAATGCTTGAGGAAGAAAAAGACAGGTTGGTGCAGCTTCTAGAGCAGGCCGAACGTGACAGGGTTGTGCAAAACGCCATGAAGTTTGAAGCAGAGGGAATTAGGCACCTCCTAAAGGAAAAGTTTAATATTTCGATGTTCTTCCCGAAAGGTTACCAGATGATGCTTGACACCACCAACTTTGTATGGATATCGCATGAAACACCCAGTACGAGCCAGGGTGTATTTGTTTATGAATATAGTTATGATGACCCCAACACATTTACTAAAGAGTATTTAGTTGAGAAAAGAAACGAGATCTTAAAGCAGTTCGTTCCAGGGCCAACAAAAGGAAGCTACATGACCACCGCTAGCGCAATACCACCCAGCTTTAAGCAATTAATGTATAAAGGCAGGTATTTTGGTCAGCTTAGAGGGCTTTGGGATGTTCATGCCCACCCTATGGGGGGGCCATTTATTAGCTTAACAACGATAGATGAGAATCGCAACCGGGTTTTAACCGTAGAGGGGTTCGTTTATGCCCCACGCTTTAAAAAGCGTAAATATGTTAGACAACTTGAAGCGCTCCTATACACCCTTACCATTGAGAATACTAAAGAAAACGAAGAATAATTAAGACTTTCCAACAAAAAAGGGGCTGGTAAAAAACTCCAGCCCCTTTTTTGTTTTTTTGGTGATGACACCTTTTAATTATCGTCATCATTGTTTTTATCAAATGCACCACGAATTATCCCTCTGGTTGATTTTCTAATAAAACCAACTATCTCCTCTAATTCAGGAGAATTTGGCATATTATCTTCAATATGGCTAAGAGCCTGAGAAACATTCAACCCTTTATTGTAAATAGTCTTATAGATTTCTTGTATCTCTGCTACTTTTCGCGAGTCAAAATTTCGCCTGCGTAACCCGATAGTATTTAACCCAACAAAGGCAACGGGGTCTCTTCCAACGCGTGCGTAAGGGGGTACATCCTTGTTTACCTTGGATCCTCCCTGAATCATTACGTGTGCTCCTATGCGCTCAAACTGATGCACCAGACAACCGCCTGAAAGGATCGCAAAATCATCAATTTCAACCTCACCTGCCAGCTGTACGGCGTTCCCAAGAATTACACTGTTGGCAATAATACAATCGTGGGCAACATGTACGTAGGCCATTAACAGACAGTTATTGCCAACCCTTGTGGTTCCCCTAGAAGCAGTTCCCCTGTTTATTGTAACACACTCGCGAATAATTGTGTTATCGCCAATAATTGCGGTGGTTTCCTCGCCTTTAAACTTCAAATCTTGTGGAATTGCAGAGACTACGGCACCCGGAAAAATTTTGCAGTTTTTCCCAATACGAGCACCATCCATTATGGTGGCATTTGGTCCTACCCAAGTACCATCGCCAATAATCACGTCTTTTGAAATGTATGCAAACGGCTCAATCTTTACATTATCGCCTATTTGCGCTTCGGGGTGTATGTATGCTAATGATTGATTCATGATTATTTATTTTTGGTAATTTGTGCAAGCATCTCTCCTTCCATAACCAGATTATCCCCAACAAATGCTTGTCCAAACATATTTGCAATACCTCTTCTAATGGGTTCAAGAAGTTCTAACCGGAAAACAATAGTATCGCCAGGAACAACCTTTCGCTTAAATTTCACCCTGTCAATTTTCAGGAAGTATGTAACATAGTTCTCTGGGTCGGGCACAGTATTAAGTACAAAAATACCACCAACCTGCGCCATGGCCTCAATTTGAAGTACACCAGGCATAACCGGCTCTTCTGGGAAATGCCCAACAAAGAATTCTTCGTTCATGGTCACGTTCTTCATTCCTGTAATGGTATTCTCATCCATGTGAAGAATCTTATCAATTAGGAGGAATGGCGGTCTATGTGGCAACACGTTCCTAATTTGCATAATATCTAGCAGCGGGGGTTGGTTAAGGTCAAATTTTGGAATATTAGGCTTCATTGCTTCCTTACGAGCCATTTTCCTAATAATTTTAGCTAGCTCGGTATTGGCCAGATGGCCAGGCCGTTTGGCAATGATTTTCCCTTTTATTCTGCGACCAACCAAAGCTAAATCGCCAATAATATCGAGTAGCTTATGCCTTGCGGGTTCATTCTGAAAATGAAGGTCAAGGTTGTTAAGAATACCTTCGGGCTTAACATGCACTCTGGGTTTATTGAAAAGGTCTGCAATACGATCCAGCTCATCCTGTGGCACCTCTTTCTCCATTATCACTATGGCATTCTGTAAATCGCCACCCTTAATCAGGTTGTTTTTAAGGAGCACCTCGAGCTCATGGAAAAAAACGAATGTACGACAGGGGGCAATTTGCTCCGGGAAATCGCATAAATTCTTAAGTTGAGCATACTGGTGCCCAAGTACTCTTGAGTTGTAATCAATTAAAACATCAATGCTAAAAGATTCGTCGGGATATGCAGCAATTTCAATCCCTTTCTCAGGATCTGAGTAAACCAGCTTCTCCTTAATAACGTAAAAACCTCTTTCTGCTGATTGTGTTTCGATTCCAACCTTGAGTATTTTTTCAACAAACCCCTTGGCGCTCCCATCCATAATGGGCATCTCTGGGCCATCAATCTTTAAAAGGGCATTATCAATACCTAAGCCTGAAAGTGATGCTAAAACATGCTCAATGGTACTAACCCGAACCCCTTTGTGCTCAATGGTTGTGCCTCTGGAAGTATCAGTCACATTATCGGCAATGGCATCTATTGTGGGTTCGCCCTCAAGGTCTATCCTTTTAAATGTGTATCCTGTATTTTCGCTTGCAGGGCAAATTGTTAACTTTACTTGTTTACCTGTGTGCAGGCCTTGTCCAATAAAATCTATCTCGCTTTTAACCGTTGTCTGCTTCTCAACCATAAATACAATTATGTTATATTAAAAAAACATGTAAATCTATATACTTTTATTCTTCTTATTATCAATTGATTCTAACTTTCTCTTGATGCTATCGATATCACTCTTAAGTTCGGGTAATCTTTTAAACAGCACAAAAGAGCGACTGTACTTTCTGGAGTTCATTGCGGGGGAACCTATTAAGGTTTCATTCTGCTCTTTAAGTGAATTTGGCACTCCGGTTTGGGCAGATAGTTTGACACCGTTGGCTATTGAAATATGGCCCGATATCCCTACCTGACCTCCAAACATGCATTTTTCACCAATCTTTGTTGACCCGGCAATGCCAGTTTGAGCAGCAATAACCGTGTTTTTACCAACTTCAACATTATGAGCAATCTGAATAAGATTGTCTAGTTTAACACCCTTCCGAATGATAGTTGAGCCCATGGTTGCTCTGTCAATGGTTGTGTTTGCACCCACCTCAACATCATCCTCAATTACAACATTCCCTAACTGGGGAATCTTCTTATAAGAGCCATCATCCTGTGGTGCAAAGCCAAAGCCATCGGAACCCACTACGGCTCCTGCATGAATAATGCACCTGTTCCCAATGCTACATTCATCGTAAATCTTAACACCAGCATACAATACGGACTCATCACCTATTACTGTATTGTCCCCAATGTACGATTGAGGAAATATTTTCACGCCATTGCCTATAGTTACATTATCACCTATATAAGCTGCCGCACCAATATATACATCCTCGCCAATAGTTGCTGTTTTTTCAATAATTGCCTGAGGATGAACACCCACTTTCTGCTGCTTATATGCAGCAACTAGTTCAAGAAGCTTTGCGAAAGACTCGTATGCATTAGGCACCCTTATTAAGGTGGCTATTACAGGTTTATCAAGGATAAAATCCTTATTTATAAGTATGATGGATGATTGCGTTGTGTATATATATTTAGTGTACTTAGGATTTGACAGAAAAGACAGTGATCCTGGTTTACCCTCTTCTATACCTGAGATGGTGCTAACTTTCTGTTCAGGATTCCCTTCTATGCTGCCGTTTAAAAATTCAGCAACTGTTTTTGCCGTAAACTCCATGTTAAGTAATCTTTAATTTGCCACAAAACTAGCAATTTATAATGATATTTCATTATGTGTGTTTCGGATAACAGAAGAAATATTTTTTCACTTCTTTTGATAACACCTTAGTATTTAGCATATCAGAGGCGTTGGCAAGATCAATTAAACTGCCATTGTTGTATAGTATTTTTATTGACTCGTCTGACGAACGGTACGCATTATTACTAACAGATTGGGTTAAAATAAAATATTCGTGGTAAGGTTTTAGTTCAGGATTTTTCTTTTCAAACTCCTTTTTTTTATCAAGGAATTCCGATTTGGGAATTCGGGAATTCCTGAGTTCAACCCGAAATAGTTTTCTTTCCGTTACCATTTTTGCAAGCATTGAAAGGGCTGGATCAAAATGATCCTGCCACTGTTTGGCCGCCACCAGCACATCGGTATCGTCAATGTTGGCAAAATGTCTAAGTGCTTCGGGGCATCTGGCACCAATTGTGAAATCGTTCTGAGTAATTTTATTTTTTAGAAAGAAGGAGAGCGAAGGGGTACACCACAAACTCTCGCCTTGCATAGCAAGCTCCCTGGCACGCAGTAATAGCTGAGTAAGCACCTGTTCTGCCGAAACGACTGTTTTATGAAGATAAACCTGCCAGTACATTAACCTGCGAGCAATAATAAACTTCTCAATGGAATAGATGCCTTTCGCCTCAACCACCAGCATATCGTTAACCACATTTAGCATTTTAATTATCCTATCGGATCCAATGGCACCTTCGGTAACGCCAGTAAAAAAACTATCACGCCTTAGGTAGTCCATGCGATCAACATCAAGCTGGCTTGATACTAGCTCATGCAAAAAACGTTTTTCGTATGTGCCGTCAAAAATTCTAATAGCCAAATTGAGCTGCCCGCCAAACTGCCTGTTTAGCTCCTGCATAAAACTCTTGCTAAGGGTTTCGTGACTTATACCTTGCGCAAGGCTATACTCAAGCGAATGGGAGAATGGCCCGTGGCCAATATCGTGAAGCAATATAGCTGCAGCAGCCCCTTCGGCCTCCTCATGGCTAATTGTATTTCCCTTTGCCCGTAGTACATCTATGGCCAGCGCCATTAAATGCATTGATCCCAAGGCATGTTGAAAGCGAGTATGATTGGCACCGGGATATACCAAGTATGTTAAGCCCAGCTGCCTAATATGCCTTAATCGCTGAAAATATGGGTGTTCAATTATTCTGAATGCCAGGGGATAGCTTATGCTAATAAATCCATGAACAGGATCGTTTACAATTTTTTTTTTATTTATTCCCTGCATTACTAGTTTTTAGATTATATGCTAATGATATTCAAACGTAACCCTCCCCACTTTTTCTGCGAAAAATTGCTTTAGGCCAATTTGCTGCTGAGTAATTATATTGTTTCCTAGGTTACATAGCAATTTACAACCATCATACTTTTGAGCCTTTGGAAGATGGGTTCTAACTAAATTAGAAAAAAAATAGAAAGGATACCCCCTGTATTAAAAATTTAAGAGGCCATTATATTTCTACCAAATTAAAATCAATCTTCGTGATTAACGTTTTATAATCGTTACCAGCAAAGTATATATCCTCATCATCCTCCTCGTAGTACCAATTAATGAAAACAACTTTACCTTCAATCGTGGATATTGACTCAACTTTTTTCATAATATCGAAAAGGCGCTTTGAGGAGCTAGTATTGAAGTACTCCAGCTTAAAGTGCACCTCTGTCCTATCCTTTGGGTCCTTGGAGTAGTTATCAATCCAGTTAATTATAGGTTGATAAAAATCAATAACATTTTCAGGGATCGATCGGCCCTCTAACTTAATAACCCCCGATACCGGATCTAAAAGCACGTATGGGGTTGTAACGGTCTCCTTAATCTCTAGTTTTGTCATGTTAATCCTATTATCAAATGATTTCTCAAAGGTGTTTTCTAATCTTCAATAACCTCGTACTCTTTACCATGTCCATTCCTTACAATTGCATCCCAGTACCTTTGAGTAATTATTGCTTCGTTCCCTGTCTTTTTACTTTTAATCTTAATTTTCTGGGTTCGCTGCTTTTCAATTTCTACTGCCTCAAAAACAAATGGTATTGTTGTAAGTGCATCTAGGTCATGCCCCAGCATAAGAATAGACTCATCATCCTCCTCGTACCTCCAAATAATCTTAACATCATTGCCTTCAGCAGCGCACTTATCAAGCAGTTTCATCATCTCGTTAAGATACTTGTTTGAACTACTGTTAGTGTATTCTAGATAAACTATGACCTTGGTATGGTCAGCCGGCACCTTTATATACTGCTCAACCCAATCCACCAAGGGTTGCCAGAAAGAGAACACATCCTCAGTAATTGAACGCCCCTCTACTTCAAGTAGTCCTTCTTCGGAGAAGTTTACGTACGGACAATCAGCAGTTTTATCAATAAGGATTCCCATAAGTCTGAATTAAAGATACCTATTATACTCATTATTGCCCTAAAGTTAGGATTTTGGTTTTAAATATTCAAAACAATACGATAAAAAAGATGCTTTTGATTCTTTTTTTGATTAATCATTGTTTTTAACCTCGCTGTTTGAGAAAAACATGCCTGCCATCTCTTTGATGTTAATGATTCTTATTAAAAGTGAAAATACAATGGGCACCAGTAGAGATATTATAAACACCAATACTCCTTTTGGAAAATATTTATGTAGCATAAATACGCTTAAAACTGTAAAAAGCACAAAATAGATAAAAGGGAGGGAATTATTTATATTAATCTTTAATGAAAAGATTTTACGTGTGATAATGATTTGGAAGAGAACAACTACCACCTGAGTTAACAGGCTAGCTATTGCAGCACCCACTGCATAATATTTTGGAATTAGAATAAGGTTTAGAATAATATTAACAAGCACCCCTAAAAAAGAGATGATATTAAGATGCCTTAAGCTTCCGTTGGCTGTAAGGAGCGTGCCAAAAATATAGGATATTGATATAAAAACAAAGGATACCATCAGGGTGGCAAGAATAATTGAGGATTTAGGGGATTGATGAACGTATAGCATGCTCATAATATCGTTCCGAAATGTGAAGCATACCACGGATAACGTTAACGAAAAAACAAACAGGAGGCTAAAAGAGAATCCCAGGAGAGGTTTTACCGGCTCATTGGTTTTAATCATTTTAGAAAAAATGGGTAGCAACAAGCTGGCAAATAGAAAGGGCACCATGTTTGCGGCATCTAAAAGCCGAAAAGCTTGGGCGTATATCCCTGATTGTATATTCCCATCGGGGAGCATTCGCTCAAGCATAACAGAGTCTACCCTATAATAAAATGACATAAGAAGAACAAGCAGGGCATACGGATAGCTCTGCTTAACAATTGTAATAAAGAACCTTAAGTCAAATTTTGGGGTGAAAAATTCCGACCGTATTAAAACCAGCAAAAAAGCAATGGCTGCTGTTGCCAAGTAAGCAACGGTTTGGGCATAGACAAACCACTCAATGCGAAAATGCTCCCTTACTGGCCCCCATAGCAGAAATGCGCATAGGATTATCATTAACACCCTGTCGGTTACGGATAGTATGCTGTCTGTTTTAAAAAGTTGCAACCCGCTAATGTTACTTCTAAAGTACATTACTAAACTTGATAAGAACTGGTTAAAAACCAAGAAACCCAGCATATAAAATTGACGGGGGCTATAACCTATTATAAGAGCCAGGCTGAATGATACCAGAAAATACGCAACAGCCATTAATAGTTTAATGGTTACCATATTAGAGAAAAAACGTGGCAACATCTGCGCATGCCTGCTTATTTCCCTATTATTAAAGTTAGTTATACCAAAGTCGAGAAGAATATTTAGTAGTAAAGAAAAATTAAATAGCGCAAAAAAAAGTCCATACTCCCCCGCCCCTACTGTATTCTGCACGGCCCTGTCAATTCCAAAAATCCAAAAAGGCTTAACCAGTAGGTTAAGAGTAAGGAGCAATACTAAATTAGTGGCAAATATTTTTTTCACACCCTAATTATTATTGGCTTTATTATTTTAATTGAAACATACAATTAGCAGAACTTAGTATGTTGAGGTTTATTAAAGATGAAAATAAATGATGAAACGTTGCCTGTACTTACTAAGGAAATTGTAAAAACAAGAACGATCCTGCTTAACTATACTCAAAAGCTAGACAAAGATGCAACATCAAGCGAGAAATTTGCGCTGTGTTTCCTAAAAAAATGGTATTTTGGCATTTTTTACAAATGCAAACTAAATGAGAATTGCTGTTAATACCCGCTTACTCCTTAAAAACAGACTAGAAGGGATTGGTTGGTACACATACGAAACCTTAAAGAGGATTACAACGAATCATCCTGAGCATGAATATTTTTTTCTGTTTGACCGTAAGCCGGATCCTTCATTCATCTTTTCAAATAGCATTACACCTATTGTGCTTCACCCTCAGGCTCGCCACCCAATACTCTGGTACCTCTGGTTTGAATTTTCTGTTACCAAGTTCCTTAAAAAAAACAAAATAGATCTATTCCTATCACCCGACGGATACATCCCATTAAAAACCAACACCCCCACTCTTGCTGCTATTCACGATATCAACTTTCACCATCACCCCGAGGGTGTACCCTGGAAATTTAGAACATACTTTAACCATTTTTTTCCAAAATTTGCCCAAAGAGCAACCCGCCTTGTTACTGTTAGTGAATACTCTAAAAACGATATATCAACCAGCTATAAAATAGATGCCGATAAGATTGATGTAACTTACAATGGTGCCAACACTGAATACATTCCAATTACTAATGAAGAGAAGCTTGCAGTTAAAAATAAATATACCAACGGCAAGCTGTACTTCGTTTTTGTTGGCGCCCTTAACCCTAGGAAGAATGTTGCCAGGCTACTAAAAGCTTTCGATTTGTTTTCTGAACAAGGCAATGATTACCATCTGGTTATTGTTGGAGAACCCATGTTTCTCACAAAGGAAATTGAGGATACCCTAAAGAGCATGAAAAATCGTCAATCTGTTGTTTTTACTGGCAGGTTAAACGTTAACGAACTTCGTATGGTTTTAGGAGCCGCAACCGCACTCACCTTCGTCCCATATTTCGAAGGCTTTGGAATTCCAATGGTTGAAGCAATGAATTGTGGTGTTCCCATAATTGCATCCAACAGAACATCTATGCCGGAAGTGGCAGGTGATGCAGCATATTATGTTGACCCTTACAATGTGGAATCCATTGCACAAGCCATGAGTCTTCTGGCAACCGATAATCGTTTGAGAGATGCATTAGTAGCAGAAGCAAACAAAAGAAAAAACATGTTCAGCTGGGATAAAACCGCTGAAAAGCTTTACGAAAGCATGCTAAAAACCGTAAAACATACCGTTTAAATGCTTGAGATGAACATTAAATCACAAAGGCTGGAAGCAGGATGCGATGAAGCAGGCAGGGGTTGCTTAGCTGGACCTGTTTTTGCAGCAGCCGTAGTGCTTCCTGAAAACTTTTCAAACAGCTTGCTGAACGATTCAAAGCAGCTTTCACATAAACAAAGGCTAATTTTAAGGCAAGTAATAGAGCATAAAGCCACAGCCTACGCAGTTAGCATGGTAGAACCCAAAGAAATTGACAGAATTAACATTCTGAATGCTTCAATCCTCGCCATGCATCTGGCCGTAGGCAACCTCTCTGTTAAACCTGATTTTCTACTCATAGATGGCAACAGGTTTAAGCCCTACCCAGGCATACCCCATCAATGCATCGTGAAAGGCGATTCAAAATACATGAGCATTGCAGCAGCTTCAATCCTGGCAAAAGTTTACAGAGATGAATACATGTGCAAAGCGGGGGAGCAATATCCAGCATATAGCTGGAGTAAAAACAAGGGGTACCCTACGGCTTACCATAGAAATGCAATTGCACTAAATGGTGTCACACCGCTTCATCGTCAGTCATTTAAATTAATTAATAAACAGCTAAGCATACCATTTACCAGATAGTACTTTTTTTTATTTGAAAATAATGTTAAACCGATAGCACAACATACTATCAAACTCTAAATTAAAACTAACACGTATAATAATTTAAACATTTAAAAATGATGAAACTAATTCGTTCGCTACTACTAGGGTTGCTCATTGTTCTCTCATCAATGGCTCGAGCCGATGAGGGCATGTGGCTACTGCCATTGTTACAAAAGTACAACATAGCTAACATGCATAAGCTAGGGTTGGAACTTACTGCCGAGGAGATTTACAGCATCAACAATTCCAGCATGAAGGATGCCATAGTGATATTTGGCCGAGGTTGTACCGGCGAAGTGATCTCTGAGCAAGGACTAATACTTACAAACCATCATTGTGGCTATGGTGTAATTCAGGAACACAGCAGCACTGAGCACGATTATCTAAAAGATGGTTTTTGGGCCATGAGCCATGAAGAAGAAATTCCCAGCCCAGGTTTAAGCGTAACATTTCTGGTAAGCATTGAGGATGTTACTGATAGGGTTGAGAAGGAGGTAAGCAAAAAGATGAGCGAGGAAGAACGTTCGCTTGCTGTTGAAACTATATCAAACAAAATTAGAGAA
Source organism: Bacteroidales bacterium (assembly GCA_046542995.1). Classification (GTDB taxonomy): domain Bacteria; phylum Bacteroidota; class Bacteroidia; order Bacteroidales; family Tenuifilaceae; genus Perlabentimonas. Next base: position 67,444 of record JBKHAH010000002.1, read on the forward strand.
GAGGCAACAGAAAACACTCACTACAATGCCAGAGTAGCCAGTTTTTATGGTGGCAACAAATACTACCTATACCTATACGAAACTTTCACCGATGTTCGTATGGTTGGAGCCCCCCCCTCTTCCATAGGAAAATTTGGTGCCGATACCGATAACTGGATGTGGCCCCGCCACACAGGCGATTTCTCTCTCTTTCGTATTTATGCTGATAAAGACAACAAGCCCGCATCGTACTCACCCGATAACCAGCCCTATAAGCCTAAGCACCATCTACCTGTATCAATAAAGGGGGTAGAAAAAGAGGATTTTGCAATGGTTATGGGGTACTCAGGAGGAACCCAGCGGTACATGACATCATGGGAGGTTGAGGAAACCGAAAGCATTACCAATAAGCAAAGAGCCCACATAAGGGGTATCCGACAGGAGCTTATTCTGGAAGATATGCTTGAGAGCGATGAGGTTCGCATTAAGTACGCTTCAAAGTACTCAGGTAGCACAAACTACTGGAAGTATTCAATTGGTCAGAATCAGGCACTCAATAACCTTAAAGTAAAAGAGGATAAAAGAAAGAAGGAGGAAGTGTTTAGCCAGTGGGTAAGCAAAAAACGGCGCAGAACCAAAAAGTACGGTGAGGCACTTGACCTTATTGAACAAGCGGTTAAGGAGCGTGAAGAGTACATGTACACAAATCTTTACATTTCAGAATCTTTACTAGGGGGAACCGAAATAATTTCTCTTGCCCAAAGAGCCAACCAATTATATGAATACTTAAAGGAAGAGGGAAAGGAAGAGGAAAAGGAAGATGATTTGGAAAGTAAGGTCAACGGACTCAAGCAGTCTGCTCGTAGCTTTTACAAAGACTACAACGCGCCAACCGACCAAAAAGTGGCAAAGGCAATGTTCAAACTTTTTGCTAAAAAAGTAAAAACAGAGCATCATCCCGAAGTTTTTGAAAAAATTCGGACTGAATACAACAACGATTTCGATAGGTTTATCGACAACCTTTTTGATAACTCAATCTTCACAGACTCCACCAAACTATGGGCGTACTTGGAGAACCCAACGGCAGATGAACTAGAGAACGATCCCGCATTTGCCACTGCAAACTCTGTATGGGAAACCTTTACCTCTATTAGGGCAAAACTATCTGAGATTAACCAGAAGTTTAATAAGGGGCACCGACTATTTGTTGCCGGAATAATGGAGATGAACGATGGTAAACCTATTTATCCTGATGCTAACTTCACCATGAGGCTAACATTTGGTCAGGTGCTCGATTACCAACCAAGAGATGCTGTTCACTACAACTACATAACTACCCTTAAGGGTGTTATGGAGAAGGAGGATCCTGATAATTGGGAGTTTGTTGTACCAGATAAATTGAAAGAGCTTTACCATGCTAAAGATTACGGCCCTTACGCCATGGAGAATGGCGATATGCCCATTGCATTCATTACTAACAACGATATAACTGGCGGGAACTCTGGAAGCCCTGTAATAAATGCCAAGGGACACCTTATCGGCTGTGCCTTTGATGGCAACTGGGAGGCAATGAGCGGCGATATTGTTTTTGAGCCAGAGGTTCAGCGATGCATAAATGTTGACGCAAGGTACATTCTATTTATCATTGATAAGTATGCAGGAGCAAAACATCTTATAGATGAAATGACTATAATTGAGTAGCTTTTAAAAAAGCTTATAACACCTACCCCCTGATTCAAAAAAACATGAATCAGGGGTTTTTTTAAACTATTATCAGCAAAAAACAAAAATAAATGAGTAAATTTCAGGAGAATATTCAAAGTATAATCCGTACTATTGATTATAATTCATTAATGAATCTTTATTAAATAAAAAACAAAATCGTTCGTTTAAAAAAAAACAGATACATTTGTAATAATAAAACGAAAAAAACTCAATTTTCTTTTAAGACTTAAAATTAATTGACTATTTTAGTTTTTTAAATTAATTAACGCAAATAAAGTGGGGAAACGAGAAAACATATTAGCTCATTATGGTCCTTTAAGCTACGAGGAGATTGGATTCTTGCTTAACAGGATGACGGCCTTTGTTGATAAGCAAGGAATGGGTATTACTATTAAGAAGAAGGTTTACTCCGCCATGGTTGAAAGCCTTGAGAACATATACAAGCATCAGGACATAATAAGTAGCAATACAGGTTTTCAGCCACGTTTTTCTTTATTTCTTGATGACAAAGAATTTTCTCTCTTCGCTTCTAACAGCCTTCTAAACTGTAAAATTCCCCCATTAAAAGAAAAACTGGACAAAGTGAACTCTCTAGACAAGGAAGGGTTAAAGGATCTGTATAAACTAACCATTTTAAGCGGCAATGTTTCACCTAAAGGAGGAGCTGGCCTAGGAATTATCAACATAGCAAAAGTTTCAGAGAATCGTATTAACTACAACTTTGAAACCGTTGACAAAGATTATTCTTATTTTACAATTAATGTTGTAATTTCTCGAAATGCATAAATAAATAATCTACAATAGAATATGGAACCTTTAAATATTGAACCAACCGAATTCACACCTAAAATATTTTTTGACCCAGAGAACAGCGTCTTTGAAATTTCAGGTTTTTCTCGTCCAGAAAATGTTATTGGATTCTACAGACCAATACTTAAATGGCTGGAAGAATATAAGGATCAGGTTTTGAGCCAAAATACCGACTTTGAAAAGAGTTTGCTTACACTAAACCTGAAAATGACTTACTTCAACTCAGCATCCTCTAAGTTCCTGCTGGACATACTTTTAGAGTTCATGAAATTTATGTCAAAGGGTAACAAGATTGAAGTAAACTGGTACTATGAAGAGGGTGATGATGAAATTTTTGAATCGGGCGAGGAGATTGCTGACATGATTGGCTACAATTTTAATTTTATACCATATAACCCTTAAAGTAAACCCTGAAACTAACACCCGAAAGCTTCTATAGTTAGCTATGGAAGCTTTCTTCTTTATGCCCATTTATAACCTCCTCAAGATGTAATTCATCACCATAACATAACCTTTCACCAAATCTTTTTAAGTATTATAACAAATTTAAGTGATTATTAAAACCATTTTTCTATATTAGCAAATATTTATGAATTTGCCAATTTTAATGGAGACACTTAGAATAGAAGGTACTAATACAACTCCAAGGGTTAGTTTTGAACCTGATAAAAAGTTGCTGGAAATTAGCGGGTACTCAAGGCCAGAGAATGCTCGCGATTTTTATCTTAATATCATTAATTGGCTAGAAGAGTTTAATAGGTGGATGATAAAAAGCCTGAAGATTAACCCTACATCCGAACCAATTACCTTCAAATTCAAGTATATCTATTTTAATAGCTCCTCGGCAAAGTTTATTTTCGATATTATTCAGGTTATTAGCGAGATGCAAAAGAATGGCATGCCGCTTAAAATATACTGGTATTTTGATGAGGATGACGATGAACTTCGCGAAGCCGGAGAAGAACTCTCTGACATGGCCAACGTACCTTTCCATTACGTTGAGGTTAGCCAGTAAACTAGTAGGTGTAGCGCCTTTGTTTCCTCTCCTTCTCAATTGCTTTTAAATAGTACTCCTTTTTTGGCAACGCTGACTCTTTAAGTTTTTTAATCCAGCCTTCCGCTGTAAGGCTATCATCCCGTTGCCAGCTAATTCTTATTAAGTTAAGGTAAGAATAACCATAAATATGAGTAGGTTCCTCAGGGATACCATCAATTATGTTGGTAAATAATTTGTAGGCCTCACTCAGCTTATTATCAACAAATAATTTAACCCCTTTATCGTAATTTCTATGATCTTCATTTAGCTTATCATTAAGAATAATACCCTCCAAAACGAAACATGCCCTTTCACAATCTTCAACAATACTGATAACTTTGGGGTTGTTTGGCACATGCGGAAAGATTAGTGCGAATAGCAACTCATCATCCTTGCTTTTAAAGCTATAAGCATCTGGGCACCAAGGTATGCTTCTTGCACTCTTAATTTGCAAACGTTCATTCTGACTTGGGATTGCAAGTATGGTGCTACTATCTGCACAGAACCAACCGTCCTTAGGAAGCCTATTGGTTGCCTTAAACCAAGCCACTGTTGAGTCGGCATAGAACCCTATGGAGTCAATGTGTAACTCTGAATGCGACTTATAAGCAATAACGGGATTCCGAACCATTTTGCTCTGAGCAAAAACGAGAGGAGTGGTTGATAAAAGAAGATAAACTATCAGTCCAACTTTTTGCATGATTTGAATAAATAACTTGCAATATATACAATTGTTTTGTTACTTGCCTGTTTTGTACTGATAAAATTCTGTTCTCTTTAAATCATGCACCTAAACCAGCATCGTAATTAATTCGCAACTTTTTGCATCTAATTCTTTAAACCAAAGGTGTTATTTAGTATCAATATTAATAAAGTATGCCCTATGCTTAAAAAATCAGTCTTTTTAACCTTACTACCTCTCGTCTTAATTTGGAATTTGCCTTTAATAGCGCAAACTGAAGGTGGTTATGAGTTTACAATTGAGAAAGAACTTAGCACAACCACCATAAAAGATCAGCAAAGAACCGGAACCTGCTGGAGCTATGCTACAACCTCTTTCCTTGAAACTGAAATGCTTCGAATGGGAAAACCCGAAGTAATCCTATCGCCCATGTATTTTGTTAGACATGCTTACTCTGACCGAGTTGACAGATACATCCGTTTTCATGGAACCAATAATTTTGGGCAGGGAGGCCAGGCGCATAACGTTATGGATGTTATTAAGAAGCATGGTATCGTTCCTAAGGATATGTACAGCGGAAAGAACTACGGAGAGGAACAACATGTTCACTCCGAGCTTGAAGCCGTACTAAGCGGCATGGTAGATGCCGTTATAAAAAATCGCAACAGAAAGCTTTCAACCGCCTGGAGCCCATCAATTGAAGCTGTTTTAGATGAGTATTTAGGTGAATCCCCTAACGAGTTCAACTATCAGGGAGAAACCTACAACCCAAAATCTTTTGCCCAATGGTTAGGTGTTAACCCCGATGATTACATTGAGTTAACCTCCTACAGCCATCATCCTTTTTACAAAGCAATTGTGCTTGAAATACCTGATAACTGGGCGCATAAAAGCTACTACAACCTTCCTATTGATGATTTGATGAAGGTAATTAACCATGCCATTGACAAGGGCTACTCCGTAGCTTGGGATGGTGATGTGAGCGAAAAAGGGTTTGTTCATGGGAAGGGGATGGCTGTTCTTCCTAATGTAAAAGTTGAGGAGATGAGCGATAGCGAGCAGGCTCGCTGGGCAGAGGTCCCTACCGATGAGATTACCGATGCCATATTCAGCTTTAACGAGATAGTTCCAGAGATTTCGGTAACCCAGGAAATGAGGCAAGAATCATTCGACAACTATGTTACAACCGATGACCACCTGATGCATATTGTTGGGATATCAAGAGATCAGAATGGAAACTTATATTACCTCACAAAAAACTCGTGGGGCACATCAAGTATTTACGATGGATACTTGCACATGTCGGTACCGTACGTTAAGTTAAAAACGGTTGCCATAATGGTGCATAAAGATGCTTTACCCCGAGCAACTGCCAAAAAGCTTGGGTTAAGGTGATGAGGAGCAAGGTTTTCTTTTTGTAAAGCAAAAAGTTGTTTTGCTTTTTCATGGTTCTTTTAGGTTTCCACTGCCGGTTATAATTCCGGCAGTGGTTTTTTTATACTAAAAGGTTACAGCCCCTTATTTGTGATCCGTCCATTCTTCCTGTAACCTCAAATGTTCCATCAGGATTAATAACTCCTAAATCGTCGGTTTGAATGAATGAGCAGGAATAAAGATTGGCCAAATCAATAATGTTTAAAGCGCCGGATCCATCATTAGGGATAACGGTCAATGGGTCGTAAGGGTCGCGTGCCACAACGCGCATCCAGGGTGGTGTAACAAATACGCCATTCCCTTTGGAGTATGCTTGCGAAAGCAGCTCGGTCATTCCGTATTCTGAATGAATAGCCTTCACGCCAAAAGCATGCATTAGCAAAGAGTGTAGTTCCTCCCTCACAAGCTCCTTCCCTCTCCCCTTCATTCCGCCAGTCTCCATTACAATTGTGCTGTCAAATTTAATAGCATGCTCTTTGGCTAACTTAAGCAGGGCAAACGTTACGCCAATAAGAATGGTTGGCTGCCTGCTTTGCTCTAATATTTGCAAAGTTTCAATAAGTTCGTCGTAATTATTAAGAAAGAAACCGCTAAGGGGAAGCTGGCTTTCATTAATCAAGGCATCTACCATATATACCAAAGAGGAGCCCTCCCTCTCAAGGTACGATGGTAATAATGCCAGAAAGCAGTATTTTTTAGGCGAGCCGTAAGCCAACTCGAACCCTTTAAGGAAACTCTTCCTATATAAAGGTAATGATGCAACAGGATGCTTACTTATTTGGGCTCCCGTTGTACCACTACTGGAAAAAGTTTTTTCAGGGGTTTGCGCATGGGTGTAAACATTATGCGTTTTAAAGAAAGATATGGGCAGAAAAGGAATATCAAAAACATTAGTAATTGACTCTGGATTAACATTAAGGAGCTTAAGGTACTGCTTATACACCCCATTCTGCTCTGCCTGGAACCTGAAAACATCAAGTGTGGTCCGCTCAAATGATTGGCTGGTTGCATTAAATATTTCCTTCTCTAAGAGTTTATTCATGGGGCAAAAATAAACATTAAATCAACTTGCTATATAACATTAGTCCGTTAAACTTTTGTATATCTCTGAAAATCAACCCACGCTTCAACTCCGCTCAGCAAGACCTACATTACTGTTATTGTGGTCGTTGTCATTTTGAGGGAAGTCTAAAAATGAAAGTTTAACGAACTATTAATATAAACATTACCCCATTATAGCGTTAAACAAACTGTTTCTGCAACCACATAAAACAAAAAAACGGCGAAAGTGTATCTCGCCGTTTCTCTATATGTTTTGAAACTATACTATTCTCTTACAGCCTTTATTCCTGGTAAATCACCGTTCTCTAAATACTCTAGCAAGGCGCCACCTCCAGTAGATACGTAGCTGACCTCGTTCGCTAGTCCAAGTGAATTTATAGCGGCCACCGAATCGCCTCCGCCTACCAAACTAAAAGCCCCTTTCTCTGTTGCTTTTGCTATGGCTTTGGCAACCATTTTGGTTCCTTCAGCAAACTTAGGCATCTCAAAAACACCCATGGGCCCATTCCAAAGAATGGTTTTTGAATCCTCAATAACCTTTGCAAATTCTGCTACTGAACCCTCACCAATATCTAAACCTAGCCATCCATCAGGAATATCATCTACTTTAACAAGCTTACTGCTGGCATCGTTGCTAAATGAATCTGCTATTACTGCATCTACTGGCAAGTAAACGTTCACACCCATCTTTTTAGCCTTGCTGAGAATATCAAGGGCCATATCCTGCTTATCATCCTCAACCATTGATGCTCCTATCTTTCCACCTTTGGCCTTAATAAATGTAAACATCATACCACCGCCAATAATTAGGTTATCAACCTTTCCTAAAAGATTCTCAATTATTGTGATTTTGCTACTTACCTTTGCGCCTCCAAGAACTGCTGTATAAGGTTTTTGAGGATTATGAAGCACCTTCTCAAGACCTTTTAGCTCATTCTCAATTAACAGGCCAAACATCTTGTTCTGCGCAAAATACTGCGCTATTATTGTTGTTGATGCGTGTGCCCTGTGAGCTGTGCCAAATGCATCGTTAACATAAACATCTGCCAGGCTAGCTAGCTTTTGTGCAAACCCCTCATCGCCTTTTTCTTCCTCTTTATAAAACCTCAGGTTTTCAAGTAGTAGCACCTCTCCTGGTTTTAAAGCACTTGAGAGTTTAACGGCCTCATCACCTATGCAGTCTGAAGCAAATTGAACCTTCACGCCCAGAAGCTTCTCAAGTTCTGGTATAACGTGCTTAAGGGAGAACTTCTCCTCTGGTCCCTGCTTAGGCCTTCCTAAGTGTGACATAAGAATAGGCGAGCCTCCATCTTCAATAATCTTCTTTATGGTTGGCAATGCAGCCTTAATCCTGTTATTGTCTGTTACCTCAAACTTATCATTTAGGGGTACGTTAAAATCAACTCTAACGATAGCTCGTTTGCCCGCAAAATTATATGAGTTAAAATTTATCATTGTATTATAGGTTTTTTGATTACAATCGCAAAGATACAAAAAAATGAGCAGCAAAGATGCTGAACAGTTGGCAATTCAATGCAATCGTTTGGAGGTTAAGTCTTACTGGTAATAAAGGAAATTAGCATCTTTTTATTACCTTTGAACCTAGCTTACATTATTAATTTTTGCAAAAAAAATGCAATTTAAAGATATTATAGGTCAGGATAGCGTTAAGCAGCGCTTGATAAAAAGCGTAAAGGAAAGTCGTATAGCTCATGCGCAGCTTTTTATTGGCCATGAGGGTACAGGAAAACTAGCCATGGCTATTGCTTATGCGCAGTACATATCATGCCAGAACAAAGGAGAGGACGACTCATGTGGAACCTGTCCTTCGTGTCATAAATTTCAAAAATTAATTCACCCCGATCTTCATTTTGTGTTTCCTGTAAACGAGAGCAAAAAGGAGGATAAAGACGAAAAAAATGGCGGTAAGAGCAGCGATTCTTACATTGCTCAATGGCGCGAAACCATTCTGCATAATCCGTACATTACCGAATCGAACTGGTACAATATAATTGGGCTAGAAAACAAGCTGGGTATTATTAGTACCAGCGAGGGTTCTGAGGTTATTAAAAAGATTAGCCTTAAAAGTTTTGAGTCTGAATACAAAACGCTTATAATGTGGCTGCCCGAGCGAATGAACCTTTGGGCTGCCAATAAGCTGCTTAAACTAATTGAGGAGCCCCCTGCAAAAACGCTTTTATTATTAGTTTCAGATAATCCGGGCACAATAATTAGCACCATTCTTTCAAGAACACAACTGGTAAAGTTCCCCCCAATAGCAAGGGAGGAGATTGCATTAGCGCTTGTTGAAAGACACAACCTGCAGCCTGAAAAAGCAAACGAGATTAGCAGGGTGGCCAACGGAAGTTACAGAATAGCAATAGGTTTAGCAGAATCGGACGAAACGAATCCTTATTTTGAAACAATACGTGATCTTATGCGCAATTGCTATAGAAATAACGTGCTAGGTTTGCTAAAGTGGGTTGATAACGCATCTAGATTAGGACGAGAGAAGCAGAAAGAGATGTTAAACTACTCACTTAAAATACTTCGCAATAGCTTCATGTTTAATCTTGATCTTAACGACATTGCTTACGTTTACGGTGAGGAGGAAGATTTTAGCAAGAAGTTCTCCCCTTTTATTAATGGGAAAAATATTGTTCACATATACAATGAATTCAACGCTGCATTGGAGCATATTGCAAGATACGGAAACCCACAAATAGTTTTTACCGATATGGCCATGAAATTGGTTAAGCTAATTAATAAGAAGTAACCTTATTCATTATCATTCCGTCAAAATAGCTAACTTTGTAGCAATAAAACGCTTAATAATTATGGAAAAGAGCATCTGCTCACGCGGAGTAATACTAACAGAGAAGGATGGCTACGAGAATTCGGTTTGCCAGCATAGCGGTTGCTCTAAACTTAGTACCTACGATTGGCTTAATGATTTACCTAAACCACCGCTTACAGACGATATAGTTGAGGTACAGTTTAAGAACACCCGCAAGGCATTTTTCCGAAACGTTAATAATCTGAAAATTAAAAAGGGGGATGTTGTTGCAGTTGAAGCATCACCCGGCCATGATATTGGAACAGTTACCCTTACCGGATGGATTGTTACCAGGCAAATGAAGAAGGTTGGTGATGAGACTGACCCCGCAGAGCTTAAAAAGATTTACCGCAAAGCCAAACCCGCCGATATTGATAAATGGCTTGAGGCCATTGGTCGCGAACACACCACAATGATTCGCACCCGACAGATTGTAAACGACCTCAAGCTAAACATGAAGATTGGAGATGTTGAGTTTCAGGGTGACAACACGAAGGCTGTTTTTTTCTACATTGCCGATGAACGTGTAGATTTTAGGGAACTTATTAAGATCCTTGCTGAAGAATTTCAGATTAGGATAGAAATGCGCCAGATTGGTGCTCGTCAGGAAGCTGGGCTTATTGGGGGAATTGGTTCATGCGGAAGGGAACTTTGCTGCTCATCGTGGATAAATAATTTTGTTTCGGTAACAACCAGCGCTGCCAGAGTGCAAGAAATATCACTTAATCCACAAAAACTGGCGGGTCAGTGCAGCAAGTTGAAGTGCTGCCTAAACTATGAGTTAGAAAGCTACAATGATGCTCGTAAAGACTTCCCAAAAACAACCATCCCTCTTGAAACCAAGGATGCTATTTACTACCACCAGAAAACCGACATCTTTAAAAAGATAATGTGGTATAGCAGCGAGCCTAACTCTGCTGTTAACCTAACTCCTGTTACTATTGATCGTGTTAAGGAGGTTATTGAGTTAAACTCAAAGAATAATAAGCCATTAAAACTGGTTGAGACCATAATATCCCAAGAGGTTGAAGAGATGGGTTACAAAAGCATTCTGGATGAGAATAGCCTCACCCGATTTGATGATAAGAAAACGAAGAAGAAACCAGCTAAAAAGAAACGGCGTAAGGGACGTAGAAAAAGGGACAATGAATAAAAAGATTGTGTATTCCATAGTTGCAGCTCTTGTTATGCTTGCTGCAGCCTGCAGCGAAAATGTTATTTACGAAGCCAATGTAGATATCCCGAAGGAAACCTGGAGTGCTGACAGCACCGCTAACTTCATGGTTAACATTGAGGACACCTCATCGGTTTTTAACATTCATATCAATTTACGCAATACAACCAGCTACCCCAACAGCAACCTATACCTGTTTGTACAAACAATTTCGCCCAGCGGTGCAGTGCTGCGCGATACGGTTGAGTATTTCCTTGCTGACTCTAAGGGCAAATGGCTTGGAAAAGGGTTCGGTTCAATACGAGATAACAGATTTTTGTATAAGCAATACATCCGTTTCCCCGAGGATGGAACCTATACGTTTGGCATTCAGCAAGGCATGAGGTCAGATAACCTGAAGGGAGTTTCATCAATTGGTATGAGAGTGGAAAAAGTGAAGTAAACCTTGCTTAATATTGGGAAATCACAAAATCTTTTAATAACACTATAACTGCTCTACTTAAAGTGGGAAAGAATAAGCTGAAAAAGTTTGCAGAGAACGAAACCTTCGAGAACCTTTTTCAACCCTCATTTGAGGATGTTTTCAGAAAAGACCACGAGATAAAAGGCAAGTGGCTTGAAAATTACTTTAAAAACGACAACCCCATTGTTCTTGAGCTGGGATGTGGCAAAGGCGAATATGCTGTTAATATGGCACGTATGTTTCCCAACAAGAACTTTATTGGAATTGATATTAAAGGGGCACGCCTATGGAAAGGGGCGAAGGATGCACTTCGGGATAACATGAAGAACGTGGCTTTTGTCCGCACCAGGATTGAAAATATTAACTCTTTTTTTATGCCTAATGAGGTAAGCGAAATATGGATTACCTTCCCCGATCCTCAACCACGCTCCTCCAGAGCCAAAAAAAGGCTCACTTCAAGCAAGTTCCTGTCATACTATCAGCAGGTTGCAAAAAGCAATTGCCTTATTCATCTTAAAACCGATAGCCAAGCCCTGCACGAATACACTAAAGCCCTAATTGAACTCAACAACCTGGAAATGGGGACTTGTACTAATAACCTATACAATGATGTAACTGAAGACCCCATTCTATCAATAAAAACATTTTACGAAAGCATGTTCCTTGAGCAGGGTAAACCCATAACCTACATACGCTTTCGTTTGGATAACAGCAAACAGCTAAAAGAGCCTACCCTTGACTGAGAGCAACTTTTTTGAAAGGGTGCACGCCGTAACCAGGCAGATTCCCCGTGGTAGGGTAAGCACCTACGGTGCTATTGCTCGCTACCTTGGATCCCCACAATCATCACGCATGGTAGGCTGGGCTCTGAACTCAACAAAAAATCTTCCTGAATGGATTCCTGCCCACAGGGTAGTTAACCGTAACGGGCTACTTACAGGGAAAAACTATTTCCCCGGAAAAGAAACAATGAGAGAGCTGCTAGAGAATGAGGGCGTTGTGGTTAAAGAGAACATGGTGGTAAACCTGTCTGATTATCTCTGGGACCCAACACAGGAGCTGGATATATAAAAAAGAATCGTAACAGCACAACATAAAACAGTTAATAAGAATAATGAACCCAAAAAAACAATCATGAAGAGAAAAACATTCCTCAACTTATTAATTATTGCATTGGTTGGTCTTTTTAGCAGCTGCTCAATTTCTAATCATTCAATGAAAACCCCAAACTATCACATTGAGTTCTATAAGGCTGATTTTGATTACTCGAAACAAGTGGAAGCTGAAGCTACTTCAACTCGGATTTTGGGAGTTGATTGGCAAAGATTATTTAATTGGAAATCTGGTGAAATTGAATCAGAAAATCAAAATGAACAGAAACAAAACATCTCAATTAGCGGAAATGTAATTGTCGATCCGATTATTGGTACCATTTCAGCAATTGTGCCAGTTCTTGGCGATATTGGCAAGGGAAAGGTAAGTAGCTATGCTCTTTACAAGTTAATGCAAAAGAACCCCGGCTACGATGTTGTTATATACCCACAGTACGAAACCAAAAGGTTTATTATTCCAATTTTCTACTCCAAAAGAACCGTGAAGGTTAAGGCGCGTTTAGGGAAAATTAAATAGCACTATTTTTGTAAGGTGAATATTGGTTGCCTAGTATTTTGCATCTCCCCAAAATAAAAAAGTAAATGAACCTGCATAAAGTCATAATCTCTTTGGTTTGTAGATGTTTCTTCAGATATTTGCTGGTATTCCAAGTGCTTACAATAAGAAACAACTCCTTATAGTGAAAAGAACCCTTTGCATAGTAGTAGCTGTTGTTGGTTTGTATTCCTGCTCAAAACGAATAAACCCCGGCAGCCCCACCTCTGGTGAACTGAAAAAACCACCGCAGGCAGTGGAGTCTGTTATTGAGATGCCCGTATCAATAAGTATTAATGAGCTGAATAGCTATATCAACAGTTTAGTGCCCTACGAGATATATTCAGGAACTGAGCAGGGGCAGGAAAAAGCGAAATTCAAGAAAGGTTTTATTAATATTTCCAAAGATTGGGAATGGAATGCCGATATCAGCATAGTGAGAGATGGCGAAATTATTTTTGATGTATATGATGATGGCTCCCTGAACTTTCTGATACCACTGCAGGTTAACTGTCATGCCTGCGCATCGGTTAACCTAGGGGCAAGTATAACCAAATGCGGATCCACCTCATCGGCACTCGACCTTTTTATTAATACCCGTATATTTTTTAATGAGGATTGGACCATCTCCTCTCAGACAAATATTGGGTACGACTTGATAAACCCATACCTTTCAATACCCTTTAATATTTGGCAATTCCCAACCTTTTACATTAATTTGAATGTTAGGGATGCGCTTGAAAATCCGGTTAATAGTGAGCTAAATAAGCATGCACAAGAGATTGATAGAAAAATTACCGACTATTTTAATGGTTTAAACATAGATGAGAAGGCCTATGAAGTATGGGAGAACCTGGCCAACTCACACAAAATTTCCGATGCGCCAAGCGCCTACCTTAATATTAATCCCACAAGAATTTTTATTGACAACATTGCAAGAAACTACGACAAGCTAACCACATACATAGGGGTTGCTGCTTATATCGACCTATCATCACAGCCAAAAGAGATAGCAAAAAAACCATTGCCGAACCTAGACCTCGCCAGCCAAATGGGTAACATTAACCTCAATATCCCCATAAGGGTTGACTATACAGCCATTGAAGATATTGTTAAGAAAAACGTACTGGACTCAACATTCACGCACAATGATTACAGCGTAACCATTAAGGGCGTTAGCATTTACGGCATTGAGGATGCCGTTGTTATTGACCTAACAATTGACGGTAGCATAAACAGCCTCTTCCGGCAGGTTTCGGGGCACGTTTACCTGCTAGCTAAACCTGCATACGACAGGGAGAATAACATCCTTTACCTGAAGCACGTGGAGCTATCATCTGAAACCAACAGGATGCTAATTGACAGGAATATCAGCTGGCTTTCGGGTAAGCATTTCTATGAAACCATTATCAACAAATCAAAGATTTACCTTAACGACGAGATTGCCAATTACGAACAGCTAATAAACGGCCAACTTCAGGAACTTACCTTTAATCAGCTCACTATAAGTGGTAAGATAGAAAGCATTCAGCTACTCGATTTTGTTATTGGGCAGGACAATATTACCGTTTTCCTTGAGGGCATAGGTAGGCTTGATTCGGAGTTTAAGTTGTAGTTGAGGATAATTGACCGCAACATATTTCAACCCTCTTCCTTAAACAAACTTTACCCTTTTTACTCCTACCATAGGTTTTTAAAACTGATTTTGCTAAGTTTAATGTTTTATTTCAAGACATTAAAAAACAAATGGCGCCTACGACATAAGTTGTCGGGAAAGCATTGTATGTTTCGTATTTAATTGGTTTAAGGAAATTATTCAATACGAGAAAAGGCGACTTGCGCCGCCTTAAATGTTTTCACAACGGAATAATCCTTATTGTGAATTGCTTCAGATTGTAATGCAAATATATAACTCTAAAATTTAAACCGCAATAGGCTATGAAAAAAATATTAGGATTGGATTTGGGCTCGGCATCAATTGGATGGGCTGTAATTACCGAAAATGAGGTTAATGGAAAAGCATTTAAAGAAATACTTGGGCTAGGTAGCAGAATAATACCCTATGAGGGAACCGAGGGCAAAGATTTTGAAAAGGGTACAGGAGAAAGTCGAAATTCTATCAGGACAAAAATGAGAACTGCTAGAAAGGGCTATGATCGTTATCAGTTAAGAAGGAAGTTTTTAATTCAAGAACTTATAAAAGCCGACATGTATCCTGATGAGGAATTGAAGAATTTACCCAAAATGAAATTGTGGCAACTAAGAAACAACGCTGTAAGTTCAAAAATATCATTAAAAGAGTTAGGGCGTTTGTTACTTTGGTTAAACCAAAAGCGTGGCTATAAAAGTAGCCGTAGCGAAGCAAATATGGATAAGAAGGATACTGAGTACGTTGCAGAGGTTAAAAGCAGACATCAATCTATCAAGGAGAAAAAAATAACAATAGGTCAATATTTCTATCAAAATCTTGAAAACGATGAGTTTTTTAGGGTTAAGGAAAATATCTTTCCGAGGGAAGCTTATATTGAGGAATTTGATGCAATCTCTAGCCAACAGCAAATGCACTATTCCTCAATCTTAACAGAAGAATTCATTAAAAAAATTAGAGATGAAATAATTTACTATCAACGTCCACTAAAATCTCAGAAAGGACTAGTATCTACATGTGAGTTCGAAGGCTTTTGGAAGAAAGGCAATGATGGCAAAGAGTATTTTGTTGGTCCCAATGTTGCACCTCGAAGTTCTCCACTTTTTCAACTAGCAAAGGTTTGGGAAAATGTTAACAGCATCAGAATAGATGACAAGTATGGAAGAAAAATTGAAATTTCCATAGAACAAAAACAAGCACTCTTTAACCATCTCGATAATAATGAAAAACTCACCCAAACAGACATAATCAGAATTCTTGGGCTAAAGAAGAACGACTGCTTCTTCAACAAGCAAGTTACCAAAGGTATAAAGGGTAATGTTACTAAAAAAGCAATTCTAAATTGCTTCGCGAATCCTGAAAAGTATAACCATCTTTTCCGTTTTGAATTTAGTATCATTGAAAAAGAAGAGAAAACCTACTTATACAAGAAAGAAACGGGCGAAATTTTTGGTGAAAATAGAATAAAATTCATTGACCCAAAAATAGAAAACGAACCCTATTATCAACTTTGGCACACCATTTATTCCATAATCGATATGGATGATTGCAGCAGAGTTTTACAGCAAAAGTTTGGCATAGAAAGTGAAATAGCAGATAAATTAGCAAAACTCGATTTAACCAAAGGTGGATTCGGCAACAAATCGGCAAAAGCTATTCGCAAAATATTACCCTATTTAATGGAAGGTTATGTTTATAGCGATGCAATGAGTTTTGCAGGTTACGAACATTCAACTTCACTTACTAAGGATGAAAATCTAAAACGGAATTTGCTCGATAAACTTAAACCAATTGCTAATAACTCTTTACGTCAACCTATTGTTGAGAAAATTCTTAACCAAATGGTTAACGTTGTAAATGCGATTATTGAGAAGTACGGAAAACCTGATGAAATAAGAGTAGAACTAGCTAGAGAATTAAAGCAAAGTAAGGAGGAAAGGAGTAATGCATCAAACTTTTTAAGTAAACGAGAAAGAGAGAATGAACAAATTGTAAAAAAACTCCAAGAATTTGGGTTAAGAGCAACAAGAAATAATATAATAAAATGGCGACTTTATGAAGAGATGGATAACAAGGATAAAAAGTTAAACGCAATTTGTATATATTGTGGACAGCCCATTTCCGTTACCGAAGCCATTAAGGGTAATGATGTGGATATTGAGCACATCATACCTAAATCTAAACTTTTTGATGATTCTCAGAGCAATAAAACTCTAGCACATAGGCAATGTAATAGTTCCAAAGGCGACCGAACAGCATACGATTTTATGAAATGTAAATCTGACCAAGTACTTAAAGCTTATGTGGAAAGGGTTAATAAACTTTACTCAACAAAGGTTATTGGCAAGTCCAAGCGTGATAAATTATTAATGACTGAGAATAAAATTCCGCAGAATTTTATTGACCGTCAACTCCGCGAGAGTCAATACATTGCTCGTAAGGCAAGAGAAATTTTACAAACCATTTGCCACAATGTCTGGGCAACATCAGGTAATGTTACTTCTGAACTACGTCATTTATGGGGTTGGAACGATGTTACTATGAACTTACAACTCCCAAAGTATAAGGAATTAGGTTTAATTGAAACAAAAGAGTGGGAAAGCGAACATGGAAAGAATAAGCATTCAAAAGAGGTTATTACTGGTTGGTCTAAGCGAGATGACCATCGCCACCATGCTATTGATGCCTTAACGGTTGCATGTACAAAGCAGGGCTATATTCAGCGTTTTAATACGCTTAGCTCAAGCAAAACAAGAGAAGATTTGAAGAGAATTGTTGAAAACAGGTCGGTTGATTATCGCGAAAAACTATCAATACTTGAAAAATATATGATAAGTGAGCAACCATTCACAGTTAAAGAGGTTGAAAATAAGGTTGCAAATATTCTAGTGTCATTTAAAACTGGTAAAAAGGTGGCGGTGACTGGAAAACGTAAGGTTGGGAAAAAAGGCAATAGAAAAGTTGTGCAAACGGGAATAATTGTTCCTAGAGGGGCTTTAAGCGAAGAGAGCGTTTATGGAAAGATCAAAAAAATTGAAGAGAACAAACCTTTAAAATATCTTTTTGAGAATACCCAATTAATATTAAAACCGCTAATAAAGAAACTCGTTGAAGAACGTTTAATAAAATATGAGGGTGATACTAAAAAGGCTTTGGCTTCAACAAAAAAAGACCCAATTTATCTTGATAAGGAAAAAACGGTAGAATTAAGATATGGTTCCTGCTTTAAAAATGAATATGTTATTAAGTACAGCGTTGATGTAAATTTCAATAAAGTTGAGAAGGTTATTGATGGCAACATCAAAAACATTCTTAAAAACAGATTAGATAAGTTTAACGGTAAACCAAAAGAAGCCTTTAAGGATGTACAACGCGATGATACTGTTTTGAAATGGTATGAAGATGAAGGTTTAGTCCGTCCAATTAGATCTGTACGTTGCTATACAGGGCTCTCAGCCGTTGTCCCTGTAAAAAAGGATGAGAATGGGAGAGAAATTGGATTTGTTAAACCTGGTAACAATCATCATATTGCAATTTACACAGATACTGAAGGCAATAAGACTGAACATATATGCACGTTCTGGAATGCCGTTGAACGTAAAAAATACGGTTTACCTGTTGTGATTAACAATACCAACGAAGTTTGGGATGTTATTCAGCAACAACCAGAGGGCACCATCCCCGAAAGTTTTTTAGAGCTACTGCCAAAGCCAAATCTAACTCTACACCTTAGCATGCAACAGAATGAGATGTTTATTTTAGGTATGAACGATGAGGAGTTTGAAAATGCAAAAAACACCAATGATTATAAAACCATTAGCCATAAACTTTATAGAGTACAGAAGTTAGGAAGTGGAGATTATACTTTTAGACATCATCTAGAAACTCAACTTGTCGATGACAACAATTCTCATTTAAGTAAAAGACATATTAGAATAAGGAGCATCAGTAACTTTAACTCATTAAATCCTAAAAAAGTTAAAGTTGATTGCATTGGCAATTTAGTTTAACATATACAACTGTCGGGAAGTCCAGCTTGTTACCAGAAAGTCTCCCCGGCAGGAAGAATAAAACTACGAACGGGGTGAATCTCTAGCGAAACAAATATTCACCCCGTTAGATAACAGCAGAAATTATGTTCTTCGAAGAGGGTCATCTATACCACATCTACAATCAGGGCAATAATCGCCAGCGCATATTCTTTACCAGAGAGAACTACCTGTTCTTTTTGAGCAAGATTAAAAAACATGTTTTGCCCTACTCCGATATACTGGCGTGGTGCCTAATGCCCAATCATTTCCATTTGATGGTACATGTTAATAGCTTGGAGTTACCATTGGGAGCTGGAAATTACTCAGCTAATTACCCAAGTAATAGTTCGAGTAGTAGTAGTCCGAGTGCGACTCTAAGTCGCGCCCGGACTACTACTGTTAAAACTCAATCATTTCAGCATTCAATTGGAGTAATGCTTGCATCATACACTCGGGCAATAAATAAGCAAATGAATTGGTCTGGTTCACTATTTCGTAGCGAAACCAAAGCAATATGCCTTACCCAAGTCAATAAGCTAACCCAAGCATACTACATTAGCAAGGGCGTAACCAGCATAAATATTCAGCACCCAGAGTTACAATACCCAAACATCTGCTTTAACTATATCAACCTAAATCCTTTAAAAGATGGATTGGTAAATAGGAATGAGGACTGGGAGTTCTCCTCGTACCCCGATGTGGTGGGGCTACGCAATGGCAAGTTGATAAGCAGGGAGAGGATATTGGAGTTTGGGCTAACGATAATTTAGCCACTACTCACTGGGTGACTATCTGCTAAGCAAAGAGTCACCCCGTGAGTATATAAAACCTAAACCAAAAACCAATGATTAAACGTACCCTTTACTTCGGAAACCCAGCCTACCTTAGGATGAAGGACAGGCAGCTGGTGGTGCAAAAAGAACCTAGTCCGGCTGCTACTCAGGGTTTGACGTCTAGCCAAACCTTGAGTAAAGGAAAAACCACCATTCCCATTGAGGATATTGGCGTAGTGATGCTCGATAATCCTCAAATCACATTATCGCACCCATTGCTAAATGCCCTACTTGCCAATAATGCAGCAATAGTAACTTGCAACGAAAAGCACTTGCCCTCTGGCATGTTTTTACCTTTAGAAGGAAATACGCTTCAGAGCGAGCGGTACAAAACCCAAATAGATGCCAGCCTTCCTTTAAAAAAGCAGCTATGGCAGCAAACCGTACAGGCTAAAATTGCAAATCAGGCGGCCGTTCTGCATGAACTGGGTTACGATATTGAGCCGATGCGATATTTTCAGCGTAGCGTTCGGAGTGGCGACCCCGATAATTACGAGGGTAGAGCCGCCTCGTTCTACTGGAAGCATCTTTTTAATGGTATTATAGAGGATGACTTTGTTAGAGGAAGGTTTGAAGACGACCCAAACAATCTGTTGAACTACGGATACGCCGTACTAAGGGCTGTTATTGCCAGAAGTCTTGTGGGGTCTGGCCTTATGCCAACCCTGGGCATTTATCACCGAAACAAGTATAATGCCTTTTGCCTTGCCGATGATATTATGGAACCCTATCGCCCATTTGTTGATAGAATCGTCATAAAAATTGTTGATGATTTTGATGACGTTAGTACATTAACCACCGAACTAAAAGCCCGATTATTAGTAATACCCGCAATTGATATCAGCATTGATGGGAAAGTAAGCCCATTAATGGTTGCATCACAGCGTACAACCGCATCGCTTAACGAATGCTTTGAGGGTGCCAGCCGAAAAATTCTTTACCCAGCCCTTTAAATACTCACGGGGGTAACTATCTTCTAAGCAAAGAGTCACCCCGTGAGCGACACATAGCATAACATGAACGAGATATGACCACAACCAACCGATTAAACCAGTATAGAGTTATGTGGGTACTTGTATTTTTTGACCTTCCTACCGAAACTAAAAAGGATAGGAAAAACTATGCGCAATTTCGCAAGCAGATTATGAAGGATGGTTTTACCATGTTTCAATTTTCAATATACACACGTTGTTGTCCAAGTCGCGAGAATGCAGAGGTACATATCAAAAGGGTAAAATCAATACTTCCTCCATCGGGCTATGTTGGAATTCTCTGTATTACCGATAAGCAATTTGGCAATATGGAGCTGTTCCATTCAACAAGCCGCATAAAAGCAAACCCCGACGCTCAGCAGTTGCAATTATTTTAGATATAACTTAATATAGTCTCAGCATGACTTTGAATCGCATTCGGTCTAAAAATAATCTTGACGTTGTTGTGAATTGCTTTGCCTCCGGCGAGCTCGCAAAGAACGCTCGGTTCAGATTGTATCCCCGCCTGAACGACCCAGTCGGGCAGGTTTGACTTATTGAACACAGCTTCAATCTTCTCCATAGTCTTATCCTTCTCGTTGTGAATTGCTTTCAGATTGTATCTTTGACTTATTGAACACAGCTG
>JBKHAH010000028.1:0-35782 GCA_046542995.1 Bacteroidales bacterium
AGTAGTGTCCGGAGAAAATTCACAATAATTAGTTAATGCATTGATTTTGTTACGTTCTTAAGGGACTATGGTTTAAAAGGGGGTTCTTTTTCTCTTTACCGATATTTTGTTTAACGGAACTGTCCCGTAGGGACAAAATATCGGTAAAATACCCTTTAAGGTAAAACTCTCGTCCCGTAGGGACGACATTTTTTTCCCCGGACAACAGTGTTTCTTAATATATAAATGGAGTGAATTATATTAAGCATCTTGATAGCGACTAGCGTATGACCAGTTGCAAGTTTACGCCAACCCTATTCGTAAAAGTAGAAAAATATTCAATCAGCGAAAACTTTGATACACCCCTGTAGCGCAATTGGTTATACGCATTGTTGTGCGGTCGGGCTTTATACTACTTCTAAATCATTCATTTTAAGTCTAACTCTCTTATTCTTCATTTCCCTAAGAGTCATTTTTATGTGATTTGTTACCTCATTTCTCAAGAATGGAGGGATTAAGTCATTAAAGTCAATCCCAAATAGTCGATGAATTATAACAATATCGTCTCGTGAAAAAGGTCTGACACCATTCATCAGTTCAGACATGTAATTTGGTCTATGCCCCAATAGTTTGGCTAAGTCCTTCTGCGACATTTCGTTTTCTTTAAGCTTGCTTTTTATTAGTTCTCTCCGTTTTTGGGTAAAAATATTCTCTGCACTGATTATTTTCTCAGCATTATCACTTTCTTTTATTTGTTCATCAGTGATACCTGATTCATCTTTCCAATGTGTTGATTCATATTTTTCGATTAGAACTAATAAATGTCGTCGTATTGGTTCCAAAGAACTATCCTCCTTAACCATCCACCGTAATTTTCCGTGAATTGAAGTTGCTTGTTCGAATTCAAGTTCATTGTATAATTCGTCAATTTTTAATATGTTGTCAATTTCTAATCTTTCCATTTTACTTTATTTTTCCGTGATTACGCAACCAAGTCTCAATTGTTTTCTTATTACCTCTGAATGTTGAATCATATTCGGCATGATTACCTACCCAAAGCACTTCAGCATACTCTTCGCTAAATACAACTAGAGTCATAGTCCTATGAATATTGATGTCAAAAAAGAAGATATCATCACTATGAACTCTATCTGCATCTGGTCTTGATTCAATTAGTTCCAACTTATTTTTCCAATCTGAACTTTCAATATCTTCAATTAATTTATCAATAGCCTTAATAAGCTTCAAGTTTCCTTGATTCTTTCTTTTTAGCTTCAACAATTTGTCTTTACGTAATAATTTCAATTTTCAACCTTTTGGGGCAAAGATAACGATTTAATTCCAATTAATGTGGAACTTTCAGTTTTTTTCTTGCCTGCCACACAACGGCTAGCGTATGACCAGTTGCGAGCCTTCACCAACCCTACTTGTAAAGGCAAGAAAATATCCTGTTAGCGAAAAACCTTGCTACACTCCTGTGGCGCAATTGGTTATACGCATCATTGTACCTAGTACATTTTCTCAGTAAATTATTTGTAATTAAAAGAGAAGTGTAAAACCTGACTTACATTTATTCATTTTATTTAGTTCAACTTCATAGAATTTAATCTGTTGATTACAAATAAAATTTCTAAATATATTTAAATCCTCATTTGCTTCTGTCTCATTTAGTGCATCAATATACTCTGTTCTATCTTCGGTAAATATTTTAATTAATGGTTCATTATGATATAACTGAATATAATTCATTAACAATCTAGAGGTTCTTCCATTCCCGTCTCCAAAGGGATGAATATTTACAAAATTATAATGGACATCTGCTGATAATTTTAACACATCATTACCATCTACTCTATCTATCCTTTCATTAACTTTTTTTATAAATTCCTCTAATAATCTAGGGACTTTATTAAAATCGGGAAAATATTTTTTATCAACATATACTTGAGCTAATCTTAAATCGCCTTTTGAGGTGTCAAAACTTCCTGAAGTTGTATTAACTAAACCTCCTGTTGATTTCATTACTATTGCATTAACTTCCTTAATTAAATCAACAGATAGTTTTCGTTTGTTTAGGGAGTCCTGTTTTATTTTTAAAAAAGCATTATAATGGTCCTTTACCATTAAATGATCTGTTAACGGTTTGCCTTTTGCGGTAATATTATTTTCTAACAAGACCTTTGTATCTGTTTCAGTCAAGGAACAGCCTTCAATTTTTGAAGAATTATAAACAATAGAAAACATACTAAACTTCTCGTAATCAACCGAGTCGCGAATTCCTTGTTTTAAGTATTCTTCCCTTAATATTTTAAGTCTATTCCACATCACATTTTTTTGCAAATATACAGAAAATTATAGCATCATCTGAATTTTCATTGTATTAGGCACAACTAGGGTGATTTTCTGTCATCACCCATTATGCCCAAAAAATTGGGTGGGCTATCCCTCTGAAAAGTAATTAGAAAGTTGGGCAGGGAATTTCTCTGTACCGCCTGCGGGTTCTTATTTTGAATGTGTAGATGAGCGCTATCTCGTGGGATCCTCCTGAGCCAATCCCAAGCCTCGATATGGTAAAATCGTAGCTGTAGGCAATGCTCAGGTCATCGTGCTTATAGCCAAAAAGGAACGCCACCGCATCGCTTCCAGGATACTCCTTTGCCAACGGGATGCCCCGGTACCAAGTTCCAAACAGGAACGGCTGGGTGTACCAGTACAACCCCAAATCGAGCTGCTTCGATGGCCCCTGCATCTTTAAATTGAACGCGGTGGTTATGCTCTCCTCCACTGGCCTCAGGATTATTCCACGCAGCACGATTCGGGCTCCCCCATATATTGACACCTTATGGGGCGTACGAGCATCATCTCCATAGAATGTTCGCTCGGGGCGCAACATATTGTCCCACGTGGCGCCAAGCCACAAGTTATCGGAATATGCCAGGATGGATGTTGACACATCAATATCGCGAACAGTGGGGTTGCCTGGCGCCTGAACCGATGGCGGCGGCGGGGATCCCGTCTGATCATCAAAAATCAGCTGATCGCCAAATATTAGGCGGGTGTAGTCAATGGAGTGCTGTACGTAGTAAAATCCGATTCCGGGACGTATATGAAAATCGGGGTGTGGTCTTATATCGTAGCTATACAATAAACCTGCCATGGTTGTGCCCATTAGCCCATCGCCGGCTACATCGCCCAGCAGCAGTAAACCCAAACCACTGTTGAAACTCTGGAAATTGTGGTCGTAGGATAGACTAAACGTTTGGAACGTTCCGGGTACAAAGGACCACTGGTTGCGGTAGTTTGCTACCACACGTTGCCCAGGGGTACCACCTGCATACGATGGGGCAAGGTAAAGCGGGCTGGCATAGAATTGTGTAAACTGCGCATCCTGCGGATGAGCGGTAACCGCGATCACTAGTAGTATTAATATGGTGGTAAGTCTTTTCATCAAGTTGTTAATAATACAAATATAAGTATAACAATTAAATTTTATTATCTCTAATCCTACCTTAGCAGGGAAACATTTCCACGTTTGTCAAACATTTTGCCATCAGCAAACCTTCCAACAGCCCTCCAAATATAAACATCCTGTGGTAGCAGTTTGCCGTTGCGATAACCATCCCACCCCTGCCTTATATCATTGCTCTGAAATACCTGCTCACCCCAACGATTAAAAATCATCAAGCGATACTCAACAACACCATTATGTACTGGGTGAAACACCTCATTGCTAAAATCAACCTCATCGTAGTAGCCTCCAGTAGGGCCAATCTTACTGGGGCTAAAGGCATTGGGGAAACGGATTTGTCCAGCACCTGTTACCCAAACAGCGGGGAATTTGGAGGTGGAGTCAACGCATCCATTATCGGTAATCGCTGTTAAACTTATTCGATACTCACCAATATCGTTATAAGAATGGACAATATCTTTCCCGTTTAAAACTGTACCATCCCCCATATCCCAGATGAATGTACTTGCACCCTCAGAAAGATTGTGCACGTGCACCCGAGCTTCGGGCAGCATCACCTCGGGTGGCTTAACCAAAAAGTCGGCAGTGGGATTTTCAAATACCTGGAAAACATCAAAATACTGCGATTCTCCACCATCCCCGGTCACAATAAGCTTTACATTATAATAGCCCGGCTCTTCAAAGGTATGAACCGGTTCAAAGGCTGTGGAGGTACTCCCATCGCCAAAATCCCAAAGATATGACTCGCCATATTGCGAATTGTTTACAAAGTAAACTTCCAGAGGTGCACAGTCCTCTTTTAAATCAGCGGTAAATTCGGGATTGGGTTGAGCAGGCCGTAAAGTAATATAACGGGCCATAGAATCTGAACAATGTTCAGTCTCAATATTTAGTGAAACTAAATAACGAAAATCCTCCTCTGCAGGTCCCCAAACTTCGTATTCGTGAGGTAATGGTTGCTTTAGATCTGATCCATATCCATCACCAAAGGTCCAGGTGTACTCCCAATCATCTGCAGCGGGATTTGATTGATTTATAAACTCGAAAGTTGCATCAGGAAACACTCTAAGGGATTGATCGGGTGCAAAGTTAGCTACCGGTGCTGGATAAACTGTTACCGTGCGTGAAAAAGAGCTTTCGCACTCAAACTCTGAGATAGATGTAAGGCTTACTTCAAACTCCTTAATTTCAGAAGAATTATTAACAAAGAGATGTTTGGGCTCAAACAAATTGGATGTGGTTCCGTCGCCAAAATCCCAATTATAGTATATGGCGTTAGCGTTGGATTCATTCTCCATGGTTACTAGAAAGGGATTACAATCAGCATCGCCAGGATCGAAGTCAAATTCGGTAATAACTTCGGGGTATATATTTACTAGTTGGGATGATGTGTGTGTGCACCCATCACTTGTAGTCACATCAAGGGTTATTTCGTAGGGCTCAATCTCTTCACTCAGATTGCTTGGGTAGAGGTGAAAGATATTTTCAGTACTGGTAATATCAAGTTCATCGTCCCCATCGCCAAAGTAATAATCAAAACTTAGCGTTGATCCAAAGCCCTTGCCAAGAGATGTGTTCTCAATCTCAACCTGGTATGGTGAGCAAGCATAAGTGCCACTTAATATATTCATCCTTGATTTAGGTTTGGGAAAAACAGTGACATCACGAGAGATGGAGTCCGCACATCCATGAATGGAATATGCCCTTAACCATACATTAAATGTTGTATCCTTAGTTTGCGAAGAATTGTAATAGTTTTGATTTGGATGAGTGTTGTTTGACTCTGCTCCATTACCAAAACTCCATGAGTAAGTGGCATTATCTACACCCCCAAAAGCCTCCGTCTCATTAGTAAAATCAACTGGGTGTGGATGGCACCCTTCAAAATCAGCTGAAAAGTCGGGGTGAATATGTGGATAAACAGTAAGCTGACGGGATGATGATTCAGTGCATCCTTCAGGATATAAGGTAGGATTTAAACTTGTTTCGAGCAGAATTGTAGGTTCAAAAAGAGCCAAGGGATCTAATGTGTTTTGTATGGTTACGCTTCCAGGTTGAGCATCGATTGATGTTTCCCCATCGCCAAAATCCCAATCGTAAACATAAGCTGTGCTTACGTTTGAATTATTAACCTGGATTGTTAGAGGGGTACATCCATCATCCTCGTCAATGGTAAAGGCTGATTCAACAAGGGGATAAACAGTAATAGCTCTTTCAGTAGAATTTTTACACAAATTCTCGTTAGTAGAGGTAAGTCTAACGTTATACGTTCGAGGGTCCTCCGTGTTAGAATGTGAAAATACTTTTGTAGGATGCTCCTCGTTGGAGGTTGTTTCATTGTTAAACTCCCATTTGTATGAACCAAGACCCGTTGAATTGTTGGTAAATTCAACGGTAAGTGGGTTGCAACCCTCGGTTACATCCACATCAAAACTTGCCACAACGCGAGGGTAAACCTCACCAAGAGTAAGCTCTTTACTATCATGACAAGTAATTCCTGACGTAAGATCATGGTGTGTAAATGCATACACGCTAATTAAATAGTTCCCAATATCATTATCGGATGGGTTATCTATAGTGAACTCAAACTCAGGATTGGCCTTGAGGGTAGTGGTGTCGGCTTCCCAAAAACCAGCCTGTCCAAAATCCCATTCAAAGGTTGATCCGTTAAGAGAGCTATTTACTATTGCCACTCTAAACGGGGTACATAATGAATCATAGGTGAATGAGAAGTCAGCCTCAACTTTTGGATGAACAGTAATATCTCTTGAAATACTATCCTTGCAGCCATTCACATTTTTGGCAGTTAACCAAACCTCAAAAATTCTATCCGCTGCATTACGATTGACAAACGTATGCGGAAAGGAGTCTTCGGAGGAGGTTGTATATGTTTGCTCATCATCAAAATCCCATTTAAATTCTAGAGGACCACCCGTTGAGGCGTTGGTGAAGGTTACGTCCAAATCGGAGCATCCAATATCTACAGATGAGGAAAAGTCTGGAACTATAAAAGGTTGAATGGTAATATCATGAGTGGTCACATCACTACAACCCGCTGCATTCTCAACCGTTAACGTTATTGTCCCAGAAGTTGGATTGTCAGGATGTGTTGGATTAATTGTACGGGTAAAAGAGTCCCCATTTAGGATAGTTTCATTGGATATTAGTCCATCAAAATCCCAATTATACTCAGTTGCGCCGGGGCTTGAGGGTGTAAACACAAATTCTGGTACGCAAATATCAGGCTGCTCCATGCTAAAGCCGGCGGTAAGGCGAGGGTGTATAGTAATATCCTCCTGATATGTATGCACACAACCATGCACAGAAGTAGCTGTAAGAGTTACGGTGAATGTAGCGGTATTGTCAGGATCATCATTTACAAAGACGTGGGTTGGGTTTATCTCAGTGGAAGTTACACCATCGCCAAAATCCCAAAGGAATGTTCCATCAAACGTGCCAATACCCGTGAATGTGGTGGTATTTGTAAAATCTACTTCCAATGGACTGCAACCTTGCGGAGTATCGCCAGTCCAAGTGAAGTCAGCCTCAACCTCGGGGTTTACAGTAATGGGGATAGTGAAATCCTTTTGGCAGGAAGGATGCGTATTATTTGTTGTTAATGTAATATCTATTGTGAAAGGAGAACCCGTTTGATTAATAAATTCTTTGTCAAAAGTTCCATTTGCCGTTGCATCGCCTGGCCAAGTATTGGGAGCATAAGTATCAAAATCGAAATCATAGTCATCTATACTTGGCATTCGCTCATAGGAAAATATTATCTCATCACGGGAGCATATCTCAGCATCGCTTACTGAGAAGTTTGCCCTGATTCGTGGGTGTACCCTAACTGCGGTTGAATAATCATCGGAACATTCATATTGACTAGTGGCAACGAGCGACACATTTCTATCAACAAAACTATCTCCATCATTCGTAAAAACGTGCGACGGATCTTTTTGTTCGGACGAAGCTCCATCGTCAAAAACCCAACTATAGGTTATGTTGGGCAAGGCAGGATTCCCTAGTGTAGATTCAAAATCCACCTCTGTTGAATCACAAATTTCCAAATTCTCTGGGGTAAACGAAACCTGTACCTGAGGGTAAACAGTTATAATCTGGTCAGAAATTTTGGAACACCCATCGGTATTGGTTACTTCTAAACTCAAGGTGTAATCAATTGGAGTATCAGTGGTGTTTGGTAGTGTTATACTAAAATCATCACCATTAACCGGAAAGATAAGCCCACCGGGATCAGGATTAATTGACCAGCTGTAAGTGCTAATATCACCAGCCGAATTATTTGTAACATCAATCCCAAGAGGTGCACACCCCTCTATATGGTTAACCTCAAATTGGGGTACAAAGTGTGAAGTAACGTAAGCTTGGGCAGTTGCAGTATCGCGACAACCAAAATCCGATTGCGCAATAAGTGTAATATCATAATCTACCCCGTTTAGTGTTAGGTTCTCATAAGTATGATTAAACACCTCGTCGTGAGTTGATGATATTCTATTTGTACCATCATCTAATGTCCAGTAGTAAGTATCATTCGTGTTGTTTGATGATTGATTGGTAAAACCAACCTCTCGTGGGTTTGTGCAATCGCCATCAATATAAGTTCTGTTAAACTGAGCTCTTATGGATGGATATACGGTTATATCTATGGAGTACTCACTAAAAGTGCCTGCTGCTTCCACTTCAAGATGAATGGTGTACTCAATTGGGAAGCTGGAGTTGTTAACAAACACATGCGTAAATGATCCCGGGTCAATAGCGTCATCATAAATGACATCTGGTGGAAACCCGGACCTTAAAATCGTGTACTTCCAGTTGGTGGCCCCAACAGACTGGTCAGTAATTAGCACAGGAAAATTACTTGTATGATGAGAACAGCCAGACGTAGTGTCAACTGAGAAGTATGCGCTAGGGGAACTTAATGCAATGTAACTATCTTTAAAAGAGCTGTTTTTGTTGGCAGATATAGCTGAAAAGCTAACAATCAACAATAAAGTCAATACAGCATAACTGAAAACTGTGCTGGCTTTTTTAACTCTATTTATGCAGTTACCATTCATTATTTAAGTACTAAATTCAGTTTTTTCATAATAAGGCTACGTTAATTCTAGAACACACAAGACATAACCTCAATCATTTTTTTAAACAAACCATTAATACAGGCTAATAGCCTATTTGTTTTAAACATACATGACAGAAAGGTGAAGTTACTGATAGAATACTTTGGCATAATTAAACCAACTAACCTCCTTAACAACGGAGCATTTCATAACTATCTTAATAACGAAACGTTACCTCTCTTATCAAAAGAACTACCATCAGAGAACTTGCCTATAGCCCTCCACACATAAACATCTTGTGCGCTAAGCTGGCCATTATAGTAGCCATCCCAACCCACATTTACATCGTCGCTTTGGAAAATTTGCTGACCCCAACGATTAAAAATCATTAATTTATACTCAATAACCCCTTCATGAACGGGGTGAAATATCTCATTTTTATGTGCATCATCCAAATTGTATTGTCCACCGCTGGGACCATTTTTACTTGGAACAAATGCATTGGGGAACCTAAGCTTGCCTGCTCCTTCAACTACAACAGCCGCATCCCTTATAAGCGTATCGGTACAATTAAAATCAGTATAAGCGATTAATTGAACCTCGTATGTGCCTAAATCTTCATAATAATGTGTTGGGTTTGTTACAGACGACATTGCTCCATCACCAAAATCCCAAAGATATGATGATGCTCTTGATGAAAGATTGTAAAAACTAGCAGACCCCTCGGGAAGAACAACAACAGGGGGCAATACCTCAAAATCTGCCTTAGGTAAAGGGTAAACCCTAAGTAATCCGTAGGTGGTTGACTCCCCTCCATCACCCTCTACGGTAAGACTCACGTTATAATACCCTTCATCCCAAAACACATGCTCAGGTTCTGCTTCATTTGATGTGTTACCGTCATCAAAATCCCATAAATATGAGTTGCCATATGTTGATGCATTAATAAATTTAACCCTTAATGGAGGGCAATCTGCGCTATTATCAACATCAAAAAGAGCCTCAGGCTGAGCAGGTCGTAATGTTAAGGGATGTGTAATCTCATCGCTACAATTCTCATTTTGTACACGTAGGGTTACAAAATACTTGAAAGCATCAGGTGGCCCCCAAGTTTCGTATGTGTATGTGCCTGGTTCCATTTCAGTAGATCCAGATTGATCGTCTCCAAAATCCCAAAAGTATTCCCATTCTTCTGAAATTGGCCTTGTTTGGTTGGTAAACTCAAAACTAGCATTGGGATATTGCTGTACTGGCGGATAAATTGAAAAGTCAGCAATTGGTTGAGAATAAACTGTTAAGGGCAGTGTTAGAGTGTCAATGCAATCATAGTTTGAAGAGGCAATGAGGGATACGTCAAACACCCTGTCATTGGCAGTATTATTCACAAAGGTGTGTGTTGGATTAGCTGAAGTTGAAATGTTTGAATCGTCAAAATCCCAATCGTAATGATGACTATTTAACGAGCTATTCTCCATGGTTACAGTGGCTGGGTTGCATAATTCGGCCCCAGGATTGAATTGAAAATCGGCCACAACCTGTGGATTAACCCACAGGGTTTGTTCAAACTGATTTGTACAGCCAAATTCGGTTTCAGCGGTAAGCGTTGTTGTAAAGGATTTTACGTTGCTGGTAAGGTTGTTAAACACATGAATCATAGGTTCAGAACCTTGCGTAAGAGTGTCATCACCATCACCAAAGTTGTAGTGATAGCTAAGATTAGTTCCCTCTGACATGTTAACAAACTCTACCTCAAAAGGAGAACAACTGGTATTATCCTCAATCAGTTCCATTCTTGCTCTTGGAACGGGGTAAACAGATACCATGGTGTCTATTGAATTGGTACAGCCATGAATGGATGTTGCCTCCAATAAAACATTATATATTGAATTTTGTGTAAATGATGAATTTGTAAAAGTCACAGGTAAACTCACATCATTGGAGGTTGATCCGTTACCAAAATCCCACTCGTAGGTAGGGGAGTTAACTCCACCATAAGCATTGGTAGTATTTTCAAAGTTAGCGGTATGCGGATGACAACCTTCAAGCGTTGCGTTAAAATCGGGGTAAATGTGCGGAAAAACATCTACCTGTTCGGAGTGTGTTGCCATGCATGACTCGTCATTTATGTACCGTGTTATCAAACTAATATTTGGGCTAAAAATGGCCAAAGGATCAAGAGTGTTTGCAATCTCTACGGAAAGAGGCTGTGGTTCAGAAGATGTCTGGCCATCGTCAAAATCCCATTCATATGTGTAAGCAGGGCTAACTGTGGTATTCTCTATTTCAATAGTTAAGGGTGTGCATCCTTCCGCTTTGTTTATGGTGAAATTAGCCTCAACCAGCGGGTAAACAGTTATGATTGTGTCCTTAATGTCTTGGCAACCATTGGTATTTGTAGAGGTTAGGCTAACAGCAAACTCCTTCTCATTTTCTCTATCTGAATGGCTAAAAATTTTTGTTGGTGCTGTTGATGAGGATGATGTTTCGTCACCGAACTCCCATTTGTATGAGCCTAGACCAGTTGAATTATTTGCAAACTCAACAGTAAGTGGGTTGCAACCTTCTATAACATCGGCATCAAAATTTGCAACAACCCTTGGGTAAACGGTTATTGTTTTGGATGTGTCATGTGAGCATCCGGTTATATTATCCTGAGCTTCTAAAGTAATGCTATAGTTTAGAATATCGTTGGGTGTAGGATTATCAAAAATTTGAGTAAAAGGTTCACTATCATAAGTTACTGCAGTTTCATCCATGTGTCCAAAATCCCAATTGAACTCGTCGCCATTAAGCGATGCGTTTTCAAGAGTTACATAAAATGGGGTACAAACAGAATCGTGAGTAAATGAGAAATCTGCCTCAACCTTGGGGTGAACCGTTATAGGGATGATACTATATGAAGTACATCCGTTTGAGTTTTTAGCAGTAAGACGAACATTAAAAATTTTATCTACAGATGAACGATTGGTGAAAGTGTGAGTTACTGTATTACTTGATGAGGTAGAACTTTGTTCATCATCAAAATCCCATTCGTACGTTAAGCCTTCCCCATTAGAATTATTGGTAAAAGTTACCTCTAAATCAGAACATCCAATTTCGTCAGATGCGGAGAAGCCTGACTCAACCAGCGGGTACAATGTTATGGGAAGTGTATGCTCATCATAGCACCCTGTGCCATTCTCCACTCTAAGGGTTATAATACGACTCTGTGTATTTTCGGGATCGCTAGAAGTGAATGTATGCGTAAAAGGATCGTTGTTGTCACGCTCCTCATCGGGTACTAAATCATCAAAGTCCCAGAAGAAATTAGTTGCCCCAATGCTGGATGGAGTAAATGTAACATCCGAAGGAGAACAAATGCTCCCGGGATTCAAGGAAAAATCTGCCTTCAGATTGGGTTTTACATCCACATCGGAGGTGGCTTCATCAACACAATCATGAACAGAAGTGGATGTTAAGGTTACGGTAAAAGTGGTATTAGCATCTGGGTCACTGTTAATAAAAGTATGATTCGGATTAGCATCCAGCGATGAGGAACCATCGCCAAAATCCCACTCGAAACTACCATTAAACGGTGAGTCTCCAGTATATACCGTTTCATTTTTAAAGTCAACCTCCAATGGGTTACATCCAAGGGTGTTACTACCAAAGTCGGAGGTAAAGTTTGCGCTTACACTTGGGTTAACGGTAATAGTTTTCTCAATCTCCTTTGTACAATTGGCATTATCATTCTCAACAGTCAGCGTTACCTTAATATCCATTGGCGCACCTGTCTCATTTATAAACTCCTTGGTAAAAGTACCGTTTGCAACAGCATCGGTTGGCCAAGTGTCATCAGTATAACCATCAAATTCAAAATCGTAGCTGGTTATGCTTCCCATGCGTTGGTAGGTAAACTCCACCTCTTCGCCAGAGCATATTTCATGCTTGTTAATAGAAAATTGTGCTTCAATGCGCGGAGACACCTCCACCGATGTCATGTCCGTATCAGAACAACCAAATTCGGTAATAGCCGTTAGCGTAACAGGGTAAACAACCTCCCCGTTTTCAAAATTTCTGTACAGTTTATTATAATTGGCATTTTGTGAAACCTCCCCATCGCCAAAGATCCAGCTATAGCCAACATTTGGCAATAAGGGGTTAACTATGGAAGATGTGAAGGACACCATCGTGGAGTCACATATCTCAATGTCATCAGGAGGAGCAATGGTTACATCAATTTCAGGATTTACCCTAACCGTTCTATCCAAGGTATCTTTGCAACCATAACTGTTAGCTACGATTAAACTAAAATTGTAATTAATGGGCGCATCGGTTGTATTATTGAGAGTTCGGGAGTACGGATCTGAACTTGAGGGGGGATCAGAAACTGAATGTCCCGGAGGATCTGAATCAATACTCCAATCATACGAGTTTATTCCACCTAAAGAGGAGTTTTGTACTGAGACGTTGAGCGGCGAACAACCCAGCGTATCGCTAATTAAAAATCCTGCTTCATTGTATGGATAAACACTAACCTTAACAGAGTCCTCAGTACTGCAAACTCCCCACTGGTCGGTAATGGTTGTCTTGGGGTAAAATTCTCTATATACCCAACCTAAGGGAGTTGTATCGTAAAACGAATAGTTGGGATTTTGCTGATCACTAGAAATCCCATTGCCAAAATCCCACTTATAAGTTGCCCCAGTGAAGTGACCTATAGGATTGGCTTCAAAGTCAAGATCTAAGGGTTGACATCCGCTGTAATTACCATTCTGCTCTCGAGCTTCAACATCTATATATGGATAAACCCTAACAACTTGCGTATACTCATCAAAGCAGAAAGGTGGATCTGAACCTCCAAAAAGGGTGATGTGGTACTCAAGAATACCGTCGGTATCGTTTTCCAATGATAAGGTTACTTCATTAACCGGATCGGTTGAATCATCATTACCAGATGCAAAGGTTGTGGATGTACCGGTAGGTCCAAGTTTCCATCGCCATTCACGACTATAATCGCCCACTGAGTTATTTGTAAAAGTGAACTCATATGCTGGGGTGCCGCCTCCTGAGGGGGGGCTTGCACACGCCTCATATACGTCAGGTTCAAAAAGCATATCTACCGGTCCTGCAGCCTGAATACCCACATCTATTGTGGTGTCTCTGTTGCAAGCACCGCTAACCGTAACGGAATAATTAATTGAGCCCCCAATATTGGATGCTACTGGCGTTGCGCTTGTAGGGTCATCAAGGTGTGTGTCAGGTGTCCATAGGTATTCAGTACCACCACTGGCGTATAGCTGAAGCGTCTCACCAACGCAAACCCTTCCGCCAGAAGTTCCCGTTTCAACAACCAGGGTTGTAGGGTCAAACTCGTTATAGTCTGAGAAGTAGCCGTAAAAGCAGCCCGAACTTGAACCACCATTCACAATGCCAAGATGGAAAATATCCTCGGTATTTTGCATGGTATGGGTTCCTACATCAATTTCTCCTGTGGTAAAAGGGCCAAATCTTGCTACGCTCCAGTCAGAATTAAGAACTTCTATAAAGTCCCCTGGATTAAAAAGGTCGTTTCTTTCTACGCCATCAAACTCAAAGAAGTCTTCAGCTCCTTTTCTAACCATCATTATAATATAGAATGTTTCCGTTGATGTTCTGGCAAAAGAAACCTTGGGAACGCCAGTGCATCTATCTATTGGAGGGAGCACAGCCCCTCCCACTTCACACCCAAAACCACCCACATGCCAAACGTAAACGGGTTTATCGGCTACAATTCTATAGTAAGGCTCCCCCGCAGGTAAAGGCTCGTGATGTTGCTGATGAGCATTAAGCGGTGTTGTTGAAACAACATTGTCATTCTCATCATAAACAGTAACTTGCGTACCATTCTCTGTTGCAAGAACAAAAAGATTATCCTGATTGTTGAGATCTGTTCTAATTGCAATGTATTCTAAGCCAGTTATATTTGCAGGAATCAGTTGGTCTCCTGCAACATCCCTGCAAGTTCCCGAGGTATGAAAGTACGAGTCATCATTTAAAGTAACGGCAATTGGCTCTCCATTAACACTCTCAACTAAAGTGCCTACAAGCCTATCAGCTGCTGCTTGGCTTATTCTTTCAGGTGATAAATCGGATCTCCATCTTGGGAAAAGAGAAAATGTTTGCCCTTTATTTAGGGTTCTTGTAAAGGTGCTTCCTGCGGGTCTATTATCCCCTGAATTACCATAACTTGCAGAAATGCCTGGGGGGAGAGTAAACTGTACATCTGTTCCATCCTCGGTTGCAACAACATCAATGGCAGAGTAAGGATAAGCGGGGTTATAAGAATCATCATTCCTTTCAAGATTTTGAAAGGGAGTAAAAAAAGTTGTTCCAAGGGCATTTTTACCTTTAAGCGCCCAAATATCCTTATTATTCCCTCTGCTAACCTCATAATATGCTGTTATTGGAGCCGTAGAGGTAATGAGTATCCCAAAATTATTTATGCCGGAAGCATTTATGGGCTTATTCTCCAACAAGTTAACATCACTAGAGGTTCCATCAGGTGGGTTGCAGGGATCAACAATCCAACAGCTAACATCAACTTCCTGAAAATCGTTTGCTCCCAGATTAACAACAATGTCAGGAAAAATTGCAGGATCGCCAGCAGGCATACTTATTGTTACCTCGGCAGGTAGGTCGCCTGATGAGAGTTTAAAGTACGCTGGAACTCCCCCTGGATAACTGTGGTCGATAGTAATCTCAGGCACTACAAACCAAAACTCAGTATCAGTTTGCGCTTCTGCCCGAAAAGGCTGGAGAAGAAAAACTGATATTAAAACAAATTGAATGGCAAATATTGAACTACAAAAATATCTGCTTATTTTTTGGTGGTTAATGGCCATATCAACAGCAAAGCTAAAAAAATATCTCAATAAAAATCAATAGTTAATACTGTTATTTACGTGGTTTTATCAAAAAAGATATAACATTGGTCAAATATTTTCACGAATTAAATATCAAAATACTGTTGTCCAATATTATTATTAAAGATATAATAAATCCATTGAAATATCACGTCCCTATGGGACTTTATACTTTATTGGCTCACTTTTTTCTACCGATATTATGTCCCTAACAGGACAGACACCGTTAGGTGTCAGATATTGGTAAAATCAAGCATAACCAAGTTTTAGAAGTCCTGTAGGAACGAAATATTTCTTGCTTTTTAAACAATTGATAATTTCTGTTTTCCGAACAGCAGTGATATAAAAAATGACAAAATAACACATTTATCCTTTAATCTAAAAAAGTATTAGCAAGCTAGATGTTAATAACGTGAAAGGTAAAGAATAATTTTAGTGGCTTGATAGTATGCCAAAAGGAATTTTACTTTGTAATAACCTTCTAAAGTACGAAGGAGGGTTGTCTAAAATGTTAATACCTAGCACTGGCAGATTCGTATCTCGCACATAATATGGCATTTATATATTGAACTGCCAATGTCAGATTTCTTGACGTCATTGCCTGCCTGCTCTCTGGCAGGCAGTAACGATCGTATTTGTTTTTTTCTGTCATCACCCCATTATGGCAAAAAAATGGGTTTGATTAGATATGGATATTAAGCACTGATTTTTGGGCAAATTGAGAAGTGGCATAAGAATACATCAAAAAACCATTGCAAAAAATAAACATTTAACAATAAGCTGTCGTTTAATAATTATACAATAATTTTTACGATATTTGTATCTGCCACATGTAAACTTAACTACCATGAAAAAATACTCAACACTAGTAAAATGGTGCATTCTCTTCGTTGCAACAATGCTTAACTACTCATTAATCACAACACAGGCTCAAAAAGAAGAGGAATTTGAAACTTTCATCTTTGAGGATTTTGAGAATGACGGTGAACGGCCTCAGGGCTGGACAGAGCAGTTTGTAAGCGGTAGCCGAACCTGGAGGTATGAGGATGGAGGGTATGCTCCAACAGGCGCTCCCAACTTTCGACACCCTCCACATGCATACAGTGGAAGTTATAATGCCCTTTTTCAAGATGAGAGCGTAGGGCCTATGCGCAGGCTTATCACCCCCTCCATTGATTTACGAACTGCCATTAAACCCACCCTGGTTTTCTGGCATGCACAGGATGAATGGGATAACTCAACCGATGAGCTTAAAGTTTACTATAGCACCACCAAAAATCCCTATAATTGGGTAGAGTTGGAGCATTACGATTCACCCGTTGCTAGCTGGACTAAAAGGGAGATAATCCTTCCCGATGATGTTAAGGTGCAGGATTGTTACATTGCTTTTGAAGGCATATCCAACTGGGGCTGGGGGGTTTGTATTGACGATGTAGCCATTGAAGAGCGAGGTTTGCTTCAGCGTACTGTTGAGAGTTTTGGCTTAAGACAATACAACGCAACATTCCCTAGTGGATCAAATATTAACCAATTCTCATTTATTAGCGCCCTTGTTTCTGGGAACACCGGAGATATTCCTGTAAACTCAATAACACTTAGTTACACAGGTACTGATATTAACGACCTGGCAAACGTTAGATTGTTTCATACACGAGACTCAATTTTTAACATCACTACACCTATCCCTTCCGATGTTTCAATAAATGGAGATGAGATTACTCTAACAGCCCCAACATTTAATCTGTTTACAGGCGAAAACTATATTTGGGTTTGTTTTGATATAAATTCATCTGTTGATTATGGCAATAGCGTAAACTTTACTCTTAATTCAAACTCAGTGCAATTGGGTAGTACCACATTCCCATCAACAACGCTTAATCCATCCCAATCTGCAAGCATACATACATCTATCCTTTTTGATGACTTTACGGATATTAGCGATTGGACAACAACCGGAGATTGGGAAATTGGCGAACCCTTGGGTACAGGAAGTTTTGATCCTGATTACGCGTACTATGGCGCTAATGTGTTGGCCACAAATTTAAATGGAAACTATTCTTCAGGAATTACCTCCGACAATCCCCATACAGCCATATCAGAATCAGTTGATGCTAAGTATTACCAGAACCTTTCGGTACGCTATAAACGGTGGCTAAATATTGAGTATTTTGACAAAACAAGCGTTAAGCTTAGTAACGATGGAGAAAGCAGCTGGATCAACCTGTTTGCAAGTAATAGTGATATACTTGACCGTCGCTGGAGAAGAGTAGCACACAACATTGCCCCTTATGCAACCCGAAAGGAGGATGTAAAAATACAATTCTCCATAGATACAACCAATAAAGCCACTGAATACGGTGGATGGAATGTGGATAATTTTGCCGTTACAGGAGAGTTTATACATACTGATGTAGGAGTAAAAACAAAACTACTACCCATTCAACAGTGTGGCCTTACCAGCTCAGAAACAGTTACGGTTATTATTAAAAATTATGGGGGTGCTACCATAAACGATCCATTTGAAGTAGGCTACTCTCTTAATGGCGGATCAACTTACATAAAGGAACTATTCAACGATCCAATTGAGAGCGAAGAGGAGATTGAATTCACCTTTGCAACGCCAGCTGATCTTAGCTCGCCTGGGCAAAGGAACCTTGTTTTTAGAACCTTCCTCGATGACGATCAGGATCCTGGCAACAACGCTTATAATGAAAATATTTATGTTTTCCCTACAATTACACTCCCCTATCAAGCCTCCTTCGAAAACTCATCCTCATATTGGTATGCTAGCGGCAACAATAGTAGTTGGCGATGGGGTAAGCCAAATGGCACAGTTATTAATTCTGCATCAGATGGAATTAGGGCATGGGCCACTAGTCTAACTCAAAACTATAATAACAATGAATTCTCATACCTTGAAAGTCCCTGCTTCGATCTTACAGGTGCTGAATACCCCGTTTTCTCATTTGATTACATAATGGATATTGAAGAGGGTGTTGATGGGCTGACCATTGAATATTCTATTGACGAGGGATCCACATGGAATACGCTGGAAGCCAATGTGAACTACGCTTATAACTGGTTCGATACTGAGACGGTTGACGCGCTAAGCAACTCTGGCTGGAGTGTTAATCAGTCCTCATACATTACCGCAAAAACACTATTGCCCAATGATATCATTGGTGAAGGCTCCGTAAAATTCCGATTTGTTTTCGCATCCGATGCTCTTGATACTTACGAGGGGGTGGCTATTGATATGATTAGAATTTATGAACTTCCATACGACCTTGGTATTACAAAGCTATTAAGCCCTGACGATGATTGTGAAATTGGTAACAACGTTAACCTTGAATTAAGAATTACAAACCATGGTTACAGACCTCTGCCTGTTGATCATGAAATTCCTGTTAACGTTCAGGTTGATCAAGGTGATGTAAAATCAGAAACAATTACATATAGCGCAGCAGAGCCTTTGGAGCAGAATTCAACCTACGATTTTACCACTTCAAACACTTTCAATATTTTTAATGCTGGGACTCATGATATTCTTGCTTATACCAACTTAACTAATGACGATGACAGGCTAAACGATACACTGATCGAAACCGTTGAGGTTTACGGTATGCCAAACTATAATATTGGTTCAAATATTGGAACTATGCAGCCCGATACGGTTGTTATTGATGCAGGTCAAGGCTACACATCGTACACATGGTACGAGTTTAACGACCCCAACTGGGATGAAATAGTTGGTGAGACCAATTACCAGTACAATGTAGACGAATATGGCTCATACAAAGTGCTTGTAGAGAATAATTTAGGGTGCACGGCCACCGATTCAGTAACAATTGCCGCATCCGAAAAAGATGTAGGGGTGTCGAATATTAATAACATTGAAGATGAGTGCACCAATCCTGACCCAATTTACCCAGAGGTAAATCTGAAATTTCATGGAATTACCGCTTATGATGGAATTGAAAACTTCCCTGTAATATTTGCTGTTAATGGCGAAGTAGTTATCGAGGAGGTAGTTACTCCAAACGAGAATTGGGGTGTGGTGGGACGCGAAGATTCAACGTATGTATTCTCCTCTCCTATAGATTTAAGCGAGGTTGAATCGTACCTAATTAAGGCTTATACAGATCTGTCAAACGATTTGAGCAGATCAAACGATACATCGGAAATTACAGTCAACACCTGGGGTGAACCACAGGTAAAAACCTCTGTAAATATTGGCTCATCAAATTTTCAGGAGGTTGAAGATGACATCATAACCACCAGGCCTGACACCTTAATATTGCAAGCCACATCAGGATTTATTAATTATGAATGGGAGCAACAAATAAAGGGACAAACATCCTGGTCTTCATTAGGAGAGAATAGTAATACTCTCTCTGTAGATGATGTTTCTAACAATCTGGTTTCAGCATTTTATAGGGTAACCGCTGAAGCTGATCATGGGTGTGGACAAGATATGGACACGGTATTTGTCAATTCTGCTGATTTATCTATCTCCTCAATAGTAAGCCCGGCCGAGATAGAATGTGAGGTTTCTGAACCCACGCCGCTCACAATAGCAATTGAGAACGTGGGCTACGAAACCTATCCAGCTGGAACACAAATTCAGGTTGACGTACAAACACCATTTGGAGAGCAGAACGAAACATTAACGCTTTCCGAACAGCTTATAAATAATCAGGAAATACATTACACTTTCCCA
This sequence comes from Bacteroidales bacterium, assembly GCA_046542995.1. Classification (GTDB taxonomy): domain Bacteria; phylum Bacteroidota; class Bacteroidia; order Bacteroidales; family Tenuifilaceae; genus Perlabentimonas. The sequence goes on from JBKHAH010000028.1 coordinate 20,128, forward strand.
CAATCAATTCAGTTCCCCATAGGCGAGCATTACTTGAATTTCACTATTGAAACAGATAATGATCCCAATCCTGATAACGATTCAAAGGATATCCTCTCAATTGTCAACCCATCACCATGGGTTACTATTGAGCCCGACTCATTATTTAAAGTATTTGGTTCAGATGAAGATTACACCATTACCCCTTCCTACTCCGATGATGCGGAAAGCTACCTTTGGCACGATGGCACAATGGATCCTAACTATTTAGTATGGGGACCTCCTCTGTACAGTAACTATAAGGTTGTTGTAGAAAACAGCCATGAATGCTCAGCAAGCGATTCGTTAATTATTATTAGCCACGATTTGGATATTTCAAATATTGTCTCGCCTGCAAATGATTGTGAACTGGAAGATAATACGCCCGTTACATTCACCCTGATGAATACTGGAAACCAAACATACCCCATAGGCACACAAATTGATGTTTCGCTATATTTAGATGGAACTATTGTAACTACAGAAACCATAGAACTTCCAACCAATTTAGCATCTAATTCGTCAATAGATTTAACCCTTACCCAAACGCTCGATTTAGCCGAAAGTGAAAATGCAACTTTACAAATTGATTTTTCCACGGATATTGTTGAAGTAGATTACGACAATAACTCTCAAAACAAAACAATTTATGCCCTTGGCTATCCAGAAATCACACTAGGTGAAGATAGAGATGTTTTTGCATGGGAAGAAATCCTTGACCCTGGGTACTTTGATGACTACCTGTGGCAAGACGAGAGTACTGACAGGACATATACTGCCACGGAGGACGGAACGTACCACGTAACTGTAACAGACTTTTCTGGTTGTCAGGCCTATGCCGAAGTTACCTTAACATTTCACTTTCTTGATATTGAAATTATTAATATTGATGAACCAATTTCTGGATGTGGCCTTGGTAGTGAAGAGCCTATTACCATAACCTTCAAAAATAGTGGCGATTACGTTTTAGAAGAAGGTACAGTTCTAAACCTTGGCTTCACCCTCGGCGAAACAAACTATTCAGAGGAACTTACACTTGAACAAAGTTTTGATATTGACGATGTTATGACCGTGACACTTGGAGAAACAGTTGATTTATCGGAGCCCACAACGCATAACATGCAGATATGGGTTGAAGCAGAGAATGATATGATTCCCGAGAATAGCAACATCGCCTACGCTGTTGATTCATATCCAGAGGTTGACTTTTCATTAAATCTTCCTGATGAAATAGAAACCTATGATCCAATTACTTTAGATGCAGGAGCTGGCTATGTTTCATACTTATGGCACGATGGGTCAACAGATCAAACCTACCTGGCCACCGAATCCGGATTACACCATGTTACTGTTACCGATGAGAACGGATGTACCGGTTACGATGAGGTTTACATCGAGTTCAGGAATTCTGACCTGAATGTAACGGAGGTTATCTCACCGGCAACTGAGGAATGTCGTATTCCCGATATGCCAATTGAGATTACTATTAAGAACGAGAGAGAACAGACTCTTGATCAGGGGGAGGAGTTAGATATCTTTTGCATAATTGGGTTTGAAACACCTTATGAATTTACTGAAACATTTACCCTTCCTGAGGCTCTTGCTCCTAATGATGAGATTAATTATGTATTTAATCAAACTGCAAACCTTACTTCAGGAAACTCATACCAGTTTACCTTCAGGGTTGACTACGATGGGGTTGATGGCGATGTACACATTCATAACTCAAACATCAATCCAACGCCCAACGTGAACCTTGGCGACGAGATCATTTATGTGGATGATGACTCCTACACGCTGGTTGCCGATGTTAGCGGAACGTACCTTTGGAGCACGGGGAGCACTGCTTCCCAAATTACTGTTTACGAAACGGGTGAATACTGGCTTCAGGTAACCAACTCATACGGATGTACTGCATCCGATACTGTTTACGTTGATTTTGGTAACTGGACCCAGCAAATACCCGGCACCAACACCATTGTTTCAGTTTACCCAAACCCTGTAAACGAGAAGTTGACTGTTCGGATAAACCCACAAAGACCTAGCAATATTGAAATGCAGCTGGTGTCGCCAGTTGGGCAAACTGTCTTCCAGAAAAAGGAATGGTTAGATGGCCTTACAACAATCCAGCTAAACGTTACGAACCTTTCCCCAGGCGTTTACTTGCTAAGAGTAATGGTTGATGGAGGTTGGGCTGTAACCAGAGTGGTGGTTGGCAGGTAACTTAAATTTTATTAACCTAAAACCCGTCTGAACCAAAAATTGGTAGGGCGGGTTTTTTGTTAAAGTTTTGAAAGGCTGTAAAGAATGATTTTGGTTAACCCTGACAAACATCATTGTACGGAATTAAAATTGCATTTAAATTCGCATCAAATATATTAAAGATATCAACTTAACAATCTTAAGGATGCAAAAGATAAATACCCACCCAATTTTAGATGTACCAAATCCTGAAAAGGTAACTTTTACTTTCCAAGGGAAAACAGTAGAAGCCGAGAAAGGATTCACCATAGCAGCAGCACTGCACCAGGCTGGCTTCCCAGTGCACAGCCATAGCCTCCATAATCGTGAGAGAAGCCTTGAATGCGGAATTGGAAAGTGTGGCGCCTGCGAAATGCTGGTTGATGGGCAAATTAAACGTATTTGCATAACAAATGTTGATGGGGTTAATGAGGTGTCAGAAATACCTCGCGAATACACCCCTGATGTTAAAGCACCAGACAAAAAGCACTCAGCAAAGGTTTATAAAACCACCGTTGCAATTATTGGAGCAGGCCCTGCAGGGTTAGCTGCTCGTGAGGTACTCCTTGAGCACGGAATTGAGAATATTGTTGTAGATAACAACTCCACTATTGGCGGACAGTTCAACATGCAAACCCACCAGTTCTTCTTCTTTGAAAAAGAGAAGAAGTTTGGTGGCATGCGTGGTTTCGATATTTCCAAAACCCTTGCCGGCCAAAGCCACGAAGGTATATTCCTCGATAGCACCGTTTGGGACATTCTTGAGGGTAAGCGTATCGCTATAAAAAATATTAAAACTGACGAGATTTACTACATTGAAGCTAGCCACCTTGTGGTTGCTACCGGTGCCGTTCCATTCATGCCAACATTTGAGAACGATGATGTTCCAGGGGTTTACACCGCGGCTGTTGTTCAAAAAATGATGAACCAGGAGTTTACCCTTCTTGGCAAGAATGTTCTAACTGTTGGAGCGGGCAATATCGGCTACCTTACCAGCTACCAGCTTATGCAGGCTGGCGCAAAGGTAAAGGCTATTGTTGAGGCCATGCCACGCGAAGGCGGGTTCCCCGTTCAAGCTAATAGGGTTCGCCGCTTAGGCATACCAGTTATGCTGAACAAAATTCTTATTAAAGCGCTACCAAACGAGAGCAGAACTGGTGTGGTTGGTGCAGTAGTGGCCGACTGCGAGAATTTTAAACCAATACCCGGAACCGAGCAGGTTATTGAGGGCATTGACGCCATAAACATTTGCACCGGATTGGTTCCCGATGACCAGCTGCTAATTAAAGGGAACGATATCTTTGGGCGCTCCTGTTATGGTGCAGGCGATGCCATCCGTATTGGTGAAGGTACAAGCGCTGTACTCCGCGGGAAACAGGTTGCCTATGATATACTTGAAGAGATGGGCTTACGATTCAACTACGATAACTACCTCTCAATAAGTAAAGAGTATATAGATAGCCAGCAGCATCCCACCAAGGTTATTGAAGAGCCTTACCTACCCACTGAGGAACGAAGGAATAAAAAACCATTCGTAGTAATTGATTGCCTGTATGGTTTTGCTTGTAACCCTTGCGAGTTTGCCTGCCCTCATGGCGCCATAACCAAAACATCAACAAGCACAGTTCCTCAAATTGATTTTGAGAAGTGTGTAGGCTGCATGGATTGCGTTTACCAATGCCCCGGGCTGGCAATTTTTGGTTACAGCTACAAAAAGAACTGGCTATTCTTACCAATTGAATACGAGGCTACTGAAGGAAGTGAGGTTTATCTGGTTAATAACAATGGTGAGATTTTAGGAGAAGGTACCATTGAGAAAATACTCCGCAAGCCCAACAAAACAAATATTGCCAGAGTTAAAAGCAAGGATATTCATGGCGATGAGCTGTTAAACGCCAGAGGTTTTATTGTAAAATCGGAATACCCTGAACCTGTTAAAGTTTCTGGAACAAAGTATCAACCCAAAGACAAAACCTACGTTTGCCATTGCGATGATGTTAGTCTCGATGAAGTTATTGAAACCATTGGAGACCGCAAATTCATATCAGCCGATGAGGTGAAGCATACCACCCGACTGGGTATGGGTGCATGCCGTGGTAAACGATGTATTAAACGACTTAAAACTGCGCTTATACCAAAAGGTATCCAGATTGTTGGCGATGCTACACCCCGGGGTCCATTAAGTAACCAGGTGAGCATGGGTGAATTGTACCCAAAGGATGTTCCCGAAACCTACATTACAGGCATTAACGGCAAACCTGCCAGGGTTGAAAAAATTAGAACCCTTGTTGCCGGCGGAGGTATTGGGGGTAGCGCCCTTTTCCGATACTTGGCAGAAGAAGGTCAAAACCCTGTAATGCTTAACTACGGGCGTGGAGCAAGCTGGCGTAACATTGCAGGAGGAAGAACAGCATTCTCGTTACCCGAAATATCGCAGATTGCATCTGAGAACCACCAAATATTTAAAGAGCTTCAAGCACTAAGCAACATTGACTATCGCCAAATAAACTACGTAACATTCGCACACGACGATGCTACCTATAAAGCGCTTGATGCTTCACGTGCTTGGAGCGATGCCAAGATGGTTGAACCTAAGGATTTTAATAAGGAGATATCTTCCTACTTCAATCCTGACCTAAACACGTACAAATCAGCTCTTATTACCAGCAACTGTTGGCAGGCAACGCCGGGTAAGGTAGTTGACTTGCTTCGCAAAATTGGTGCTGAAAATGGCGGTACTATAAAGGAGGATTGTGAGCTGATTAGCGTTCACAAAGATGGCGATACCTACATAGCACTTGTCCGCGATCATGATAAGAGCTACATTGAGTACCATGCCGAGAACTTTATTAATGCGCTGGGACCATCAGGAGAGAAATTTTCCCGTCAGCTGGGTATTAATACGGGCATTTACCCTGTTAAGCACCAAGCATTTATTACTCGCCGTCTGCCTTGGATGGGCATAAACAACACCCCGCTTCCAATGCTAATTGACAGGAGAAACTACAAGGGATTTGTAGCTGTTTATGGCCAGCAGCTGGCGGAAACAGGACAAATTATTGGATGCGCATCACCCGCCGTTGACCCAAGTGAAACGGATAAGAATCTGAAATATAACTCTCAGGATTTTCTAGAGATTGCTTCCGAAGTTTTTGCCAACTGGATTCCAGAATTAAGTTCTGTTGGATTTCAGGCTGTTTGGGCAGGCTACTACGTTGAGCCACGGATGTTTATTGACCCTGAGCATGGACTGTTTACGGGCTTACGCGGCCAGGGCTTTATGCTAGGCATGGGGCTTGCTAAGCTTTACGTAGATGCTTTAACAGGCAAGCAGGTACCAGACTATTTTAAGCGCTTAAGCTTAACCGGCGACGGACTACCAGAAAAAGCATTTAAGTAGCCCAAACTTCACTATACTTTTTAGACAAGAAAAGGGCTGCCCAAAATGGACAGCCCTTTTTTATAGATCAATTTTTTCTGATATGGCTTTGATTAGAAATTCATATGGTTAGCTAGAGTGCATCTATCTTTTTCAATTCCTTCTCAAGCTGATCCACAAGCGTTTCAAGCCTTCTGGCAACGCTAACTATAACCTCTGGGTCTGTCATATCCACACCGGCAGCTTTAAGCTGATTTATTGGGTAATCGCTTCCGCCAGATTTCAGCAAATCAATATACTTTTCTGTAGCAACCTTCCTCTCTCTCTTTGAACCCGTAGTCACCTTATCGAATAGGTGAGCAGATGCAGCATAGCTGGTGGCATACTGAAAAACGTAGTACTTAAGCTGGAAGAAATGCATTACGTAAGCCCATGTTACTGAGGATAACTCATTGTGAACCATGGCATCGCCATAGTAGGCTTTATTTAAATCGCCCATAATGCCATTAAGGGCGGGAGCGTTTATAGGTTTGCCCTCCTCAACTAGGGTTCTCACCTGATATTCAAAATCAGCAAAAAGACTCTGACGATAGAAAGTTCCGAGGATATTATTAATGGCCTGATCAAGCAGAGCAATGCGCTCCTTAGGGTTTTTAGATTGCTTTAGCATATAATCTAGCAGCAGATGCTCGTTAAAAACAGATGCCACCTCTGCAACAAAAGTGCTATACCTATGGATATTGTATGGCTGATTTCTTGATGAGTAAATTGAATGGAGGCTATGACCCAGTTCGTGGCCAAGAGTAAACACATTTCTGAGGGTACCAGAATAATTCATCAGCACAAAGGGATGTACGCCATAAACTCCCATATTGTAAGCACCGCTCTCCTTTCCGGGCGTTTCATAAACATCAATTCTACCTCCTGAAAAGCATTTACCTATCTCCTTCTGGTAATCCGATCCCAATGGCGCTATGGCATTGTAAACCAAATCGCTTGCCTCATCCCACGAATACTGCTTTTCAAAATCCGTTATACTAATGCTTCCATCCCACTGCTGGTACTCATCGTAACCAAGGGCTCTGCGCCTGATATCGATGTACTTTTGAACAGCATCGGTATTGTTTTTAGCAGTATTAATAAGATTAAAGTAAACATCCTTAGGAATATCGTTGCTAAAAAGAGATGCATCGAGGAATGTTTCATGACCTCTGGCGCGTACACTGGCCCAATCGCCCTGATGAACCGCATTGAGTATGGCTGCATAGGTATTCTCATACTCTTTATAGGGTGCAAAAAAAGCATGGAAGGCTGCTTCCCTATCATCGCGATTCCTGTTAAAACTAAGCACCTGCGAGTAATTGCCAGGTGTCATTTTCAGGGTTTCGCCATCGGAGAGGGAAACCTCCTCCCTCTGAATATCGGAGGTGGATAGTTCAGTATATACATTTCCCGGTGCTGAACGCAAATTGGAGAAATAGGATAGCAAGCGTTCCTTGTCAGCATCGAGAACATACTCCTGATTGCGATACATTTTAGTAAGGCCAAACTTAAATGGTTCAAGTTCAGGCGTGGACTCAATCCACTTCTTCATGGTATCCTCAGGAATATCTAAAAGCTCTGGGGTAACCCAACTCATTTTGGTACCTAGCTGCGACATTAATCCTGCTATCTGCTGAAAACGGGAATTTGCTTCTGAATTGCGTGTGTCTACTGAACGATATAGGTAAGCATAACAATAAACTTTGATTCCAACTTCACCTGCTTTATCTTGCATAGATAAGAAATTAACAAGATTCTTTGGGTTATCGCCAAGCGTTCCCTGCATTTCAGCCATGTTTTCATATATGGCTTTAAACTGCTCAACATCCTTCTCCCAATCATCCCAGGTTTCGTACATAACGGTTAGATCCCATTTGTACTTTTCGGGAATTTCATCCCTATCCTCATATTTAGGAATTTGGTTACCACCTATAAGCGTGGCTGCTGCTAAAGGAAAAATCATAAAAAGTAAGAGTAGTTTTTTCATTTTTTTAAGATTGATTAGTAGTGAATAAACATTTTAGAATTGACATAAACTGCACCTAATAGCTTAATAGCTGTTGGTTAATATCATGAATTTAGCGTATTAATATGAACCATTATTATGTAACAAAATGCAAACCATTTTACGTAAAGTCTTCTTAACGTGAAACATAAAAAAAACATCCACTTAAGTAGCATAGATAAAAAGGTAACCTGCTGTTCGATACCGAACACATGGTGAATCAAAATGGAACACAATTAAAATGAGTCCTATATATCAATAATTTTATTCTTCAAAGCATATTTTACCAGCTCAACGGTTGAGGTTAACTCTAGTTTTTGCATGATATGATTTTTGTGAGACTCAACAGTTCTGATGCTAATAAAAAGCTTGTCGGCAATTAGCTGATTTGAGTATCCCTCGGCAACAAGCTTAAGCACCTCGGTTTCCCTTACTGTTAGCTTCTCCTCACTATTCTCACCTGCTCTCTCAGGATCTTTAATTTGCTTCAGGTAGCTTTTTAGAATAATCTCGGATATATCTTTGCTGAAGTACTCGTTGCCATTATAAACCTGATTTATAGCCTCAACCAACTCATCTTGTGTAATATTCTTTGGCAAGTACCCCTTTGCCCCTGCCTTAATCGCATTAAAAACAAATTCTTGAGTAGTGTGCATAGAAAGGATAATTACCTTAATATCAGCGAATTCATTTATTAACAATTTAGTGAGTTCTATTCCTGATATTTCAGGTAAGGAAACATCCACGATGGCAATGTCAGGCATATTAACCCTTATTTTGTCAAGTAGCTCCTGCCCCCTCTCTGCCTCAACAATTACCTTAATATTATACTGATTGTCGATAAGCGATTTAATTCCATCTCTTACAATCTGGTGATCATCAACAAGTGCTACAGTTATTCTTCCCATGACATTTTGCATTCAATTTATTTTTTTAACCGGAAGTTCAACTCTTATTATTGTTCCATCCCCCGGAGAGGATTCGAACTCAAATTTCCCATTTAATATAACAGAGCGCTCCCTCATATTATAAAGGCCATTCCCCATCTCAACATTCTTTCGAGTATCAAATCCTGCCCCATCATCCTCGATATGAATGTAGAATTTAAGTATATCGGAAAAAATTGAAACAACCGCCCTGTTAGCATTAGAATGCTTCACCACATTGTTTAGTGCTTCCTGAACTATTCTATAGGCATAAGTTTTTGTTAGCATATCGAGAGAATCAGGCAGCACGCCGGTTACCAGGGACACGGTAATGCTGGAATTCGCTTCCATTTCGTTACATAAATTTCTTAGTACAACTGCCAGGCTAAATTCGGTTAATGCCGCAGGCATAAGGTTATTAGACATCCTACGGGTATCCTCTATGGTTTGACTAAAAAGATTCTTGACCGTTTCAATAGTTTTACGCTCCTCGCCCAGCTTATCAAGCGAGATGCTCTCTAATCGAAGTTTTATAGCTACCAGTAGTTGCCCCAACCCATCGTGCAGCTCCCTTGATAAGCGCTGACGCTCCTGCTCCTGCCCGTCAATTACAGAACGCAAACGATGCTGCCGTTCACTTCTCAACTCGTTCTCTATTCTTTTCCGTTCAGAGATATTACGAATAACTAATGCCTCAACTTCCTGATCATGGTAAATAATATTTCTTTGCTGCACTTCAACAGGTATTTCATCAGAATCTTTTGTTAGTAAAACGGATTCAAATGAGTGAACATCATCATGCTTTTGGTTAAATAACAAAAATTCATTATCAGCAAACAGGTCTCTTGCAGAGTTATTAAGTAACTCCTTCTCTGAGTATTTTGTTAATGATACCAATGCTCTATTAACCAGAATTGGCTTCCCTGAATTATGGAGCATAATTCCATCAACTGTTGCACGATAAAAATGGAGTAAACGCTCCTCTCGCTCCACTAATCTTTGGGTTGTGTGTTTTAACCTTAGGGTCATTTTATTGAAAACCTGCGTTAACAGGCCAATCTCATCACGCTGTTCAATTGGGAGCAGCCTATCGAATTTGCCATCGCTAATCCTTAGGGCAGCCTTTTTTAATTCATACAAGGGATTGGTGATTTTCCAACTAAAGAGCAATACGCCAATACTTAAAAGAATAAACACAATCAGGCCAATAATTATTATCCTATATTTAAGTTTGTTCACATCGTGTAAAGCCTCATCCCAATCAATCTCAGCAACAATAACCCAGTTGGTATGGGGCAAGTCCAACGGGCTAAATGAACTCAGCACCTTCTCTCCCCTATAATCAATAACTTTTGATGTACCAGCATTACCCATCAAGCTTTGCTCCACCGGGTAGGTTTTGCACTCCACAGTAAGAACCGAATTTTTGAGAAAACGCGAGGATGAACGCATTAAAAAATCGCTGCCAGCCAGATAAACCTCCCCAGTTTTACCAAGCGCAATCTCATCAAGCCTTTCGGCCATAATATTATTCATTGCAAGTTCAGGGATCTCAAGAAGGGCAACGCCTAAAGTATCAAGAGAGTTTGTAATAATTGGAGATGCTACAAAAGCGCTATTAATATTGGATACTGGGTTCTTAACAAAATCAAATGCTATTGCTTTCCCTTCCTGAATAGCCTGATTATAAATGCTTTGAAAAGGCACCTTCTTCCCATAACTTGTTGACACATAAGGATCAGCCCCATTCTTCTTGTTTAACTCACTACAAAACATATGACCACCAGGCAACAGCACGCTAAAACTGCAGTAACTCTCGGCATTTTTCAGGAAGCTAAGCAAAGAAGAAAAAGAGGAGGTTTGCATATAAAAGTCGTAATCAAGCGGGTAATTACCACCAAAATCCTTTGCAAAAGATTGAACCTCACTAGCAGAAGATATCATCTCAACATCACGAAGCCTGTCCCTAAAAAAATGCTTTACCCTGATGGCCTTCTCCTCTCTAATTGCGGTAAGCTGATTATAGGTTCTGTCAAGAAGTGCCCTGCGCGCTATTATGTACGAGTATCCGCCAATAAGAATCAGCCCAACCAAACAAAAAATTATTGAGAAAACAAAAAGACGGGTTTTTATTGAGACTGCTCGTGACATGTAACAATTTGTAAGGTCAAAAATCAAAAGTAACAAATTTTACCTCTATTTACCCTTGAATAATGTGCATTTTTTTACATTTGTGTGCCTTTAAAAAAAGGAATTATGAACAAAAAGATACCCTTTACTCTGAAAGAGCTGGAAAGCAATAGCTTTCATCCAATAGTTTTTGGCAGCATAAATGGTGCTGCAATGAATTTAATTGTTGACACCGGAGCCTCAAGAACAGTTATAGACAAATCCTTTGCAAAGGATATAGAAATAATTAATAATCAAAACGAAGAACCCTTTGCCGCAGGCATTAATGCCGAAAAAATGGAAGTGCAACAAGTGAAAATACCAGTTTTAAAATTAGGTGAAATTCGTTTTAATGAAATAACTGTTTTTACCACAGACTTAAGTGCCATTTCTGAACTATACGAACAAATGGTGGGCTTAAAAATTGGCGGTTTGATTGGGTGCGATTTTCTAAAGCAACATAATGCTGTTGTTAACTTCAAGGAAAATATAATACATATACATGCTACTCAAAAAAACAATGAATAGGCAAAGACCAAATTCACATATTACCTGTTCATTATATATTCCTTGCATCTATGGCATTTCAGAAAAAAAGTAATATCTTTGCCCGACATTTTAGAAAATTAAATAATAAAGTAAAAGTAATCAATCGTTTAACTCAAGAATCCAATGCGAAATAAAGGTGCGATAAGTTTTATAGCGATAGTTTTAACATTAATCTGTTTCTACCAGCTATCGTTTACCTGGATTACCCAAAGAGTAGAAAATGCTGCTGCTGAATATGCGCAGGGCGATCCAGAAAAAGAGAGATTCTATTTAGACTCCATTTCAGGCGAAACCGTTTATAATTTTCTATGGTTACGTCAATATACTTTTAGGGAGGTTCAGGAGCGTCAGATCAATCTCGGTCTTGACCTAAAAGGTGGAATGAACGTTACGCTTGAAGTGTCGGTAGTCGATATTATTCGATCACTATCAAATAATAGTAACGACAGTAACTTTGTTGCTGCCATTGACATGGCCAGGGAAATGCCTCCATCGGAAGATTTCATTACTCGTTTTGGCGAAGCTTTTGAAACTATTGCTCCCGATGCCCGCCTAGCGGCCATTTTCAATACCATTGAGATGAGTGATAGGATTAACTTTAACTCAACAAACGAAGATGTTATTAGGGTAATACGCAAGGAGGCTGAAGGTGCAATGGATAACTCCTTTAACATCCTTCGTAATCGTATCGACCGTTTTGGTGTTGCACAACCCAACATTCAGCGCCTAGAGGGTTCTGGAAGAATTTTGGTGGAGCTACCCGGTGTGAACGATCCCGAGAGGGTTCGCCGTTTGCTTCAGGGTACAGCAAGCCTTGAGTTTTGGGAAACTTACGAGAACAGCGAAGTTTCCCCATTCCTTCAGCAGGCAAACAGGAAGATTAAAGAAATAAAAGATGCAGAGGAAGCCTTAACAACTTCTGAAGATGTTGATAAAGAAGAGGTTGATGAGGTAGAGAAGGATGCTGAGGTTGATGAGGAGGCCGATGACGAACCTTCCGAGCTAGAAGTATCAGAAGATGAGGATATAATGGAGATGCTTGAATCTGATGAGGAGGATACTACAGATATCTCGCAAGAAGATTATGCAAAGGAAAACCCTCTTTTTGGCATACTTCAACCAGCAGTAAATCAGGAAGGGCAACTAATGAGAGGGCCAGTAGTTGGTTTTGCTCATTACCGTGATACATCCAAAGTTAACTCATACCTAGAAATGCCTCAGGTTCAGCAACTACTACCCCGAGATTTGAAGCTGCTTTGGACCGTAAAAAATGCAAATTGGGATGACACCGAAAGTTACTATGAGTTAATAGCAATAAAAGTAACCAGCCGCGATGGCAACCCTCCACTTGATGGTGGGGTTATTACCGATGCCAGAGATGATTTTTCTGCTACAGGCTCTGATGCTGAAGTTTCCATGACGATGAATGCAGAGGGAGCAAAAACATGGGCCAGACTTACTGCTGATAATATTGGAAAATCAATAGCTATTGTTCTTGATAACTATGTTTACTCATACCCTAACGTTAACCAGGAAATTAAGGGGGGGCGCTCTTCAATTACTGGAAACTTCACCATTAATGAGGCGAAGGACTTGGCAAACGTGTTAAAGTCAGGTAAACTCCCAGCGCCAGCCAGAATTATTCAGGAAGAGATTGTTGGCCCATCACTGGGGCAAGAGTCAATTGATTCGGGTTTACGTTCCTTCATAATTAGCTTTATCGTAATCCTGATCTTCATGGTGCTTTTTTACACCCATAAAGCTGGTTTGGTTGCCGATTTCGCCTTAGTTGCAAACATCTTCTTTATTTTCGGAGTGCTCGCCTCTTTCCAAGCTACCCTAACCTTGCCTGGCATTGCTGGTTTGGTACTTACAATGGGTATGGCAGTTGATGCCAACGTGCTTATTTTTGAGCGTATCAGAGAGGAGATAAATGCAGGTAAAGGAATTGGCCTTGCTATTTCCGATGGTTACAAGAATGCATACTCAGCAATTCTCGACGGTAATATCACAACACTTCTTATTGCCATCATACTATACAGGGTTGGTTCAGGTCCTATTCAGGGTTTCGCCATAACACTAATAATTGGTATCATAACTTCGCTATTCACAGCACTGTTTATTACCAGATTAATTATAAGCTACCAGCAGCAAAGGAAGAAAAAGGTTACATTCTCGAACCGCATTAGCGATAACATACTAAAACACACTAAATACAACTTTATTGGGTCGAGGAAGTTTTCTTACATTATATCAACCTTGGTGATAATAATAGCTGTAGTCTCCCTTTCAACAAGAGGGCTAAATCAAGGCATCGACTTTACCGGAGGGCGCTCTATTGTTGTCCGTTTTCAGGAGGATGTATCGACAGTTGATGTTGCTAACGAACTGCGCAATGTATTTGGAGAAGCGCCAGAGGTGAAAACATTTGGCTCATCAAATCAGGTGAAGATTACAACCAATTACAAGATTGATTTGGATGATGAAAATATTGATAATGAGGTTGACTCCCTGCTCCATGTTGGGCTAAAACCATTCATCCCAGAAAATACCGATTTAGATACTTTTAATGATGATTTTAAGCAAAGTAGCATAAAAGTTGGGCCAACAATTGCCCATGATCTTCGTAATGAGGCAGCAGTTGCTTTAATAATATCACTAATAGTTATTTTCCTATACATCCTAATACGATTCAAAAACTGGTCGTATGGTACTGGCGCAGTAATAGCCCTATTCCACGATACTTTAATTGTGGTTGGCGTCTTCTCAATTTTTTATAACCGGGTTCCCTTTGGACTTGAGATTGACCAGGCATTTATTGCCGCCATACTAACCATAATTGGTTACTCAATTAACGACTCGGTGGTAATATTTGACCGTATTCGTGAGTACATTGGCTTATATCCAAAACGCGATAGATTAGCCATTATGAACAGCGCCCTTAACGATACATTAAGCCGTACATTCTCCACATCTTTCAGTACGATTATGGTGCTTCTACCAATTTTCTTCTTAGGTGGAGAGAGTATTCGCGGGTTCGTTTTTGGTATCCTAATTGGTGTAATAGTAGGTACCTATTCGTCATTATTCATAGCATCACCAGTTGCTTACGATATTCAGATGCGACTTAACAAAAAAGCGATTAAGCAAGCGCCAGCAAAAAAAGTAAAGAAAAAGTAAGAACTTCATAATCACGTAAAAAAATCCTGCAGCGAGAATGTTGCAGGATTTTTTTTTTATTTTTGCAGAAATATCAACTTACATGCTACTATTTATTGGCGGAACAGAGGTGATTCTTATTTTACTAGTGGTGCTTATGCTATTTGGAGCAAAAAAAATTCCTGAGGTAGCTAGAGCCATGGGGAAAGGATATAGGGAATTTCAAAAGGCTACAGATGACATAAAACGAGAATTTAATGACCTAGAAAAAGATAGAATCGAAGATAAAGACAAAAATAAAAGTAAGGATAAATAAAATAATATTATTTATTTATATAATATATTTTTACTAGTCAGATCAACATATATTCAGTTAACTTTAAAACCTAAAACTATGAATTCAATTTTGAAGTACCTCAAATTACCTTATGCTTTAGTAGCATTTCTACTCCTAATTACAACAAGTTGTGAAACTGATGACTCCGTACTTGATGACCCTGGCAACCTTAAAGAATACAGAGATCAAGTTGGTAAAACGTTTAGTTTTAGAGTAATTGGTACTGATGAAGGCTCTGTATGGGGAGGGGCAGATGGAATATATACAGACGACTCTATACTTGCAAAAGCAGCTGTTCATGCTGGTAAAGTTAGCATTGGAGAAGAAGCTATTGTAAATGTTACCATTTTGGAAGGTCAAAGCAGCTACACAGGAAACAAGCAGAATGGAATAATTACCAGCAACTGGGACTCTTGGGACGGTAGTTTTAAATTCGAGTAAAAACTCATAAATAATTAAGGAAACCTTTCACTGTTGTCCGGGGAAAAAATATGTCGTCCCTACGGGACGAAAACTTTTACCTTAAACAGAACTTTACCGATATTTTGTCCCTACGGGACAGTTCCGTTAAACAAAATATCGGTAAAGAAAAAAAGAACCCCCTTTAAATCAAAGTCCCTTAGGGAAGTAACAAAATCAATGCATTAACTAATTATTGTGAATTTTCTCCGGACACTACTGGAAACCTTTATCCAATTATTAATAGTTTGGTTGCGAATTTTGCATCCATTTATTTAATTATCAGCGCAAAATGGTGAAATAGAATAAATAAAGGTTATCTTTGCATCCAATTTTTATAACAATTTAATAATGTTGCGCCTACGTATTGG
>JBKHAH010000029.1:0-35692 GCA_046542995.1 Bacteroidales bacterium
CAGTCAAGGCAGATAGGGACTACTGATCACCAATCACCAATCACCGACTTACCGACCACCGCCCATCTCGTCAACCTCCCAAAAAACGTCGGTTTACGAGACACGGCCGCCTACCGACTACTGACCACCGACCACCGACTTACGGCCCACCTCTTCCGCCTCAGCAACCACCACCGTATGTCCTTTTTGCGTTAGCTGGTGCAGCATGCTGTAAAGCGCCTCAGCGCTTTTTGGGTCGAGACCATGCGAGGGCGAATCGAAGAGGATTATGGCATTTTTACCTTTTAGTCCACTTAAATTTTCTGCTAGCGAAAGCCGTCGTAACTCGCCATGCGATAGGGTTGCAATATCCTGACCAATGGTTACATAGCCCAATCCAAGCGATTTTAGCCATTGGAGTATATTACGGTTGCCAATGGTCAAAAAATCTTCCCATAGCATTTCGTTAACGGTAAGCGAAAGCCATTGGCTTAAGTCCCTGCCTTTATACTTAAACCCCAGCATATACGGGGCATAACGCTTGCCATTACACTCGGGGCAGCGCTCAACCACATCGGGCAAAAAATCCAGCGATGTTCTGATAGTTCCTGCTCCCTTGCACCTGTTGCACTGCCCCCGTTTACTGTTAAAGCCAAAATCGGCTTCCTTTAGTCCCTTGGCTTTTGCCATATCGGTTTTGGCAAAGGCTTTTTTTATGTCGTTAATTACTCTGGTGCGTGTGGCAAGGTTGCTGTTACTGCTGCTTACAGGCAATTTGCTATCCGACTTTATGGTAGCAATCTCGCTCTGCGTGCTACATTCGTTAAATATCATATTTAGCAACCGAGTTTTCCCGCTACCTGTTTTTCCGCTTATGAGGTTGATATAACCGGGGTAAATTGAGGTTGATTTGACAAACTTCAATGCCTTGGTTTTCGGTTTTACAGGATTGGCTGTTGGTTTAAGGTTTTGTTTTTTGAGTATCTGTGATGTAATGGGAGAGAGGGATTGGGTAGCCTGCCCCGGCTCAATATCAGCAATAATGTGGCCTCCATCTTTCCCTGCACCGGGGCCAAGCTCAATAACCCTATCGGCGCATTTTATTAGTTCGGGGTGATGATCGCTAACCAAGATGGTGTTTTCCTTCTGCTTAGCAGCAATAAGCGTGTTTACAAAATGACAGCGCGATTCAGTATCCATGCCCGATGAGGGTTCATCGAGTATAATGCACATGCCGCTTAGGTTTGATGCGAGTAAGCTGCTTAGCCTAATCCATTTTAGTTCACCTGTCGATAACCACGCAGCGGGACGGTTCAATGGCAGGTATCCTAAGCCAGCATCTTGCAAGAACTGTAGCTTCTCGATTAGCTGTTTTCGCAACGCGGGCGATATTTCATCAAAGGCACTGCTGTTCACCTCGTTAAGGGCTTCATTTATGGTAAACTCCATTGTTTCACCAATGTGTTTTCCGTTGAAAGTAAACCGGAGCAGTTGAGGCTTAAGCCGATAGCCATTGCAAATTTTACAGGGTATATCGGTAAGCAGCTCCAGCGCAGCTTTTCCTCTGGCCGAGGGGAAATGCGTTTTATACTCCTCCTCAATTAGCGGGCAGAGGCCTTTCCATGTATCGCTAAAGCGATGAACGCCAATGTTATTCTTCCGCTTGAACTGCCAGTCAACATCATAAATGGTGTCGCCAGTTCCATGCAGAACGGCATTTTTTTCTGATGATGCAAGTTCTTTCCACGGCTTTTCCAGATTAATATTTTGCTGTCTGCACATTGTCAGCAATATCCAGCGGTACTTATTCTTATCCTCGGTAAAGTAGTTAACCGTTTTGTGGGCAGATAGCGCACCTTTGAGCAGAGGCAAATTCTTATCCTTAAAAATTAAATCCTTATCCGTTTGCTTGGTGAACCCTGTACCCTCACACAATTGGCAAATGGAGTACTCGTTGGCTAACGAAAAATCGGCTGCCGTAACGGCTTTGCTATTTGGATTATGGGCAAAACGCGCAAAAAGCAGTCGGAACAAGTCGTACACCCCACCCATTGATGCTACTGTTGATCGGATGTCGGGGGTGGGCGTATCAGCTTCAACGGCAACGGTAGGCATCATACTCTTCACTTTACCCACCAACCCAGTGCTACTGAGCTTAATTTGCAAACGCCTAAAGGTCGATAGGTTTTCGGTAAAAAGCCTTTGCCCTTCCGCATGTAGGGTATGCATAAGCAACGATGTTTTACCGCTACCCGAAAGGCCTGTAAAGGCAACCATTTGCCCAGCCTCAATGCTAATATCGATGTTTTTTAGGTTATTGGTTGAAATGCCGTTTAGGCAGATGGCCGAAGGTTTATTAATGGCCGCTCTTCCCTTAATTTCTGCTTGCGGATTTTTAAGGGCTAGGGTTGTTGGCGATGAATGATTTTTTATAAAGTCGGCTAACATCCCATTAAACAAACATTTTCCGCCGTTTGCTCCCCCTTCGGGGCCAAGGTCAACAATCCAGTCGGCATTTAGTATTAGCTGCGCGT
This sequence comes from Bacteroidales bacterium, assembly GCA_046542995.1. Taxonomy (GTDB): domain Bacteria; phylum Bacteroidota; class Bacteroidia; order Bacteroidales; family Tenuifilaceae; genus Perlabentimonas. Next base: position 2,514 of record JBKHAH010000029.1, read on the forward strand.
CGTGTTCAACTACCACCACGGTGTGCCCCTTTGCGGTGAAGCTTCGGAGTGCGCTTATTAGCATGGCAATATCGGCAGCATGCAGCCCCGTGGTTGGCTCATCGAGAATGTAAAGACACTCACTTGCAGGATGCTTCCTCAGATACGTGGCCAGTTTAATACGTTGCGCCTCTCCGCCCGAAAGGGTAGAGGACGGTTGTCCCAAATGCAGGTATCCTAACCCCAGCATCTGCATTGCATTTAGGTATGGTTGTATTGTTTTATTATCGGCAAAAAAGAGCATTGCTTCATCAACGCTCATTTGCAGTATTTGGCTAATGCTTTGGCGGTTAAGTTCAACATCAAGTATTTCGGTTTTATACCGAGTTCCGTTGCATGCAGGGCATGGTTGAACCAAATCTTCAAAAATATGCATACCCGTTATGGCGGCTCCGGTGCCTGCGCAGGTATCACATTGTCCCTGCTTGCTGTTGAATGAGAAGTGCGAGGCGGTGTACCTTTTTGTCTTTGCTTGTGGTAATTGGGCAAAAAGCTTGCGCAACTCTTCGAACAGGCCTGTATAGGTGGCAGGGTTACTTCGCGATGTTCGTCCTATGGGCTTTTGGTCAACGTAGATTATCTGCTTAAACTCATTACAAACCGATAGGCCATGGTTTACCAGCGTACTCTTGCCAGCACCCGATACGCCTGTTATTACGTTTAGCGCTTGCTGCGCAAAGGTAAAGGTCTGGTTAAGTATATTATGCTTTTTGTTGATATGGATTTTGAAGAAACGCTCAACCTTTAACGGTTCATTATCGGTTGGATTTAGCCTAAAACCGTTTGAAAGAAGCTTTGCAGTTGGGCTATTTATCGGCTTTTGTTCTGCTAGATCTTCGGGAGTGCCGCTAAAAACCACCTCGCCCCCGTTGAAACCGGCACCCGGGCCAAGTTCAATAAGATGCTGTGCTGACTTTATCACCTGCTCGCTATGTTCCACCACAACAACGGTATTCCCGCGTTCAATCAGCTTGTACATGGTATCGATAAGCGATGCCGTATCGCGCGGGTGGAGCCCGATTGATGGCTCATCGAATAGGTAAAGCACACCCGTGAGCCCGCTCTGGTTTAGCTGCGACAGGCGCATGCGCCTCAGTTCGCCTTGCGACAGCGTTTCGCTTAATCGGCTACACGATATATGCCCCACGCTAAGCGTACAAAGCTGCTTTAGTTGCTTAACAATGGAGTTAATCAGCGCTTCTTCGCCTTTATTTGTGATGGATTTTGAAAGCAACTCTTTTTTTAGTTCGCTAAATGGCAGCTGATCGTAGTAGCTGTAACCTCTTCCTTTCCAGGTAACGCCCAATGCTTGTTGGTTTAGCCTTTCACCCTTACATACTGAGCAGCTCCGTGCCGAAACAAAGCGAAGAATGTTGTCGTTCCTATCGCGCTTTAGTATCTCTTCCATCACTGGAATTATTCCACGGTAGTATGCCTCATCGCGCGGACGAGCGGTCATGCCGGTCCATTTCATACGCGACTCCAGCGAGTGCTTTCCGTAAAGTACTTTTACCGTTGTTGATCCATAGAGAATTATCCGCTTTTGTTCAGGGGTAAGCTTGTTCCATGGTGTATCAACGGTAAAACCATTGGCCTCGCAGACCTTGTTTAGCTCATCAATGGTTACCTGCGAGTAGATGGTGTAACCATTGGGGAGCGTTATCACCAGGGCCCCTTCTCGTAACGATTTTGCAGGATTTCCTACCAGCTTGTCAACATCAATATACTCCTCAATACCCAGTCCTTTACATTGGGGGCACCAACCATTATTGGAGTTGAACGAGAAATGGTTTCTGTTAAGCTTTTGCTCCTGATCGTTGTACCTTGAGAACAGCTGCCTTAGCAATGGTGACACCTCGCTAAAGGTTCCGGCTGTCGATCGTTTGTTAGCCTGCACGTGGGTTTGACCAACGCTAATAACAGGGAGCAATCCGCTAATATTTGTTACTTTAGCCGGACGAATTTTCCCCAGCCTTGATCGGGTGTAAGCCGAGAAAGTTTCGAGGTACATGCGCTGCCCTTCGCGCAGCAGAATATCGTTAACCAGTGAACTTTTGCCACTCCCCGAAAGCCCGGTTATAACCGTTAGCCAGTTGTGCGGAATTGTAACATTTATGTGCTTGAGGTTATTTTCGGAACCCCCTGAAACATCAATGTATTGCATTATTGTAGCGTAGTGTTTTAAAAAATTATTACGTAACAAAGTTAGCATAGTTGACCTAATGCTTACTATTAAAATAGCATTAGTGTTTTTGGGCTCGTTACATCCAACGACAAACACTATACTTCCTTCATAGAACATCTAATTGCTTGCAAAAAGTTAGTATTCTTTGTATCTTTGTAAGAATAGCCATGGAAAAACCAAAGAACATAATAAACAAATTAAGACCCCAATATTTTTGGGATGTTGACATAAATTTGCTAGAACCAATAAAATCAAAAAGACTATTGGTAGAGCGGGTACTGGCTTTAGGTACATCTAAGGAGATTAAAATGCTTGTTAAGTTCCTTGGTAAAAATGAATTTGTTAATATAGTTAAGTCGTTAAACTATATAGACCCAAAGACGGTAAACTTTGCCTCCTTTTATTTCGAAATCCCTTTGGAATCATTCAAATGCTACACACGCAAACAGTCGAGCCATCAACGTTGGAGCTCCTAAAATCACTTCAGAGTAAAATGTACCTTTGCTGACGAATTGATCTCTCGAGTAAATTGAGTAACATAGCGATCTCATTCAATTGCATTAGATTGGCTCCGCCGAACTCTCTCGTCTCGTCTCGTCATTATTTGTGACGAGACGAGACGGGTCGGTTGCTTCTCTTGACAAAAAACGTCGTTATCATAATGACAGGTCAACTTAGCATTTAAAGAAAAGACAGCCCCATGAATTTTGAAACGAATTGATTAAATAATCGTATATTTGAAGAAAGATTAAGAATATGCAAACCATAAGATTAAGAATAAACGACAGAATTTACGATAAAATAATATGGTTGTTAAGTAAATTCAAGAATGACGAGATTGAAATAATTTCTGAAAATGATGATTTTTTAGAGGATCAAAAACATCTAAACTCAGAACTTAATGAGATTATTCAAGGTAAAGCAAAGTTTATAGACATTGATGAAGCTAATGAAAGACTAGAAACAATTATTTCTAGAAATGAAAATACTATTTAAAGAGTCGTTTCTAAAACGACTTGAAAATCAAATAGAATACATCTCGTTAGACAGTCCCAAAAGAGCAAGAAAGTTTAAGAATGATTTATTAAATCGTATAAAAGAAATCCCTGAAAATCCTTATAAATCCCGAAAATCAATATATTTTGAAAATGTAAGTATTAGAGATTTAATCTTTAAGGGCTATACAGTGGTTTTTAGGATTAATGCAAATCAAATTGAAGTTTTCGGACTTGTAAAATATCAAAAGAATCCAACAGATTAACAAAGCTGTAGTTTGTAACAAGTGGTGTAACTTTACTCTTCACTTATTTCTTACGACACAAGCCACTCGCAACCAATCTACCAATTCCCCGATAGCCATTGGGGCAACCAATCATTTGTCAAGCTGAGCCTGTCGTAGCGCAATCAATCAACGTCATCGCGATCCGCCAGCCGACGGAGAAGCGATCTCATCCTATTGCATTAGATTGCTTCGTCCTCCTAACGTCGTCCTCGCAATGACGAAAAATCCCTACCGACCACCGCCCACCGACCATCTTGTCATCCAGTCAAAGTACGGCTGTCTTATCTCGTCAGCCATCGCTTACGAGACGAGCTGAGACACGGCCGACTACCGACTACCGACTACTGACCACCGACCACCGCCCACCGACACGGCCCCCCACCGATAATCTTGTTTTAAAACTCCAAATCCTTTATATTTGGCAATTATCATGGATTGTTAAAATGTATTTTAGAAGACAATAAATATACTGATTACCAAAGAATAACATATAAATACTAGTGATAAAGCATTTACTTTTCCTACTTACTCTCCTATTCATATTTCCAGCTTTGCTTTTTAGTAATCCTGCGGATAGTTCTAAGACAATTAATAACAATGGTATTGGGAAAAACTCAAGCATCATTGTTCCCGTTGCATTCTATCAGGAGGAGACAAGTGTTGGCGTTGGTCTAATGGGAGGCTACTACTTTACCAGGGATAGGGTAAACATGGTTTCCAACATTCAGGGAATGCTGATTTATACACGTAAAAAGCAGGTAAAATTTTCACTTTTACCGAAGATATACTCATTAAATCGTAAATACTACCTATCAGGTCACCTCAGGCTGAGCCATTACCCCGATAAGTTTTGGGGAGTAGGTTCGGAAACAGAAGATTGGCAGGAGGAGGACTTTACCTTTAGGGAGGCATCCTTCCTTATGCAGCTGCAGCGGCATGTAACCCCATCGTTCTTATTAGGATTTCAGGCAGGATACGAGCGGGGAGAGGTTTACGAAATGCAGACAGACGGAGCGATTGCTCTGGAAAATCCTGTTGGAACGGAACCATACAGCATGCCAGGCATTGGTATTGTTGGAACATGGGATACGCGTGATAATCTGTTCTTTGCTACGCGAGGCGAATTTTTAAAAATTAGCGCATTAGGAAGTCACTCTTCTTTTGGAAGTACGCTTAACAATCTGTGGGTTAAACTTGATAGCAGAATTTTCAGGGAGATTGTGCCCGAGCATATTGTTGCCGGACGATTCCTTTCGCATTTAACCTGGGGCGATATCCCTTTTCAGAAGTTACCCTCACTTGGGGGCAATGAGGTTCTAAGGGGTTTCTATCAGGGTCGATACCGCGACCAAACATTATTTACTGCCATAGCAGAGTACCGTTTTCCCATTTACTGGAGGTTTAGGGGTGCAGTTTTTGCTAATGCTGCTAATGTTGGTCCAACTGTAAAAGATTTTAACTTGTTAGCAACCAAGATGAGCGCAGGAGCCGGCCTTAGGTTTAGGGTTAACGATGCCCGCATGCATATACGATTTGATGTGGGAGTTACGCCCACCGGGCGTATGGCAATTTATTTTTCAGCAAACGAAGCGTTTTAAGCGCTGAATGGCAACAACATATTTCCGTTTATGCTTGTCTTGCTAGTTAAGTTTACACGGAATAACCCAGAATCCTCTTCATTCATGCCAGAAAGGTTCATTTCAAGGTTTTTAAACATTGTTACAATAAATAAAATTTCGTAATTTTGGAAAAAGAAACAAAACAACCAATGCAAGAAAAGCTCTGGGATATAAGTCAGTTTTCAAAGCATCTTTTCTGGGATGTAGATATTAGCACATTATCTCAAAACAAAAATAAGCCATTTATTGTAAAAAGGGTTTTAGAGTACGGCTTGTTATCTGACTGGTTACTTCTAAATAAATATATGACCATATCAGAAATTGCAGAAGAAGCAAAAGCCCTTAAAGAATTAGATTGCAAAACACTGTCGTTTATCTCTACTATTTCCAGACAACCTAGGAGTTCATTCCGATGCTATACTACAAAACACTCGACAAGCCAACACTGGAACTTTTAAAACAATTAATGGCCCTTCCGCCATTTGAGAATATGTGCCTTTGCGGAGGTACTTCCCTTGCATTACAAATTGGCCATCGGAAATCTATTGATATTGATTTATTTGGACAGGTTGAACTCGATTACATCGCAATTTCGAAGGCTCTTGCGTCTGTTGGTACAATCCAAACCATCAAACACACACAAAACATAAATATTTATATTATAAACGGCATAAAAGTAGATATTGTAAACTATCATTACCCGTGGATTGGTTCAGTTATAACTGAAGACTTTATAAGGCTTGGAAGTAAGCAGGATATTGCAGCAATGAAGCTAGCAGCAATAACAGGAAGAGGGAGTAAAAAAGATTTTATTGATTTATACTTTCTTCTAGAAGAATATACTATGATGGATATGCTAAAATTTTATAATCAAAAATACAGCGATGGCTCAATATTTATGGTTCTGAAAAGCTTGGTATATTTTGACGATGCAGAGAAAGACCCTGAACCCATTATGCTTAAACCATTACAATGGCAAGATGTTAAGATAAGGATTAAAAAAGAGGTTGAGCGGTACCTTTCACAATCAGGATATAATCCATAATTTTACTTCGTCATAAAATCGGGACGCTCCTAATAACGTATGTAGTTGGCTTTTTCTTGCAAAAACTACTTAAGCATAAACTCACCGTATCCAATCATATATCCATCCATAAAGAGGCTTACCTCGTACTTCCCCGATACCAGTTCGCCATTATTATCGTAAAAGATACACATCTCCACATCCTCGTTCTGGTAATCAACTTCGCGCTTAGCTGAATAAATTATTCGTTCACCCTCAAATTCAAACATGTCGGTGTTTGACTTAGCAAGTATAAAACCATCAGGTCCTAATATGCGGAGATATACCTCACGTAGCCCAGGCTTGGCAATGTTGTTCTCAGAGAGGATAAAGCATGTTTTAATCTTATCAACAAACCTTGCACGGGAAACCTTTCTCCCTCTTCGGTTGTTGGTCATGGGGTTAATATCGCGGGCGCGAACTTTGGATCCCTTTTCAACAGCAGAACTAAGCTCCTCCCTTTCCTGCTCCAGGGTTTCAACATTACGTTGAGACATATTGTACTCCTGCCTCACCTTAATATTCTCGGCAATAAGCTCTTGATTTAGGGTGTTAAGGGAATCAATCTCCTGAACCATGTCCCGCATGATGGAACGTAGTGTACCCAACTCACGTTGGTACTCCTTAATCTTATTATAGCTAACCTGACGAACCTGCCTAAGTTCTTGATATAATTTTTCTGCACGCTCCTGTTCCTCTTCAAGCTTTACTTTTACTTTTTCGTTATCGGTTTCCAGCACTTCGTACTCATACACTATATCCCTTAAGTTGAGCTCAATGGAGTCCTTCTCGGCATTGAGTTGACTTTGCACCTCTGCAGCTTCTTTTCTTTCTGAATAATACACCCACCCAAGCACAATCAGTACAGCGGCTAAAATTACTATTAGCGTGGCTAAAAAGGCTACCGCCTTGCTTTTGGGTTTAGTTTGCGTTTGTTCCAGGTTGTCTTTTGGTTTGCTATTATCCATTTTGTAGAACTATTTAATTGAAGAGGACAAATTTACAAATAATTATCGTACTCTCTAATAAAAATGGAACTCCTACAGGAGTTAATGCCGTTATGGCTGAAAAGACACTAAACAGGTATCCGCTAGGAGTCGGATACCTGAAGTGGATTAAACTGATTCGCCTTGTTTTTATCTGTGTGAAACCCTGCTTGAACTGGCGTAATAGCATGCAAGTGTAAAATCAGTGTTTCCCAAAACTTTCCATAACCGTCAGGCTAACGATGTTTTTGCTTTGTATTTCAGAGTTTTATAACTATTTTAAGAATGCTGAGCAATCTGAATGACAAAAAAGTCAAGGTGAATGGAATAAAGAACGCTATCTGTTTGCTATGAGCGAGGTGCGGTGGGAAGACAAAACGGCGGGAGCATTGGAGGGAATGCCAAATCGGTAGCCCCATGTGCAAGGGCGCTTGCGTTCGATTTGGAATGCATGGGAGGATTGCTATCAAAATGGGGAAACTTTGTCAACTTAAATATTCTATAAATACTAATTCTGCTGGTTGCGTTCCAAATCGCTTACGTCGCCATGGGGCTACCGATTTGGCAGGGCGGGTGGCAGCATTGTTTTGTCTTCCTGCCTGCCGAAACGGCTGTACAGGCAGGGATTCTTTGTTACTTTCTCATTAAGGAGAAAGTAAAGGAAGAGTACAAAGAGCCATGAAACCCCCATGTCTGTAAAAAAACTGCTAAGCCTCACGGCTATGCAAAATTTCGGGACTGTGTTCAAGTTACCTTCATCGCCCGTAACCACCACGAATCTATACCATACTTAGAAGGAAAAATAAAGCCGCAACAATTCATATAAACCTGCGTACAAAAAAACGCCCACATTCGGGCACACCCAATTTTTTACAAGGTAGCCAACCCTCAAAAAATCAGCAGATAATAAAACATGGTGTATTATTTGCATAATATAATGTGTGTGAGATTTTTGTCCGATTTCGGGCATGTTTTGCTGTATTATATTTTTTAATAGTTTACAGATATAAAATATCTACCTAACTTTGTCATTTACAATAAAAGGTTTAAGCATGTCAAATCATAATATTTTTAGTCTTTTTAGGCCCATCGTACTTTTCTTATTTCTTGGGCTGGTAAGCCATGCGTTTGCGCAAGAAAAATCTTCAATTAATGAAGTTGAGGACAAAGAGGACTCTTCAGATATTTTGCATCGTTACAAAAGAGTTCGTGTTGAGTCTTCCAAAAAACAATTTGAGGACAGAAACGAATCCAAACAACAAATAATTAAATATTCTGAAATTGATTTAAAGAATAACCCTTCAGAGACAGGCTATCTTTTTGAAACATTCAATGATTACGATGATTTTACTACTGATATATCACCTTGGATAACAATTGACACACACGGAGAAAACACTTGGGGTTCTGGCGACTTTGATTTCCTTGGAGAAGGAGATGCTTTTGCTTGGAAGATTATGAACCCCAGTGAAACAAACCCTGCTATTGATGGCGATGATCCTCCCGTTATTGGAGACAAATATCTCTTTTCTGTTGCCTCTAACCCTAACCCACCTTTAGATGAAGAAAACAAATGGTTAATATCCCCAGAAATACTAGTTAAAGAAAACTCTGTTCTAAGTTTTTATGCAAAGTCAATAACTGATCAATATGGTTTAGAAAGAGTAAAGGTTTACGTTTCCGAACCTGCAAGCATTAACCCTGTAGATTTTGATAAAATCAGTGAGGGAAATTACATAGAAGTGCCTACTTCATGGACAGAGTATGAATTTGACATGAGTGCCTATTCTGGCAATACCATTCGTTTTGCCATTGAGAATGTTTCCTCTGATGCATTTATGCTTTTTATTGATGCAATCAAATTTTATTCAACAGATACATACTACTCGTATCAATCTGGCGATTGGAACGACCCCGATACCTGGACCTTCGACCCCAGCGGTACAACGCTTGTGGGAAACTCAGTGCCAGATAACGATGATATTGCCATTATACTTCCAAACCGAACCGTTGACCTAACCGCTGATGTTGATAAAACAGACCTATCCGTTAATATTCAGGAGGGCGGTATTCTCGATATGGGAACATTTGAGTTTTTAAACACACTAACCGAACTAAAGGGCAAGGGAACGTTGAAGTTGGCCTCAACAAGTTTCCCTGCTGCAACTACCAATAGTTTTGTTCAGGCCGATGGTGGTGTAGCTGAGTACTATAACTCTGGTGACTTTACCCTGCCTGCTACACAAAACACTTACAACACCCTTCGCATTAATGCACCGGGCGTTGTGGCAACGCAGATGTCCAATTTAACATTGAACGGCAACCTAGAGGTTAGAAATGGAACATACAGAATAAACGATAATGCAACGCCAGCACGCAGGCAGATTTCCATAAATGGAGATGTTACGGTTAGTAACGGAGCATCATTAACGGTGGGAGAGGGCCAAACCAGTACAACCACTGATCCAACCGCTGTTGCGAATGGAGGAACAGCGCCATTTATCAATTACTACGATACCCAATCGCATCGTATTGAGGTGTATGGCGATTTCACTAACAACGGTACTGTTAGGTTTACCAATCAGGATTACCCCGTTTACGATGAGCTTCCAACTAACGGTTTTGCAACTGTTTATTTCCGGGGTATTACTGATAATGCAATTTATTGCAACGGCACAACCGATTTTTATAATCTTGTTCTTGACAAGGGGGTTGACCAAACCTTCGAACTAGAGGTATACTCTACCAGCTACCAAAACTTTAGGCTTTTTGGTGCAAATACAGCGGGAGGATACGGAGGCACAGCAAACCCTAACCTACAAAAGGCCTTATGGTTACGCAATGGCTCGTTAGTATTAAAAGGGCTAACAGTTATTCCAACTCTGTCAGAAGCAAACGCAGGGGGAACGCCAAATGGAGATTTTTACATACCAGCCAATGGAGCGCTTATTATTGAGGGCTCAGAAGTAATTGTACTAACAACAGCAGACGATTATCAGGAGGTAAACACCGCTTACGGCGTTTCGGCCACAAGTAATACCGACATGGGAATTCTTGATGCTGGAGGTACACAGTCCTTCTCAATTTACGGTCTACTTCGCGTCAATGCAGGTTATTTCTCAACCCGCGAATCGGGAGGACTAATACAATGGTCGGAATCGGCCGGACAAGTTGAAATTCACGGCGGTGTGGTTGATGCTAAACAGTTTCGTACTGCTGGAAGCAGTGGCGGATTAACCTCATTTACCCAAACGGGTGGTGTGTTTGAACTTCGAGGTAGGTTCAGGCGGGTGCCAACGAGCTACACATCGGTTGCCGACCTCACCTCTGCACCAGTTAACACTACCCGCGAAACAGGAGGCTTAAATGGCGCTGTGGGTACGCTTAATATTAGCGAGCAGGAGAACGTTTTTAACATGAGCGGTGGTACTATCAAAATTTATGATGTTTGTGGTGATGGATCTGCTGCAGAGCAACAAAAGGCAGTAGAAATATACTCATCATCAAATAACATTAACGTAAGTGGAGGCACCATTGAGTTTATTCCAACCGAAGGCACCACAGAATCAGATTCTCCAAACTTTAGGGTAATATCAACCGCTCCCTTTGGCAACTTTACTGTAAACAGGCAAAGTAGCACTTCGGTTGTTTTGCTCGATACTTACCCTTTAACCGTTCGAAGCAACTTTAGATTACTTTCAGGAGATTTTGATGCAAACGACCTCGATGTTACGGTTGGAGGTAACTTTACCGCTGCTAACGGAACAACCTACACTGCTGGCGAAAACTGGACCGTTTTTAATGGTTCAACAAACCAAACAGCTTCAATAAATTCAGCAGCAACTTTTAGTTTCAATAAGCTTAAGGTTGATAAACCGGCAGCGCGTACGCTAACTTTTTCGGGTACGCAAGATAATATAGAGGTTTCCGATTCACTTATGATCATTAACGCTAGCCTTAACGATGGTGGTAAAACCATTACCTTGGTACCATCTGCAAACACTACAGAATCATACGTATACAGTAGCGGAACCCATTTAGGTACAGGAAAAATTGTACTTGCCGATGACGATCCGCAGGTTATTGATGGCGATGATTCAGGGGTTTTCAATAATTTGGAGCTGAACAATACTAATGCAGCTGATGCTCCGGTTAGCCTTGCTGCAAATATTGCAATTACAGGAGAGCTTACTTTTTCGCAAGATAATCTTCTTAATATAAAATCCCATAACATAAAGCTTGATGCGGATGCGAGCATCGTAGGGAGCAATGCAAACAGGTACATCATCACTTCGGGCGAAGCTGGTAATGCGGGTATTACACGAGCATTCTCTTCGGGCAACCCATCTTTTACTTTTCCCATAGGGGGTGCATCAACCAGTCATGCTGCATACGAGTACACACCCGCAACGCTTTCCATAAACGGAACGGTCAATAGCTACGGTGAAATTACCTTAATTCCAGTAGGTTACGAGCATCCAGCAACAACAGTTAAAGATAGGTCACTAACCTACTTCTGGCGGGTAAAATCCGATGGGTTCGATTTGGGAAGCGCAACGGTAACTCATCGTTTTACTTACAGCCCAAACGATGTGGTAACTGGTGCTGATATTACCGAGGATGAGTATGTTGCTGCCCGTTTCGATATTTCAACAAGTAGTTGGACAAACGGCACTGATACTGATGTTGACGATGCAACCAATACAATAGGTACAGATGCAGGTTCATTCCTTACTGATACCGATTTTATTGATGGCGATTTTACAGCAGGTGATAATAATCCCGACAGCCCTTTTGACACCCCAACAACATTTTATAGCCGAAACTCTGGTTTATGGAATGATGTGGCTAGCTGGTCGTTAACCGACCACGCTACGGATAACCCTCCTGCATCACCACCAGGAGCGGGTGATATTGTAGTTATTGGCGGTCAGGATTCAATCTGGTTGGCCAACCCAAATCTAAGCGTTGCCAATGAGGATGTTCGCGAATGTGCTATCCTTAAAATAGAAGCAGGAGCAGCGCTGGATATTGGCTATAATCCCGCTTGCCAATTTGGTTTGGTACTAAACCATGAGAATGGGAATGGGAATTTTAGGATAACAACTTCTTTTGACGATGGATCAACCTACGAGTTTCCTACGGGTGATTTTACAGAGTTTAACTCAAATGTGGGAACAACAGAGATGTACACCACAAATCCAAATGCAGGAACCACTTACTGGTTACCCAATGGAGTTTCATCCTATGGAAATTTGATTCTATCTCCTTTAGGAGGATCAAACATAATTTTTCCAAATAACGATTTACTTATTTATGGAAATCTAGTAACCCGTGGGCAGAATGCGGATTCATGGTTTTGCCCAAATTGGGTAAATCAGCAGGATTACCCAACTTCTCCTGAAGTATTAGTTGCAAAAACCATTAAAATAATGGGCGATTTAGACATACAAGGTGGGGCGTTGGTTTGGATTGGTAATGGTGATATTGCACAGGACTTTGTTGTTTATGGCGATGTTATTGTAGCGCCATGGGCAGCAATAACAGGAAGGACTGGCTGGGGCGGTGCTACAAATCAAAGCCTTTCTATTGGCGGTAACTTAATCAATAATACCAATAATGCCATTGGTAACGGTGCGACCCAAACGCTGAGTAGTGTTAATTTTGCTAATGGAACAAGTGTTATCCCTGTTACATTTTTTGGCTCAAGTACATCATACGTTTCAAGTACACCTGGAGAGCCTGGTCCTGCTGGACCAAGAACCGATTTTTATACCGTAACAGTAAACAAAGGAACATCCCAATCCGATTCCCTAATAATTGACATTGGCGGTACGCTTACAACACCAACAGATGATTGGTTAACGCTACAGAATGGAACATTGGTTTACAGGCGAGAGAACCCAAGTACCGACTTTACCATCTCAACCAACACGCCATTTACTATTCCAGAAAACGCAGGTTTATACATTGATTATCCCGAGAATTCAGAAAGTAGAAATATCCTAATTGGCAATGCAAACAACAATAATAACGACGTTTCACTTGATGGTAAATTTACTATAAAAGCAGGAAATGTTTATGTTGGGCCCATTGCTGCTCCAAATAACAATAACGATATTGTTTATTCGGGTGGTGGTTACTCCACCATCGACATTAGCGGGGGGCAGCTCGTTGTAAATGGTCAAGTACGAAGGAGCACAGCTACAACTACAGGTGTTCTTAAGTACTACCAAAGTGGCGGTGCTGTTCAAATAAATGGTCGTAATCAGGATGCAACGGCTCAAACCCGCGCAAAGCTGGAGGTGGTTAACCCCGGTAGCGTATTTAGCATGTCGGATGGTACGCTAACCCTGGTGCGTGGTGGAGGAACATCGTTTGGCGACCTGTATCTTCGACCTGCCAGTGGCTCTGTTACTGGCGGAGAGATTATTTTCTCACAGGGTACTGTTAACGCTGAACAAAACTACCGAATGGATGCATCCATTCCTTTAAATGACCTAACCATAACCGGCAATACTGCAAATAACCAAAACGCTACGGTAACGTTAATGATTAACCCTCTGGAACTAAACGGTTCGCTTACTTTATCAAACGCCAATAGCATTCTCGATGCCAACAGCAACAACATCCTAGATGTATCATTAAAGGGCGATTTTACTAACAATGGCACCTACAACCATTATCAGAATACCACTACTTTTAATGGAGGAGTACAGGGTATTTTGGGTTCATCGAGTACTTCGTTCCATAATCTGATTATAAACCCCATTACAAGGGTTAACCTGTCTAGAGATATTGACGTTGAAGGGGATCTAACGCTCAGTAGAGGTCAGTTGGTTTTGTCCGATTACTATGTTAACCTATCGGAGAATTTTATTAACAACGCTAACTATACCGATAATGCTACCGGGGTGATCCTGATGGGTACCCAAGAACAGGAGGTCAGCGGAACAGGTACGTTCAGTACACTTAGTCTTAATAATGAGCAGGGTGCACGCTTACTAAACGACATAACGCTTACCAAAAACTTGAACCTAACCCAGGGTGTATTCAACATAAACCGCTATCTTCTTACATTGGGTGAAAACAGCGATATTACAGGCGCTCCCTTTAGTGCTAACAAGATGATTGAATCAGATGGTGTTATCAGTGACGTGGGAATTCGTAAATATTTCCCAATATACAGCGGACCAGATATAACCTTTACCTACCCAACCGGCTCTGGAGGTAAATATACCCCGGCAATTTTCACCTATTCAAATAACGATGCTGTTGGATATATTCGTGTTAACAATATTAATAGTGCACATCCGGGAGTAATTGATCCCGACAGGGTGCTTGAGTACTATTGGGAGGTAGAGAATAGTGGCGTATCAGGTGTTACTGGCAACTTAGAATTATACTACAATCAGGGCGACGTACCAGCTGCTACTGATGATGTTGATTTCTGGGCAGTTAGAACCATTGGAGGCACAAGCTGGAGTAAAGGAGGCACAGAATTGGTAGATGAAAACAACAACATCATTACATTTAATTATACTAACGAGAGCGATTTAACAGGAGAATACACGGCTGGTGAAGACGATGCCTTCCCTGATGATATTCCACAGTTCACATCAAATCAGAACGGTAATTGGGATGAGCCAACCATTTGGACACAAACAGGTGGTGACCCTTATGCTTTAACAGGTGCCCCCAACGGGTTTATTGTTACAATTAGAGAGGAGGATGAGGTGACACTTAATCAGAATTTTGCTTTTACCTATAGAATTAACATTGAAGGAAGATTAAATGCAATTAACTACGGTCATAATCTAGGCATATTAAGTGGGAACGGAACACTTTATTTAGAAAGTGGCACAATGCCCGCCGGTAGATATACCGATTTTCTAGATTGCGCTGGTGATGGAACCTTGGAATATGGGGGTTCTGGTAGTTATACTGTTATTGCCGATCTTTACAATTCAATTCCAAATCTACATTTTACGGGAACTGGCACAAGAGTTCTACCCAGCAAGGATCTTACAGTATGCAACCAGTTACTAATAGATGGGCCAGATTTAGATAATAGCGTAAACAACCGAACGCTCACAATACAAGGAACCATGGAGCGAAACTCCGGAACGTTCTTCGCTGGTTCTGGCAACAATGCAAAAGTTGTATTTGCTGGCAATGCACCTCAATCAGTTGGTGGACCTACCGGTGATTTTACAGGTGTAAATACTTTTAACCATTTTGAGATTAATAACCCCGATGGGTTAACCATTGGCAATGCAGGAGCCATTGAGGTTGAAGGTAATCTATACCTAACGCAAGGGGTTATTAGCACATCCTCAACAAATACTGTAACCATAACTAATACAAATATAAATAGCGTATTTCCCGATGGAGGGACTACTTCATCTTATGTGGATGGACCATTAACTAAAAACATCAACCAGGGAGATGATTTCCTCTTCCCCATTGGCAAGGGCGATGTAGTTGGAAATAAATTGACGCTTTCTTCTATTCGGGTGGGTACAATTTCCTGGACAGCGGAATTTTTTACGCCAAACCCAACATACACCGATTTTGCAGACCCATTAACCTATGTAAACTCTAAAGAGTACTGGACAATAAATGCAGATGAAGGGGACAAGGCCAAGGTTGGAATAAATTGGGATTCGCAAAGCGACTTAACGCCGCTTATGACAGAGAACGGAGTTAGCGATATGCGTGTGGCTGGTTATAATACAGGAACGCCAGAGTGGGAAGAGATTAGCTCAACCCAAACAGGAAACACTAGCAACGGAACGGTTACCACCTTATCAGAAATTGTTATACCAGCAAGCGAAACCAGCGATTTTACAACTGCGTGTATAAACGTTACCAAGCCACGCGCAAGGTTTAACCCCTCGGGTCCTGTTTGTGGTGAGGATGGCATACCAATTGAATTTACTGGATCGGATCTTGCTTTCGATTATATAATAGAGTACGAAAAGGATGGTGTGCTTCAAACTCCAGTTACAATTACATCAGCTGATGTACCCTACACCCTGCCTACCGATGCGGGTGGCGCAGAATACCAACTGGTTAGTTTCACATATAATAACTCAGGCAGTACAACCACAGGAGTAGTTGACCCTACAATTGTTACAACCTACGAGTTGCCCACAGAATCAGATGCAGGAGAGAACCAATCTCTATGTGGTGCAACTTCTACATTTCTTGAGGGAAATACCCCAGTAGTAGGAACCGGGCAGTGGACCATAGTTAGCGGAACGGGTGGTTCTTTTGATGATCCAACCGATCCAACCACAGAATTTTATGGAACAAACGGCACTACCTATACTTTGCGTTGGACAATTTCCAATGGTGGTTGTGAATCCTTCGATGAGGTAGAAATATCTTTCCCGCTTCTTCCTGAAGAGCCTCTGAATTTCATCCTTTATCAGGATGACGTGTGTCAGGGAACTGCAGATGTAGCATATTCCGTTGAAAATTTTGCAGGGCATACTTATACCTGGAGTTACACAGGTGCAGATTACACAATTGTTGGCTCAGGAAATCAAGTAGAAATTAGTTTTGGCAATAATGCAACATCAGGTACCCTTAGCGTTTTCACAACAAATGATTGTGGCGATAGCAATTCATTAGAGTTGGAGGTAACAGTTAACCCAACACCTGAAATTATTACCTTTGAGGTTGATGTTACTGATGATATTTGCGATGGCAATAAGGCCGACATAGATATTGAACACGATATTGCTACCGATGATTTTACCCTAGATATTTTGCGTGACGGTGTAACTGAAACGTTATATGACCAAACAGATATTCCTGGAAACCCATTTATTTACCAAACCGATAATCTATCATGGGTTTCTGGAGCCAATCCATCAACAGTTTACTCTTATACAGTTGTTCTAACAAACACCACAACAGGTTGTGTTAGTTTACCTGTTACGCCAATTGAGATAACCGTTTGGAAAGTTCCCGAAACTGGACCACAATATCATATTCCCAACACCCATGGGGAGTAGTAAGGTGTAGTATGAGTTTTCGAAAAAGGGCTTGGGTTTAACTCAGGCCCTTTTTGGTTGGTTGGCTGTTAGATTGATTGGTTTTTGGGTTGGATTTTTAAACACGGAGACACGGAGGCGCAGAGTTGTGTTAGACAGGAGGATTGTTTTGGGGGTTGACCTGTCCGCATTCAATCATTCAATCAACCAATCATTCACCCAATCAGTCAATCAGATTGGAAGGGGGATAATCGGTTGATTATAAAATACATAAACCTGACAGATTTTTAAAACCTGTCAGGTTTAGAAACATTCTCTCTTAGTTTAACTATTTTACCACCTGAAGAGCCTCCTCAACTGCATCGAATATAGGTAGGTTGCTAATCTGTTCTCCAACCGCTTTATTCATCCAGTGCTGTGGGGTAAGGCGGCCAATGGAGAAAATTCGCAGGGTTTCGTCCGCAAAATCTTTATCAGCAATATAATCCTCTAACTGGTACATTATTAACCGACCGTAAGGGTAGTTCATAAGGTACAGTGGCGATTGTATCATATGCGAGTATATTGCCAGCAGCGGGGTGTCCTTCTGCCCAAAAACATCGGCATAGTATTCGTTCCAAACCTCTTTTGCTATGCGGATAACCGCCTCTTTTAGCTGCTGAGCGGTGGCGTTAGGATTCTCGTAAAGCCATTCCCAAACCAACATATCAACAAGCGAAACGCCCATCATCTCGTAGTTATCCCAAAAAATACCCAGTGCCTCCAGATGTTCCATCATAGGATCCTGCTGATTAATTCCCAGAAGCTGGAGGTCGCGTTTTTGAAACATAAATGCCAGCGCCTCGGTAAAGGCGGTATTGGGAATACCGTTTATAAAGCGGTTATCAACCATATGCTGACTTACGGTTTGCTCTACATTATGTCCTAGTTCATGAATAGCAATATTGTATCCTTTGTAGTCCATTCCATCTTTAGATATGCGGGTACGTAAATGCGAGGGTACTTCACGCATTGAGGCGCGCATGGCGTGTCCCGAACCACGGGCAGCATCAACCTCAATCTTTGAAGCAATAGATATAGCCATCTTATTGTCGAATCCTAAATCTTTTAGTATTCTGGGAAGATCCTTGTTAAAAGCGTCTGCATTAGGGTATCGTTTTTTTGTAATTTTGTTTAGATTTTCTTCTGATACGCCAGCACGCCCAACAAATCCGTTATACCAGAGGTCAAAGGGCTGAAGGTCTCTTCCCAGTCTCT
This sequence comes from Bacteroidales bacterium, assembly GCA_046542995.1. Taxonomy (GTDB): domain Bacteria; phylum Bacteroidota; class Bacteroidia; order Bacteroidales; family Tenuifilaceae; genus Perlabentimonas. Next base: position 20,949 of record JBKHAH010000029.1, read on the forward strand.
CCCTAATTAAATCTGCGGTTTCCTTCAGTAAGGGGGATGAGGCGTACTCCTTGAATAGCGACTTAACCTCTTCCATAGGAATCTCCATGCTGCTCTCAAAGCGACGCTTAATATAGGTGTCAAGGTTAGGGTAGTATGGGTCGAGCCGCTTCATGGCGTTAAAATTATTTAGCAAATGCTCATAGCGCACAATCTCTTCAGGGTTTGGTTCGATTTCAGCTTCATTTTTAAACAGCTTGTTGCTAAGCGGATTCCATTGAAAATCGCGGTTGTTAATTACTTGTTTTGGAATATCCTGGTTAATAATGCGAAGCATTACATTGTAAAGCATCTCCTGCTTAGGTAATCCCTCTGGGTGGTCGTAGTTTGATTTTATCTCGTCGCGGATATTCCAGTGCGAAAGAAGGGTCATTCCATCGGGGAAGAGCTGCTCACCTTCCTCGTTACGAAGCTGATCCGCCATAATGTTGTATTCTGAAATGTACAGCCTGCCCTCGCTATAAACCTTAGCGTTTTGCTGGATAATATTTGAGGGGATACGGGCTGTGTACATATCGCCCAGGCGGGCAAAGCCCCACTGTCTGTCTGTCCACTCTTTACCCAGCTCGTTCTTCTCATCAAGGGAGTAATTAGGGAAGTTAAGGGTGATAATGAAGGCGATTTTATTATCGAAAAAATCCTGCTGAACATGTGCTCCGGGGCTGTAGGCTCCAAACATCTGATCGATTGGATGAATTGTCCCTCTATCTTCGTGAATTTGGCGGTTCAGCTCAAAACCAATACGACTCATATAACCGTATAGGTACTCAAAATTATTGGCTAAGCGGTCAAAAACTAAGTTCAGTTCGTCATCGTTGGAAATAAACTGTTTTTCGCAGAATTCCTTAAAATCTTCGTTTGTTCCATCCGACTCCCGCCAAAGTGCTGCAGTTTGATTTACTCCGCGGTTAATACGGAATTCGTAGTCCGTTCCGTGCTGCTCTATAAGCTCATCAATTATCACATTAATGGTTGACTCGCTAATTGGGCTTGTTTCCTGCTTTGGTTTAGTCTCACTACATGCAGTTAGCACGAGCGCTGCGATGGTAGTTAAAATAATAGTTCTCATGGGAAATTGTTTTATGTTTAAGAAAGATAGTTAATACACTGAACGATTAATTATTACAAAACTAACATTATGTACGACTAAAACAGAATGGTTTGATTTATAATTTTTGTAAGGTTACAGTTTAAAAGGTAGTAACCCTTTTGGTTTAAAACCATTGGGCGACACCTCTATTTGAAATGGAAATATTTCAACCCCGGAACTGTGTGCCAAGGAAAGAAGAGATGCGTAGTCTGGGTCAATATCCCAGGCAGGTCCAAATATGTCAACATCGGTTCGTTGAATTATATAAAGCATAACTGCACGCATACCATTCTTCTTAACTTCCATAAGTGTTTTAAGATGCTTTTGTCCACGGGTGGTTCTTGCATCGGGGAAGCGGGCATATTCTCCTTCTTTAAGGGTAACATTTTTAACCTCCACAAAGCATTTCACATTTTTGTTCTCTGCGTATATGTCAAAACGGCTATCGCCATATTTAACCTCGCGTTTTACGGTTGTGTATTCTTCTAAACCAGGAATAATACCATTCTTAATATACTCAAATGCCAGCATATTGGGCATGGAGGTATTAATACCTACCCAGCTACCGTTTATCTTAATCATCTCCCATGTAAACTTAGTTTTACGCTTGGGGTCATTAATAGGCGTAAGGTAAACCTCGGCTCCCTCCTCAATGCAACTTTTCATGGAGCCAGAGTTAGTGCAGTGCGCAGTAACCACATCATCATTGCCTAATTTAACATCAGTCAGGAAGCGCTTGTAGCGTTTTATAAGGGTGCCTTTAACAAGAGGAGCGGGAAAATTTATTTGCATAATTTCTTAAAGCAAATCTGTTATTATTTGAAGGAAGAAAAATTCCATTTAATATTATGCTAAAATTTTACCTTTCCATGTGTATATACTTATTAAACAGAAGTTGTATTCCCTTGGGTTCACCAATAATAGTTATAATATCGCCGCTTTTTAGCTCAGTATCGCCACGGGGTGTTAGTATTCTCTCTTTTCTTTGAATCATTGCAACCAGCACATCCTGAGGGAAACGTATATCCTTAAGCATCTTATCAATTAAATGTTCGGTAGAGGTGTCAGGAATAAGTTCAAGCGTGATGTACCTGTCGTTGTGCAGTAAGTACTCCTTAAGTTCCCTTTCGTTCTCAGCGGATAAAACTTCGTCAATAAAACTTGGGCGTTCTACTATGTCCATAAGCCTTGAAAGCATTCTAAGTTGAAGTTTTGGATTATGAGTGCTGCTAACCATGAAGAAGAAAACCTGAATATCATCTTCGGAAGTAATTTCACCCTTAACGATAGGTTTTTTTACTCCTTTATTGGCAACAACAATGTTAAGCAGGGGTTTATTAAGGTCTGGCACCTTACCATGTAGTATTGAGACCCTTGGGATAACCAGAGCAGGGTCGATACTTGTTACCTTAAGGATCTCTTTTTTAAGCTCTTTTGGATTTGCTAAATTAATCTTCTTTGAAAAATCGTTGGTTACTATTTCCACTAGCTTATTAAAACTCATTCGCCAACCTTTGAGCTTGGTTATTTGTGCTTCAACAATCATCTCGTCAAATGGGTCACCCTCCCTTAAACCTTTCTCCTTGAGTATGTGTAGTAGCTCATTCTCAAGACCAACATGCTGCTTTTGGCCCAAAAGGGCAAACCAATGATAGATGGCCCCCTCGCGTTTAACATTTTTACGGGCATAGTACCAGTACCAAAGCATTGATAATGCTATTATTCCCATGCTAAAAAGAGCCGGACCCCAACCCATGTAAATAACCAGCAAGAATGAGCTAATCATCCCAAATATTTGCATCCAGGGATAAAAAGGTGAGTGGTAACCAGGGTCGTAGCTCTCAATTTTGCTGCTTCGCATCACAATTACAGCAAAGTTGATAAGAATAAATATTATTAGCTGGAATGCGCTTGCCATTTTTGCTATCCCTTCGGCACTAAAGCTAACAATAAATAGCACCATTAACCCTGAAGTAAGCAGAATGGAATAAATGGGGGTTTTAAAACGGCTTAAATGTGTAAGGAACGATGGAACAACCTTGTCTCTTCCCATGGCAAGCGGATAACGTGAGGCTGCCATTAAGCCCCCATTACCTGTTGATGCAAAAGCTGCAATGGCAGCACCAACAACAAGGAGCCCACCCCATTTGGGTGGTATCCATTTAAAGATATTTTGTGAGGCGGTCCATACGGGAGTTAAATCTTTAAAGAAATCATCGGCAGGTATTGCCCCAACCATAATGAAAACTCCAACCACATAAATAACAGTAGTTACTATTAGCGATAGCAACATTCCTAGAGGAATATTACGTTCGGGGTTCTTAATCTCCTCGGCAACGCTGGCAATTTTTGTTAAGCCTAAATATGCAACAAACACAAACCCAGCGGTAGAAATAATACCAGCAAGCCCATGCGGAGCAAAAGGAGTGTATTGCTGATGGAATAGTTTCAATGCGCTATGGCTAAAAAGTTCGCGCACACCTTCCACCATAAAAAGCACTAAAACGCTAATGAGAAAAAACACCAGAAAGCGTTGGAGCCCGGTCGTCTTTTTAGCCCCAACAATATTGAGAATCATGAAGAATGCTGTAAGTCCAATGGCAATGAGCCTAATGGGGGCATCAAAAAAAATACCGGTATAAGCGCCAATACCAACCAGAGCAAATGCTGTTTTTAAAACTAACGACAGGTACGTTCCGATACCACCAATAGCCCCCATCATTGGGCCCAAACTTCGGTCGAGCAAAAAGTAAACGCCTCCCGCTCTTGGTATGGCTGTTGCAAGCTCAGCAATGCTAAACATGGCAGGAAGAATAAGAAATGCTGCAATTAGATAGGATAAAAATACTGCCGGCCCAGCATAAAAAGCCGCCAATCCTGGTAAAAGGAAAAACCCAGAGCTAAACATTGACCCCGTGCTGAGTGCAAACACATCAACCAGACCAAGCTCCTTATTCAACTTATTTTTTCCTAGTAATCCCATGCAGTAAAAATATAGTAAAAAATTAAGAGTTCAATCATTTCTAATTTAAATACAAGGATGTCTAACAACTTTTGTTCATTACCAAATTGATACACAATATAAAAAACCACTAAATAATTTATATCTTTACAAGATATACAAAGAGGATAAATAATGGGACAAAAGAAGAAAAAAGACAAGAAGAACAGAGGATTCAACAAGAATATGCTAATGAAATCCATTATGGGCATATTCTCAATGGATCCAACAAAAAGTTTTAATTACAAGCAAATAGCTAAACAGCTTGAAGCAAAGGATCCTACATCCAAGCTTTTAATAAACGAAGTGCTCTATGAACTTGCCAATCAGGGTGCGCTACAGGAAGTTTACAACGGTAAGTTCATGGTTGGAATGCTATCGAGCGCACTAGAGGGAACGGTGGAAATGGAGAGAGATGGCAACGCATACGTGCAAACCGACGATAATCAGGAGGTGTTTGTACCTGAGCATAATTTAAACCATGCTTTACATGGCGACAGGGTTAAGATTGCTGTTATACCTAAGCGGCGAAGAAAGCGATTGGAAGCTGAGGTTATTGAGGTGGTTGAGCGAGCCAAACGCACTTTTGTAGGGACTATTGAAGTTGAGCGTAACTATGCTTTTGTTGTGCCCGATAACCGCCTTATGCAATACGATATTTTTATTCCAAGGGACGGTTTAAAAAAAGCGAAAAGCGGACAGAAGGTTACAGCAAGAATTGTGGAGTGGCCCAAGCATGCAAAGAATCCTGTTGGTGAAATTATTGAGGTAATAGGAAACCCAGGGGTACACGAGGTGGAGATGCACGCCATACTCGCTGAGTTTGAGCTACCCTATCGTTTCCCGGAGGAGCTTGATAAGCTGGCGCAAAAAATTCCCGAGAAAATCACCAAGGCAGAGATTGATAAAAGGCGCGATTTCAGGAAGATTCCTACATTCACAATCGACCCCGCTGATGCCAAAGATTTTGACGATGCCCTATCAATCAAAAGCATTAATGAAGATACGTTCGAGGTTGGTATTCATATTGCTGATGTTACGCACTACGTAAAGCCAAATACACCAATTGAAGATGAAGCGGTTGACAGGGCAACATCGGTTTATTTGGTTGATAGGTGCGTACCCATGCTGCCCGAGAGGCTCTCAAACTTTATTTGCTCCCTGCGTCCCGATGAGGAGAAGCTCTGCTTTTCTGCAGTTTTCGAAATGGATATTGAGGGGAACATTCAGAAGGAGTGGTTTGGACGAACCGTAATTCTTTCGCAACAACGGTTTGCTTATGAGGATGCTCAAAACATAATTGATACCGGTGATGGAAAAATGGCGCATGAGGTTCTAACCCTCCATAAAATTGCCCAAAAGTTAAGGCAGAAACGGTACAAAGCCGGAGCAATAGATTTTGATAGAGCCGAGGTTAAGTTTGACCTTGATGAGAATGGCAAGCCCCTAGGCGTATCGTTTAAGGTGCAGCGTGAGGCCAATCATCTTATTGAGGAGTTTATGCTGCTTGCAAACCGAAGAGTTGCTGAGTTTATTGGCAGGGAGAAAGAGAATCAGAAAAGGAAACCGTTCGTTTACCGTATTCATGACAAGCCCAACCCTGAAAAGTTCGAAACATTCAGAACCTTTGTCTCTCGTTTTGGATATAGCATTGAGGGTGGTTCCGATAAGCAAATATCAAAATCCTTAAATAAAGTTCTGGCCGAGGTAAAAGGCAAGAAGGAGCAGAACCTAATTGAAACGCTAGCGCTGCGCTCAATGGCTAAAGCCAAATATTCTGCCAATAATATTGGACACTATGGGCTGGGGTTCCCCTACTATTCCCACTTTACATCGCCCATTCGCCGCTACCCCGACATGATGGTTCACCGTCTGCTGGCTCATTACCTTGAAGGTGGAGATCCTAAGAAAGAGGAGGAGATTGAACGGCTATGCAAGCATTCTACCGACATGGAGATACGTGCCACCGATGCTGAGCGCGCATCAATAAAGTATAAGCAGGTAGAGTTTATGGCTGACAAGGTAGGCCAAAATTACAATGGTGTTATAACCGGAGTTACCAGCTTTGGTCTTTTTGTCGAGTTAATAGAGACAAAGTGCGAAGGGCTGGTGCCCATTAGGGAGCTAACAGACGATTTCTATGAGTTTGATGAGGATAATTACTGTTTAGTTGGAAAGCAGAATAACCGAAAGTTTCAGCTGGGCGATGAGATTGAGGTTGAGGTTTGGCGAGCCAATCTCCCTAAAAAGCAGCTCGACTTCCGTTTAATTAATGATGAAGAACAGCCTCAGCCTAAATCAAAGCCAAAACCGAGAAGTAGAGCAAAACGAAAGAGATAAACGAACAGGATATGATGAGAATTTATTCAGTAATGATGCTTGCCGTTTTTGCAATTTCATGCGGTTCGCCAAGTCAAAATAATACGAATTCTTCCAAAGCACAAGAGCCCACCGTTTCTGAAAATCAGCTGGCATTTCTAAATAATCTGGCCAGCCTTTGCGGAAAATCGTTTGGAGGAAGGGAGGCCTATATTGAGAAGGGGCGAGAGAGCTGGGCTCATAAAAAGTTTGTAATGCATGTTACCGTTTGCGAGGACGACAGGGTTTACATCCCCTTTCACCTCGATGATGATCATTCAAGAACCTGGAAGTTTATTATGGAAGACGATGGGCTGCGTTTCCAGCACGACCACAGGCATCCCGATGGTACGCCCGAAGACCAAAACCTTTACGGTGGGTTTGCCGATAGTACCGGCAACGCTTACTGGCAGAACTTCCCATCAGATAAGCATACCCTAAGCATGCTAGATGATGGTAACTATAGACAATGGAGGGTTGCTCTTACGGAGGATCTCAGCTTGTTGTCATACCAACTTTACTATGATGATAAGCTGATTTTTCAGGCCGATTTCGATTTAACACAACCTCTTTAGTTCATTTGCATTAAACCACAAAAGCCACTACTAATTTAGTAATGGCTTTCGTGGTAAATATTTACGCTAATCTACTCTTTGATTAACTTAAGCACCCTTGCGTATTTGCTGCCCGAATGAATTCTAACAAGATATATTCCTGCCTTCAGGCCAGATACGTTAAGCTTAAACGTATGCTCATGTGAACCTTGCTCATACTGTTCGTTGATTACTTTTCTACCAGTAAGGTCAATAACAGCAATGTTTACTTTACCAAGTTCTGGAAGATTAACCTGAATGCTGGTCTCATCTTTTGATGGGTTTGGGTACATGCTTACAGAAAAATCAGACAGCATTTGATTTGGTACAGAGGTAATGGCAAAATTACCCTGTTGAAAACCAGATGTTAACATTATTCCAGCCTCCTCGTTAACCCAAGTTTCTATAACAGGCTCACCAAGCGTCCAACTTACGGAAATATCTGTTCCCTGAAAGGTTCCCCCTGCCGGGGAAACAACCTCAAGTATGCTGGTTTGGCTCATGCTAAAAAGCGTGAAAGATACCAGTATAAGTGAAAGAATAATTTTTTTCATAGTCAAAATTATTTATAGTATTCTTTTAAAAAGAACAAGTTAACACAAAAGAATTTATTTTACGGTATTTATTTATAAAAATAATACATTTGCCTAATTGAAGTCAATTTTTTTGACTAAAAATTCAATAATCTTTTATAAGTGTCATAATATTATAGATGTAAGCCACATAATTAAAAAACAAATTACATGAAGGATATTGCAAGTAAAGTTAAAAATCTGAATGAAAAGCTTATTGGAAAGGACCCTGAAGAAGTCCTTGATGTTTGTATTAATGAGTTTAGCGGAAAAATAGCCTTGTCAACAAGCTTAGGTATTGAAGATCAGGTTTTAACACACATGCTGGCAGAAGCTAAGTATGATGTAACTGTTTTTACCCTTGATACAGGTCGCCTTTTCCCCGAAACGTATGATCTCATTGAAAGGACCAGCAGTAAGTACGGATTTAATATTAAAATATACTTCCCCGATTATAAAGAGGTTGAGGAGATGGTGAATAAGAAGGGAATTAATCTTTTTTACTATTCTGTGGAGAATAGGAAGGAGTGCTGTGGTATTCGAAAAATAAAACCATTGAAGAGAGCCTTTGCTGGTCTAGATGCATGGATATGCGGGCTTCGTCGCGAGCAATCGGTTACTCGTGCCGACATGCAGGTAGTGGAATGGGACAGTGCAAACGGGTTGGTTAAAATAAACCCTCTAATTGACTGGACAGAGGACGATGTTTGGAACTATGCCAAGGAGAATAATGTTCCCTATAATGTTCTTCACGACAAGGGTTTTCCAAGCATTGGCTGTCAGCCCTGTACTAGAGCCATTGAGCCGGGAGAAGATGTAAGGGCAGGAAGATGGTGGTGGGAAAATCCCGAAACGAAAGAGTGCGGCCTTCATAAGAGATAATAAAAAAGGATGCGAATATCGCATCCTTTTTTTTGAGGTCTCGAGCGGATTCGAACCGCTGTAGGAGGTTTTGCAGACCTCTGCCTAGCCACTCGGCCACGAGACCATTTCTTTTGGGTTTGCAAAGATACGTAAAAAACAGAAATTATCAAAATTGAATTGATGTAACTTTATTTCTAATGAAGTGTAGTTACTTCAGATAAATTCACGCTATTTGGCGCTTATTTGATAAAGAACTACTTTTGCACGTTGATTTTTTAAAATAGTTGTATATGATTGCAATAGAAACATCATCGCAGCTACAAGATATTCTAAAGGAACATCGTAGTAAGGGTGAAAAAATAGGCTTTGTTCCCACCATGGGAGCTCTCCATGAAGGTCATTTAAAACTTGTTAAGCAAGCACAGAAGGAGAACCACATGGTTGTGGTTAGCATTTTTGTTAACCCTACCCAGTTTAATAACCCTAACGATTTACGCAACTATCCAAGAACACTTGAAGTTGATTTAAAGAAGTGCGAGGATGTTAATGTTGACTACGTGTTCACTCCCAGCGAGCAAGAGATATATCCTACATCCGATAAAAGGGTTTTTGATTTCGGAATCCTTGATAAGGTGATGGAAGGCGAGCATCGCCCTGGTCATTTCAATGGGGTAGCGCAAGTTGTTAGCAGGCTTTTTGATATTGTAAAACCAACAAGTGCTTACTTCGGTCAGAAAGATTTTCAACAGCTCGCGGTTATTCGAAAAATGATTGCAGACTATAATTATAACATCAACATTGTAGCATGTCCAACTGTACGCGAAAACGATGGGCTTGCCATGAGTTCCAGAAATGCATTGCTTACTACTAAGCATCGAGAAAACGCACCAATAATAGCTCAAACGTTATTTGCTGCACGAAACAAAATGCACGAATTTTCCGTTAAAGAAACGATTCGTTGGGTAGTAAATCAGATAAATAGCAACCCGTTGCTTAATGTAGAGTATTTTGAAATAGCCAATGCCCAAACGTTAGAACCATTGAGTTCCTGGGATGAGGCAAAAAGTATAGTAGGTTGCATCGCCGTTCAGGCTGGAGATGTTAGGCTTATTGATAATGTGTTGTTTAAAACGGATAAATAGTAATTAGGATGTATATTGAAGTTATAAAGTCAAAAATTCATCAGGCAAAAATTACAGAGGCCAACCTCTATTATGTGGGAAGCATTACCATTGACGAGGATCTTATGGATGCGGCAAATATTATTGAAAACGAGAAGGTTCAGGTTGTAAACATCAACAATGGGGAAAGACTTGAAACGTACGTAATAAAAGGAACAAGAGGCTCTGGTGAAGTTTGTTTAAATGGCCCCGCTGCCCGTAAATGTAGCGAGGGGGATGTTGTAATTATTATGTCCTACGCTATGATGGATTTTGAGGAAGCTAAAAGTTTTGAGCCCACAATAATTTTCCCCGATACTGAAACCAACAAGGTAGTATAACTAACAATAAGCATAGTGCTAAAGTGAAACTCTCTGCCCGAAGTATAATTACCCTTACAATTTTCCTTTTACTTGCAATAGTCCTGCTTTACTATGCTTTCAAGGATGTTGATTTTGAAATTCTGGTAAAAGGGTTTAAAAAAGCAAACTATCTTTGGGTTATCCTTTCAATGATTGTTGGGTTTGCTGCACACACCGTGCGGGCATTACGATGGAAATTGCTGCTTGAACCCCTAGGATATAACCCCTCCTTACAAAACACTTTGGGTGCGCTTGCAATTGGTTATTCTGCCAATTTAATTTTCCCAAGAATTGGTGAGGTTGCCCGCTGCGCCTCCCTTAAGAAAACCGATAAAATTCCTCTCGACTCGCTACTAGGAACAGTTATTGTTGAAAGAGCGTTCGATATTATTTCTATTTTCTCGCTGCTAGCCATTGTGTTTTTTATTAGGCTCGATTTTTTTGGAGCGTTTCTTTTAGATAAAGCATTATTACCTATCTGGTCTAAGATAGCTGCGCTGGTATCATATTCTACCTTGCATTCCATTCTAGCTATAGTATTACTAGCATTTTTAATAGTACTCATTAAGCGAAACGTTTTTGGAACCTATCTTAACAGAAAGATATCCAGCATCTTTTGGGGTATTGTCGATGGAGTTAAATCTGTTTACAAAATGCAGAAACGGAAAACTTTCTTTTTTTATACGGTGCTTCTTTGGGTGCTCTACTGGCTTATGACCTGGCTCCTGGTTTTTGCAACCAACGCAACCGCCCAGCTTGGTCCTATCGATGCTCTATTCCTAATGGTTGTCGGTTCGTTTGGAATGGCTGCCCCTGTTCAAGGTGGATTTGGTGCATTTCATGTAATCACCGCCATGGCATTAGGTCTTTATGGTATTACTTGGGAAGATGGGCTTATTTTTGCCATTATATCACATGAATCACAAACAATCCTGTTCATCCTCATGAGCATTGCTTTTATGCTGCTCCTTTTTGCAAAGGGCATGAAAAACCCAATTGCTCAAAATGAATAGACCTTTTTTTGACTCTCATTATTAGTTTAAAAAACTCTTTTGGCTAACTTTGTGATTAAGATTTTAACTAACAGATATTAGTAGAATGGATAAAAGGGAAATACTAAACAAAAAGATTCTAGGCCCTGAGGAATTAGAAAGAATGGTTGCCTTCTGGCATTTTAAAGATAAAAGTATCTCACTTGCCTATGGTACTTTTGATGTGCTAAAACCTGGCACCATTGAAATGATTATTCAAGCGGCCAACAAGGGAGATGTTCTCCTCGTAGCAATTAAACCCGACGAGTTGGTATCCAAACACAAGGGTGCTGGAAACCCCCAAAACCATCAGTGTAACAGAGCGCTGGCTGTTGCAGCGCAAATGCTGGTTTCTGGAGTTTTTATAGTGGACGAAGAAAATCCCAGCAAGTTGGTTGAACAGGTTAAACCAGTTGCTATTACTGCTTGCAAGCATGCCATTGAAACAGAAATAAAGGCATTTGAGCAAGTTAAAGAGTGGGAGGGCGATGTATTTATTGTTGATACCGATGAGCCTGTTAAGCCTAAGTCCGATAATCCTTGCTGCTGCGATTAGATAATTAGAGGATGGCCAAGGTAAAATCCAGCTACGTTTGTCAGAACTGTGGAGCCGAATCTGCTAAGTGGGTTGGCCGATGCCCTGCTTGCGGTGAGTGGAACACCTATGTGGAGGAACGTGTAAGCACGAGTAAGCCTCGCGCCGGCTTAGTTGATGTGTCGCGAAGCGCAACGCCCATGCCTCTTAAAAACATTGAATCAAGCAACGAGAAGAGGATAAATACGGGCATCAATGAGATGAACCGTATTCTGGGAGGTGGGCTTGTTCCCGGTTCATTGGTGCTTTTGGGAGGAGAGCCTGGCATTGGAAAATCTACCCTCGCTTTGCAAATGGCATTGAAGCTAACCAGCTTAAAGGTGCTTTACGTGTCGGGAGAGGAGAGCGCAAAGCAAGTAAAACTCCGAGCCGATAGGCTCTCAGATGGCAATCAGGAGTGCTTAATCCTTAACGAGACCCTGCTGGACAATATTCTGACCCAGGCAAAGAATGTTGAGCCCGAACTCCTGGTTATCGACTCAATACAAACGCTATATACCGACACGATTGACTCAACCCCCGGTTCCGTATCGCAAGTTCGGGAGTGTGCAGTGGCACTTTTGCGGTATGCAAAAACAATAGGAATACCCGTAATCATTATTGGTCATATTACCAAGGATGGCAGCATTGCTGGCCCCAAGGTGCTTGAGCACATTGTGGATGTTGTTCTTCAATTTGAGGGCGATACAAATTACCTATACCGAGTGTTACGCTCCATAAAGAACCGTTTTGGCTCCACATCGGAGCTGGGAATTTTTGAGATGCAATCGGCGGGGCTAATCGAGGTTCCCAACCCTTCGGAAATTCTACTATCGCACCGCGATGAGGAGATGAGCGGGGTGGCCATTTCAGCCGCCATGGACGGCTCACGCTCCTTTTTAATTGAAACCCAAGCACTTGTTAGTACGGCAGCCTACGGAACGCCCCAACGCTCATCTACCGGCTACGATACCCGGAGGCTAAACATGCTGCTGGCTGTTATGGAGAAAAGGGCCGGATTCAGGCTGGCAACCAAGGATGTTTTCTTAAATCTTGCCGGTGGTCTAAAAATGAGCGATCCGGCAATGGATTTGGCCGTGGTGGCCGCTGTGCTATCATCAAACTTCGATTTACCCATATCAAGCACGTACTGCTTTGCTGCCGAGGTAGGTCTTTCTGGTGAAATCAGGCAGGTTAGCCGGGTCGATCAACGAATTGCAGAAGCTGCAAAGCTTGGGTTTAAAAAGATTTTTATATCCAAATACAGCATGAAGAAGGAGCTGAGTGAAGCCAAAGGGATTGAGCTGGTTGGCGTGGCAAAACTTGAAGAGCTGGTAAGGCAACTTTTTGGGAAAGGGTAATAGTATAGTTTTAAGAGGCAGATGGACAAGTAGTGCTTCGTATAGAAAAAACGTCAAACTCGCAATGATGCCATGTTAGAGTTAACATAACAGTAGTAAAACCACTCTAAAACCCCATGCCAAAGCCAAACTCAAAAAGGTGGGTTTCTCCATGAAGATAAGGAGGTGAGAAAAGATCAAGATAATCCTGAGAAGTTCGGCCATCAACATCGTAGCCCTGAGTGTTGTTTGCTATATATTTACCAAAAACCCGTGTGTTTGGGAATGGGCTGTACTGAATCATGAGTTCAAGCCTCCTGCTATCCCATGTTATCTCTTCAAGAACATCCAGCTCATCAATACGCGGATCCCTCATGCCCCTGATATATTCGTAGTACTTGCCCTTACGTGCATAGGTCCACGATGCTGAGAGCTGAAGCGTGCTAACGGGGTAATAACGAATGGTTGCAAAAAGTTCCTCTGCATTATCTTGTAGGTAATGCCCTAAATTATACCTGTTGCTCCTAAAGCTGGTAGTTGGCTCATCGTGAAGGAAAGTTATCGGTTTGGTAAAAGTATATTCTCCGCCAATAGTAACATTGCGAAGGGGCCAGTTTGTTAGGGATAATCCAGCTTTATAGCTGGTGAAGTTATTCCTGTTTGGATCGCCTACCCGTTTAATTGAAAACTCATCCACAAAGGCTGTGGCATAAAGATGCAGGTTTTTAATGCTTCTGATGCTCACGTTTGCAAAAAGGGCATTGTTTTGAAACGACGACCCCCAGTGAACGGTATGTACTATCGATTTGTAAAAGAAAAAGGGAATAAGGTAGGCTGGCTGAACATCCATATCACCATAAACAATTGAGTTTCCTACGGAAAAGTGAAAGCGTTTAAACGGTTTAAGTGTAAACATGTTGGCAGCAATATACTTTGTTCTTTGTACGGTACGTGCATTTCCTATTTCGGGGAATATGGAGTTAACACTATCTATAGCCTCCGATACCAGCCATCCGTGGTAGTAGTTAAACTCCAGCCAGTTTGCAGGGTTCATGTTAAGCTTAACCATAGGAAAGGAGGGTGTTCTGCCTGAGAATATATTACTTCCATTCTGGTTGTCGCCCCATACCAGATGATCCTTCACCAGCCCCAAGGAGCCCCAACTCCACGACCAGGTTATGCCTCCCCTCATCTCACTGAATTCTCCTCCTTGCCCACCGCCTGTTAACCCCTTGTATGTACCTCCAAACTCTTGTGTTAAGTAGGTTGGTTGCGATAGCTTTTGTCCTGCCTGATAGTTATCACGAAGGCTGGCATATATCGACCAGTTATCGCCAGCATACGATATGGCCTCAGCCCCTCCGTATGAGGTCCAAAAATTCTCGTTGGTTGAAGAAAAGTACCGAATTCCATATACCGGGCGGATTAACGCCGTAAAAAAGGTGTCTCGATAGGAAACTTCTGGAGGAAATAAATGAACAGAGAGCGTAGAGTCTCGTTTTACCAGCTGACCTTGCCCTTCCTTTAGCTTATTAAGTTCCAAGGCGTACTCTTGTAAATAATGGTTTAGCCTTGAATTTTGCGTCCGGCTTAGTTCATCCCTTTGCAAGTTTGCCTCGTGAAGGTAACCAGCTATCTTGCTTCGGCTATAGGGCTTTACTACCGTGGCAATATCAATAACATGAATGCCTGCAAGCTCATCTAAAAACAAATAGATATCCCTGTCGCTTACGTGCTGGTAGGCTACCTGAGCATTTAGG
>JBKHAH010000110.1:0-8352 GCA_046542995.1 Bacteroidales bacterium
GACAACTGACATAAATATGACCAACAAAATCAACATAATTCTAAACGGCAAGCCAATAACTGCCAATAAGGGCGAATATATTCTTGACATTGCCAAGCAGCATGGTATTAACATTCCTACCCTATGCCACGATCCTCGCCTTGACCCATACTCATCATGCTACGTATGCGTGGTAGAGATTGAAGGGCAACGTAGCCTGCAACCCTCCTGCTCAACTCGTGTTGCCGAAGGAATGAGCATAAATACCAATAATGAGCGTATTAAAAAAGCACGAAAAACGGCTCTTGACCTGATTATGAGCAATCACTATGCCGACTGCGTTGCACCTTGTCGCGAGCGTTGCCCAGCCGGAGTTGATGTGCAGGGCTATATATCGCTTATAGAAAAGGAACTATACAGCGAGGCCATTAAGCTGATTAAGCAAACCAACCCATTACCAGCAATTTGCGGACGTGTATGCGTGCGACCCTGTGAGGTAGCCTGTAGGCGAAACTTATTAGATGAAGAAACGGGAGTGGGAATTGACTATATGAAGCGCTTTGCCGCCGATATGGATTTGAACTCTCCCACCCGATTTGTTCCTAAGATTCCCCCATCAACTGGTAAAAATGTAGCAATAATTGGGGCAGGTCCTGGCGGACTATCAGCAGCCTACTTCCTTCAACAAAAAGGCCACCAATGTGATATTTACGAAGCTCAACCCTATGCTGGGGGCTGGTTACGTTATGGTATTCCTGAATACAGATTACCAAACGATCTGCTACAACGTGAAGTAGATGCAGTAACTGAGTTGGGTGCAAAAATATTCTATAATAAAAAGTTAGGAGATAACTTTAGCTTTAAGGAAATATCCGATAAATATGATGCTACGATCCTTACCATTGGTTCGCAACGTGGAACGCTATTAGGGGCTGAGGGCGAGGATGCTGAGAATGTATTCTCCGGAATTGACTTCCTCCGGAATATGGAGATGACAGGGCAACGCTATGATTTTAAAGGAAAGAGGGTTGCTGTGGTTGGTGGCGGAAATACTGCAATGGATTGCTGCCGTACTGCCCTTCGCTGCGGAAGCACCGATGTTAAGGTTGTGTACCGACGTACAGAAAAGGAGATGCCTGCCAACCCAATTGAGATTCATGAATCGAAACTTGAAGGCGTTGAATACCTGTTCCTTACCAACCCCGTTCGTGTTAATAAGGATAGTGAGGGAAAAGTAAAATCCATGACCCTAATTGAAATGGAGCTTGGTGCTCCCGATGCTTCGGGGCGTCGAAGGCCAATGCCAAAGGAAGGTTCTGAATTTGAAATGGAGTTTGATTATATTCTTGCTGCCATTGGCCAAAAAACAGATATAAATTTTCTGGATGACATTAATAAGCATGCCAAGGATGGTGAGCTAAAACCCAACAAATGGGGCGATATTGATGCCAATCCAAAAACCCTACAAACAAGCATCCCCTCAGTTTTTGCTGCAGGCGATGGTGTTACGGGCCCCGCTACGCTTATTGAGGCTGTTGCTCAAGCCAGGCTTGCCTCGCATACCTGCCACCAATTCCTTATGGGAAAAACGGTAGAACCACCAAAAAAAGAATTTTTAAGTAAGAAGGACAACTTTAAAGAGCAAACTTCAGACGACTACCTGGGCCGTTACCAAAAGCAACTACGCGAGGAGATGCCCGTTCTTGAGGCTGAAGCAAGGCATAACTTCCACGAAGTGGAATTAGGATACACCAAGGAGCAGGCACAAAATGAAACCGCCCGCTGTCTTGAATGCGGATGCATAGCATACTTCGATTGTGATCTTAAAAAACATGCCGATACATACAATTCCGATCAGCAAAGATTTGCTGGAGATCATAAGGAGTACGAAGTAAACTTTAATCACCCTTATATTGAAATTGACAACAATAAGTGTATTCTCTGCTCTCGCTGCGTTAGGATTTGCAAAGAGGTTGTTGGTGCCAATGCACTTACACTTATTAAAAGAGGATTTGAAACCTACGTAGCACCAGCCATAGGCAATAATCTTTCGGAAACAACCTGCGAAAGCTGCGGTTTGTGCCTTTCGGCTTGTCCAACAGGGGCGCTCACTGAAAATGTGCCTTTTAAACCCGGGCCAGTTGAAATGGAAACCTTCAATACAATATGTACATACTGCTCGGTTGGCTGTGAACTAACTTTCCACCACAGAGGAGGTTACATAATGAAGGTTACAGGTGCCGAAGGAATGGTTAATACCGACGGAAATCTTTGCATGTACGGTAAATTTGGATATAGAATATTTAACCGTACCGACCGAATTACTAAACCTATGGTGAAAGAGAACGGCCAGTTCAGAGAGATATCGTGGGAGAATGCATTTAAACTAATTGAAGGGAAACTAAAAACTTTTGAGCCTAACAGTTCAGCATTTTTTGCTGGTGCAAGGCTAACAAACGAGGAGCAGTATTTAGTTCAGAAACTTGCTCGCGCAGCAGTAGGAACGAATAACGTGAACAGTTTCCATTATCTTCACGGAGCATCGGGCTATGCGGATATTTCATCTCATAACACTCCTTTTGAGCAAGTTAAAGGGGCTAGCAAAGTTTTTCTATTTGGCTCAGAGATAGATAGATACAACCCCGTGGTTGGTTATATGGTTAACTCGGCAAAAATTCCCTTTGAAACCATATCAACCAAAGTGATTCCAACACTAAAACAAAAGTCGAGCAGGTTTATTCACATCCTCTCATACTATCACTTTGCTAGGGCAGTAAATCATTATTTAATTTCAAGCAATTTACAAAACAGCCTGTTTATTAAGGATAACTGCAAAGGATTTGATAAGTATAAGAAGGAGCTGCTTTCTGATAACTATTACGAGCTATGCAAAGCAGCATGTGACTGCAATGGCAAGTGTATTGAGGAGTTTGCTGAGAAATTTAACAAAGAGATGAATGCTGTACTCATATTCTCCGAAAGAGAAATAAGTCAGCAAACCGCACAGGAAATTAAGAACCTAGCCATGATAACCGGCAAATTAGGGAAAACATCCAGCGGTATAATTGCACTAAAAGAGAAGAACAACTCGCATGGGCTATTCGACATGGGCGTACGACCAAAAACAGGAGTAGGTATACAAGAAATATCAAATTCCGACCTAGTGAGCAAGCTTAAAGAGAAGTGGGGCGTAGAGTCAATTCCTAAAAAAGATGATGGTTGCTTTGCCGATAAATTTTTTAATGGTGAATTTAGTAACCTCCTGATTTTTGGCGAAGATCCAGTGGGAACATCGGGCGATAATAAGGCAATAACAAATGCTTTCAATAAAGCAGAATTTATTATGGTTCAGGATGCTTTCATGACTGAAACTGCAAAACGAGCGAACCTAATACTACCTGCATCGCTCTGGTTTGAAACCGGAGGATCGTTCACGAATACACAGCATGCAATACAGGAGTTTGAATCAGGATTAAAGCCAAAAGTAGAAAAAGATAATGTTCAGCAACTAATCTTGTTGCTTAAAGCATTTGGGCTAAATGGGTTAAATGATATTGAGGATGTGAGGAACGAAGCCCTGTCTTTACTACCAAACGAACAGAAAGAAAACAAGCATCAATTCGCCAATACAACAAGCAGGTTTAACCGCTCACTATTTAGTAGTGGTTGCGACTACCTTATGATGGAGTTTGATAATGGGTTTTAATGAGGGGAGACGGTAGATAGAAGACAGAAGATTGGAGACGAAAGAAGTAGAACTGGCAAATAATATAAAAACAATTTAATATGAATAATTTCACAAGCACCAACGATATTATCGATTTTGCTATTGAAAATGAGCAAAGTGCCGTTGACTTTTATACGGAGCTTGCCAAGAATGCTCACTCCGAGGATATGCAGCAAACCTTTGAACAGTTTGCACGCGAAGAGATTGGGCATAAGAAGCGCCTTACCCAGATTAAGGAGGAAGGGATATTCACCCTGCCCAAGGAATCGGTTGCCGATTTAAAAATATCAGACTATGTAGTTAGGACCGAGCCAACGTCAAGCATGACCTACGAGCAGGCGCTTGTACTGGCAATGAAACGCGAGAAGGCGGCATTTAAACTTTACCTTAAACTATCGGAACAAGCACCGAGCGACTACGTAAAGGATCTATTCCTTAGCCTTGCGCAGGAAGAGTCTCGCCATAAGCTACGCTTTGAGCTTGAGTACGATGAGTACGTGTTAAGAGAAAATTAATGGTTTTTCACCATTATTATTCATCATTATTAGCATTTAGGCAGAAACGAAGCATAACCCTTGCTCCTCCATCAGGCTTGTTGGAAACCTCAATGCTACCTGAGTGGTTCTCCATGATGTGCTTAATAATGGCCAGGCTTAACCCTTTATGCTGTTCATTCTTATTGTCGCTAACAAATGCTTCAAAAGCATTCTTTAGCATTTTATCCGTAAAACCTTTACCCTGATCTTTAATCTCAATAACAAGACACCCATCCTCATTATAAGTCTTCAAAATAATTTTTTCGCCTTCAGGCGATTGCTTGATGGCGTTATCCAAAATCTCATCCAGACTATAGGTAATAAGCTTAATGTCAATAAAAATTTCAGGGTTATTGCTAATTGATTTTTCGAGTACTATTTTTTTATTTAAAAGCTTCTCATGGTTGTTTTCTATTACCCTGTCAATAATATTCTCTGGAGTGATAGCCTCTCTCATAAGAGGGTATTTTTGTGATTTGAGCTGCGTGATCCTTTCTGCTGAAAGCAAGAATTTTTCAAGCCTGTTTACCGATGTTTCGAGTATATTAATTAATGAAACCAGCGACT
The DNA here is from genome assembly GCA_046542995.1 of Bacteroidales bacterium. GTDB lineage: Bacteria > Bacteroidota > Bacteroidia > Bacteroidales > Tenuifilaceae > Perlabentimonas. Next base: position 4,810 of record JBKHAH010000110.1, read on the forward strand.
CGGAATCATCATCTCCAAAATCGCGTTTCATAAGGTCAACAGAGCACGAAATCCCATTTAAAGGCGTACGAATTTCGTGAGAAATTATGGAAAGGAAATCCATCTTTAGCTTATCAAATTCTAGGAGATCCTCGTTAATTGCTTCCAGTTGCTGGTTCTTTTCTTTAAGCTGGTTGTTTAAATCTTCATTCTCCTGTCTAAGAACATAAATCTCTAGCGCTTTATTGATAATATTCCGTAACTGCTCCTCTCTCCAAGGTTTCTGAATGTACTGAAATATCTTTGCTTCGTTTATTGCAGATTTCAAAGCATCAAAATCAGTATAGCCGGTAATAAGAATCCGGTTAAGCTCAGGGAACTGCCCAATGGTCTCCTTAAGAAAGCTGACACCATCCATTTCGGGCATTCTTTGATCAGTTAGGATAAGATCAACATTTTTATCCCTAAGTATATTTAACCCTTCTGCTGCACTGGATGCTGTTAGCACGTTGTATTCACGGCGGAAAGTGTTACGAAAAATATTTAGATTGCTAACCTCATCATCAACATAAAGTACTGTAAACTTCTTATTCTTTTCCATGCTCAATGGCTTTAATAATAGTGTCTTTAAGTTCCTCGCCATTCCAGGGTTTAGAGATGAATGAAAATAACCTATACTCCTGAAAAGCGGTTTCAATCTCATCATCCTTCGCAAATCCGGAAACAATCAATCGGTTTGGGGGAATGTGAGGGTAACGGCGATGAATCTCTTTCAAAAAATCAACTCCAGTAAGCTCAGGCATACGTTGATCAGTAATCACGACATCAATCTGATTCTCCTCCAATATTTTGAGGCCCTCCTTTGCTGAGCTTGCCAAATATAAATTGAAGTCGCGTCTAAAAGTATTCTTAAACACTCTTAAGTTAATGTCCTCATCATCAACGTAAAGAATATTATACTTCATCATTATGGTTTAATTGGTGTACTGGCAAAGATATAATAATCTCCGTTCCTTTGCTCTTTTACTAAAAACATTTATTTTTCCGCGCTGGTTCTAAATAGTTTTAAAAAGCATATCACCCTGCCCAAACTATTTTGTTGTGGAAAGGGTTGAAACTATACAAAAGCACCTCAAGATCAATTCCCATTCCGTAATCCAAAATCTTCCTCATACATCAGTGGCGTTTGAGATTATATTCATTAAAACTTGATTGAGAAGATGGCCTTACATTCCATTTCAGGAAATTGCTTAGGTAACTAATTAATATGTCTCAATCATGTTTCAGCTCAAAAAAAGCTTAATTCAGCCCTTCTTCTTAATCGTTAGGTCTTCTTATCTTCATCCCATTCCTCCTGCTTAATTGGAAGTGTTATGATAAACTCAGAACCAAGGTTAACCTTACTTTTCACTTCAATATTGCCCTTATGCTCCTCAATTATCCCAAAGGATATTGATAGCCCCAGGCCTGTTCCCGCACCAACCTTCTTTGTGGTGTAGAATGGATCAAATATTTTTGGAACCACATCTTCGGGTATTCCAGTGCCATTATCCTTAATACTGATTATACAGTTACCATTGGTTTGTTTGGTTGTAATAGTAATATTGCCAGTATTCTCAATGGCGTCAATTGCGTTCCCAATTATGTTCATTAGTACCTGATTGATCTTACCAACCCTACACTCAATTTCGGGCAATGTGTCGTCATACTTCTGCGTAATTTCAATCCGATTCTTGTACTTGTTTCGAAGAAGGACTAAGGTGCTATGGATTATTTTATGAAGATCTACGGTGGTGAAATTCTCGGTATCGCTCCGCGAGAAGCTGCTGAGCCCTTGTACAATTTCGGCAACCCTTTGTGCACCCAGTAGGATGTCGTTTAATGTTTGCTCAATTGACTGAAAGGCTTGATCAAACTCAACATCCTTCTTCTTTTCTATTATTTGCTCTATAATATCCTTGGCGTTCTCTTTGTTAGAATCAATTTTCTTTAACATCTGAAGCACCTGATCAATATCAAGGAAATCGCGCATTAAAATGTTGGCTCCTGCATATACAAAGTTGATGGGGTTGTTTATTTCGTGAGCAACACCTGCTGTAAGTACACCGAGTGATGCCATCTTCTCTGACTGATAAAGCTGTTTTAGCGTTTTTTCAAGGTTTTCGCGTTGGGCTTTTATCTCGTTGTTCTGATTTTGAATCAATTCTGACTGGACAACGATCTCGTCAATCATCTCAATGGTTTCCTGATGCGCCTTCTTTAACTCAGTAATATCGGAATCAATAGCAACCACTTTGGTAATCTCATTCTCATCATTTACAATAGGTGTAAGTGTTGATTGCAACCAGATTTCCTGTTTGCCTTTTGTAATAAAGGAAGCTTCGTAAACAATAGATTTGCCAGTATTTATACACCTGTCAAAAAATTCATCAATTAATTCATGTGTGCTTACATGTTGAATTGTATCTCCATAAACTTGTTTTAATTCATTTAAATTGTAGCCTGTTAATTTTGTAAAACCTGAATTAACCCATTCAATTTTCCCCTGAGCATCCATTATAATTACTCCATTATCTGTCTGGTTTACAACAAGCGCAAGGTTGTCAATCTCTTTATAAAGTATCTTCATTACATCTGCCTGCGTTTGCAACTCCTCCTTTTGCTGTTCAAGTTTTCTTGTTCGGATCTTCACCCGGTCTTCAAGTATCTTTTGGAACCGAACTAATTGTTTAGTTCTTAGTTGAATTATTAGAAGTACTAGCAATATAAGGAAAAGAATAACCGCTCCTATGAACCACCATGTTAACCAAAAGGGAGGTTTTACATAAACCTCAAGCGATGCTCCTTCACGATTCCAAACACCATCACTATTTGCCGCTATAACCCTAAAAGTATAATCACCCGGTCTAAGGTTAGTGTACGATGCAAAAAATTGACTCTCTTCAGCCTCAACCCAACTATTCTCAAACCCATCTAGCCTATAAAGAACTTTATTCTCTTTAGGACTATCAAAATGCAGTGCAGAGAACTTAAAGGTAATGTTATTAGTACCATAAGGTACTTCAACCTTCTCAATGTTGTAAGTATTTATAACCTTTGTATGCCTTTGTCCTAATTCCAACTCATTACGAAAACTTGAGATGCTCTCTATGTTCACAATTGGAGGTACTGGATTGGGCTTGATATCTTCTGGTTTAAAAAAATTAACCCCTCCTATTCCACCAAAAACTAAACTACCTGAACTATGCCTTAAAAAAGCCCCTTCGGTAAACTCGTTGCTCTGTAACCCATCGTTCCTTGTGTAAGAAGTCACTATAGGGCTCTCCTTACCATTATAATTAAAACAACATAGACCATTGTTGGTACTTAACCAAAGGCTACCCTTGTTATCTTCCAGAATACCATAGATTACATTATTTGGAAGTCCATGAGAAGTATTAAAAACTTTAAACGAACGGGTTGGGTAATTAAATAGATTCAATCCGTTGGATGTTCCAATCCAAAGGCGACCTAAAGAATCCTGATAAATGCTAAGGATGCGGTTTGAACTAATAGAAAGTGAAT